>DAIUEO010000060.1:8953-19641 GCA_036845125.1 Candidatus Eiseniibacteriota bacterium | reverse complement strand
GTCCACGACATGTCGGAGACGTGCACGAGTCCGTCGATGCCCTCCTCGAGCTCGACGAAGGCGCCGAAGTTCGTGAGGTTCCGGACCTTGCCCTTGACCCGCATGCCGACCGGGTACTTCTGGTCGAGCGTGAGCCACGGATCGGGCTCCACCTGCTTCAGGCCGAGCGAGATCTTCTCGTTCGCCGGGTCCACCTTGAGCACCACGGCGTCGATGAAGTCGCCGATGTTCACGACCTTCGAGGGGTGACGCACGTGGCGCGTCCACGACATCTCGGAGACGTGGATCAGGCCCTCGACGCCCTTCTCGAGCTCGATGAATGCGCCGTAGTCGGTGATCGAGACCACCTTGCCCTTGATGCGGTCGCCGACCTTGTACTTGTCCTCGACGCCGGCCCACGGGTAGGGCTCGAGCTGCTTCAGGCCGAGCGAGATGCGCTCCTTCTCGGGATCGAAGTTGAGCACCTTGACCCTGATCCTGTCGCCGATCTTGACCATCTCCGACGGGTGAGCGACACGGCCCCACGACATGTCGGTGATGTGGAGCAGGCCGTCGATGCCGCCGAGGTCCACGAACGCGCCGAAGTCGGTGATGTTCTTGACCTGGCCTTCGCGGATCTGATCCTTGGCGAGATCCTTGAGGATCGTCGCCTTCATGCGGTCGCGCTCTTCCTCGAGCACGGCGCGGCGGGACACCACGATGTTCCGGCGCCGCTTGTTGAGCTTGATGATCTTGACCCGCACGTTCTGGCCGAGCAGCGAGTCGACGTTCTGCACCTGGCGGAGCGCGATCTGCGATCCCGGCAGGAAGGCCTCGACGCCGTAGAGATCCACCACCACGCCGCCCTTGATGCGGCGCACCATCCGTCCTTCCACCACCTGCTCGGAGTCGTGGGCCTCCTTGACGCGGTCCCACACCCGGACGAAGTCGGCGCGCTGCTTCGAGAGCACGACCAGGCCGTCCTGGTTCTCCATCTTCTCGAGGAAGACGTCGAGGATGTCCCCGACCTTGATGCTCGAGGGGTCCGGGAACTCGGAGAGCGAGATGACGCCCTCGCTCTTGAAGCCGACGTCGACGAGCACATCCTTGTCGTCGATCGAGAGAACCGTGCCGCGCACGATCTCGCCTTCTCCGATCGAGCGCATGGACTCCTCGTACACCCCGAACATCTCGGCACGCATTTCGGGCGTGAGGTCGTCCTCGTCGTCAGCGTTGAGCGGAATGAGCGGAAGGGCCGGCGCCCGGCGCGGTGTTTCCACGACGGGGTTGAAGGTCGATTCGGTGGTTTCCAGCATCGGGTGAAGCCTCCTCGAAACGTATGGAATGGAGGCGCGGCTCAGGCCGCGCCGAGTGATGCCGATGTGTCCTGGTCCCTCTTCAGTGCTGCGACCTCCCGCATGATCTCGTCGCCGATCCGCTGGTACAGCGCGCGGCCCGGCACCGGGTCCTCGGGTCCTGCGAACGCCCGCCAGTGACGCGCCGTGCCGAACGTGATCCGCACCCGCGCCCCGCGGTTCCACCACTTCCCCGGATGATTGCTGCCGGAGATGCAGGTCGGAAGGATCATCGCGTCCGCGTGCACCGCCAGCAGCCCCACTCCGGGGCGCGCGGGATGCAACTCGCCGTCCCGCATTCGGCTGCCTTCGGGGAACATGATCAGCGCCCCGCCCGACTTGAGCTTCTCGATGGCCCGCGACAGACCCGCGAGATCGGCGGAACCGCGCCGAATCGGGATCGAGTTGAGACTCTGGATGAGCGGACCCAGAAGCGGAGTCGAGAACAACTCCTGTTTGGCGAGGTAGTGCATTTCCCGGGGCACTGCAGCCCCGAGCAGCGGAGGATCCCAGAACGAGATGTGATTGGCCGCGAGAATCAGGCCGCCGGATCCCGGGACGCCTTCCGCGCCACGTATCCGCCACCCCGTCAGGACTCCAAACAGAGTCCTCGCCAGAAACCGGACGGCACTATAGTACGCGCGCAAGAAAACTCCTAGCCCGCATCCGGCCGGATTCCAGTGCTGCCGGCCCGCGAATTGCAGCTTGCCCGATCCATCGATCCATCCGATCCATCCGGTCCATCCCCACCCGGCGCCTTGAGGTCATCGGGATACCGGAGCCCGCGGGTGGCGCGCCACCAGGTCCACCACGGCCTGGATCTGACCTTCGAGGCCGAGCCCGGTCGTATCGATCGTAACCGCATCGGGGGCCGGTTTGAGAGGACTCTCCACCCGCTCCCGGTCGCGGGCGTCACGCCGCCCCAGGTCTTCGACCACCTGGTCCGAGGTGACCGCGATGTCCCGGCCCCGGAGCTCGTCGAAGCGCCGCCGGGCCCGCACCTCGACGCTGGCGTCGAGGAAGATCTTCACCTCCGCGTCCGGATAGACCACGGTGCCGAGGTCGCGGCCCTCGGCGACCAGCGGCCCCATCTCGCGGAGCCGCCGCTGGATCTCGATGAGGCCGCGGCGCACCGCCGGCAGGGCGGCGAGCCGCGAGGACATCTCACTCACGTCCGGAGTGCGGATGCGGCCGGTCACGTCCTCCCCGTCGAGCGTGACCCGCGGCTCCTCGGGCGTTCCCGCGAGCTCGAGCCGCGTCTCGGAAAGCATGCGCGCGACCGCGTCCGGATCCTCGGGACGCAGGCCCTGCTCGAGCACCTTGAGCGCGAGCGCGCGGTAGAGCGCGCCGGTGTCCACGTAAAGGAACCCGAGGCGCGAGGCGACCGCTCGGGCGGTGGTGCTCTTCCCCGCCGCGGCGGGTCCGTCGATCGTCACCACGAACGTCATGCCGCCGCCACCGCCTCGATGCGCCCGCCGAGCCGCGACAGTTCGGCGATGAAGCCCGGGTAGGAGGTCACGATGCTCGACGCGTCGTCGATCGTGACCGGGCCCGAAGCCCGCGTGGCGAGCGTGGCGAATGCCATCGCGATCCGGTGGTCGCCGCGCGCGTCGACCCGCCCGCCGGTCGGACGTCCGCCCGTGATCTCGAGGCCGTCCGGAAGCTCCGCCGCCTCGATGCCGAGGCCGCGCAGTCCCTGGACAAGCGTGGCGATGCGGTCGCTCTCCTTGTGGCGAAGCTCGCCGGCCCCGGTGAGACGCGTGCGGCCGCGGGCAAAAGCCGCGGCCACCGCGAGTGCCGGAACCTCGTCGATCAGTCGCGGGATCCACCCGGAAGGCACGTCCACGCCGGAGAGCGCCGCGCGGCCGCGCACGGTCACGTCGCCCACCGGCTCCCCCGATTCCTCGCCGAGGTCCTCCCGCACGACCTCGGCGCCCATCCGTTCGAGGACTTCGAGCAGGCCATCGCGTGTCGGATTGAGGCCGACTCCGCGCGCAGTGACCTCGCCCCCGGTGGCGGCGGCCGCGAGGAAGAACGCGGCGGACGAGAAATCACCCGGCACGCGGAGACGTGTCGGCCCCGCGAGCCGCACGGGACCTAGGAGACTCGCGCGGCGTCCGCCGCCGGCCAGCGGCTCGACCTCGACCTGGGCGCCGAAGGCGCCGAGCATGCGGAGCGAATGATCGCGCGCCGGACCCGGCAGGCTCACCGACGTCCTCCCCTTCGCGAAGGTCGCGGCGAGCAGCACGCACGATTCGACCTGGGCGCTTGCCACCGGGCACGTCCAGTCGATCGCGGTGAGCGGCGCACCCTGAACGGTGATCGGCGCGAGCCCGCCGTCCTGCGCGTGGAGCCTCGCTCCCATGGCCAAGAGCGGCGCCATGATGCGGGCCATCGGCCGGCTCCGGAGCGACGCGTCGCCGGTGAGGACGCTCGGGAAGGGCTGCGCGGCGAGCACGCCCGCGAGGAGTCTCAGCGTGGTGCCCGAGTTTCCACAGTCGATCGCGCGCGGGGGCTCGCGGAGCTGTGCGGGCCCCGCGATGCGCGTGGCCGTGACCTCGGCGCCCAGCAGTTGCGCCGCGGCGGCGGTCGCCGCGCAGTCGAGCCCCGGGTTCGCGCCGAGCACCTCGAGCGGCCGTGACGACAGGAGCCCGAGGATCAGCGCGCGATGGGTGATCGACTTGTCGCCCGGGGGCTCGAATTCGCCGGACAATGCGCCGCCCGGGTGAACCACGAGCCTCACCGGATGCCTCCGTTCGGGATCAGGACGACCGGCGCCCGCCCGTCTTCCGCGTCGCGGTTGCGCGGCGGGCGCCGCGGGCGGCCACCCGCTTGCGCGCGGTCTTCCGGGCCGGGGCAGTGCGCGTCTTGGCGGCGGCCCGCCGGGTCCCGCGGGCGGCGGTGGCCTTCGCCTTCGCCTTCGCCTTCGGCTTGGGCTTGGGGCGCGTGGCGGCGCGCAGGGCCTGGAGGTTCCGCCACGTGACGAAATCCTCCAGCAGCACGCGGCGCGGACCGTCGAGATCCGAGAACATGCAGGCCAGCTCCCACGCCCGCTCCGAGCGGCGCGCCACCGGGTCGCAGCGCACCACGATTCCCTCGCACTTTACGAGTTCGTTCCCCTCGGAGCCGGGAATACGCGGCAGCACCAGCGTCAGCCCGATCTTGGAGAGTGGGGCGAGATACTGTGAAGAGGTGCAGTACACCCCGCTCGATGAAATGTTCTGACTCTCGGTGACGATCTGCGCCGGCTCGCCGTCACGCGGACCCTCCACGCGCATGCTGAGACGTGCGTCGGCTCGTGGACTCCTGCGTCTCTCGTTACGGCGGCGGCCTGAACCCTGGGGCATCATCCCCTCCGATGTCGACGACGCATGGCGGAAGGTGTCACCGCCAGGGCGAAGTCGCATTCCCGCGCGGGCACATCCACCCGCGCAACCGTGACCTTGATTGTGTCCCCGAGAGCGAACCGGCGTCGTGTGCGGCGTCCTACGAGACGCACCCCGGTCGCATCGAGAGTGAAGTGATCGTCGATCTCACGCGAGACCCGGACGAACCCTTCGACCGGGACCTCATCGAGCTCGACAAAGAGACCTGCCGGAATCAGGCCGGTGATGATACCCGAACCGGTATGCCCGAGTCGCCCTTCCAGCCAGCGGAGCCCCTTGACCTTCACGGCCTCCCGTTCCGCGTCCGTCGCAATCTGTTCGCACCCGGTGCACTGCGCGGCGAGCGCCGCGTTCTCGACCGGATCCCACGCCGCGCTCCGCTGGTCGCGGATCCACTCACGCACGCGCGCGTGGTTGTGGAGATCCGGGTAGCGGCGGATCGGCGAGGTGAAGTGGCAGTAGGCGGAGGCGGCGAGCCCGAAGTGGCCGAGATCGCGCTCGAGGTAGCGGGCGCGCGCGAGTGAGCGCAGCACGATGCGGTGGAGTAGTCCGCGATGGGCGCGGTCGAGCGGAACGGCGAGCAGGGCCTGGAGCGCCCGCGCCGGATCGTGCACCGCCCCCATCCGCGGAAGCCCGAGCGTCTTCAGCACCACGTCGAGCTCCGTGAGCTTGAGCGGCGAAGGGGGTTCGTGCACGCGGTAGAGCACGCCGGCGGTGCGGCGCGCGCCCTCGGCGCCCACGCAGCGGTTGGCGAGCAGCATGAACTCCTCGATCAGCTCGTGGCTCTCGAGGTGCATGCGGCGCTCGAGGCGGATCACGTCGCCCTGGGCGTCGACCCACGCCTTCACCTCCGGGATTTCGAGCTCGAGCGCGCCGAGCGTGCGGCGGCGGGCCCGCAGCGCGCGGGCGGTGGCGCGTAATCCGGAGAGGGCCTGCTCGAGCGCGGCGTCGAAGCGCCGGTGTCCGTCGAAGTGCTCCTGCACCTCTCCGTAGTTCAGCCGGTGGCGGCTCCGGATCACGGTCTCGGCGAAGCGTACGTCGTGGACGCCGCCCGCGCCGTCCAGCACGACGATCACCGACAGCGTGAGGCGGTCCTGGTCGGGGCGAAGCGAGCACAGGTCCGACGACAGCGAGTGGGGCAGCATGGGCACCACGCCACCCGGCAGGTACGTGCTCGTCCCCCGCAGCCGCGCCTCGCGGTCGAGAGCGCTGCCGGGCTTCACGTAGTGCGAGACGTCGGCGATGTGGATGCCGACCCGCACGCGGTCCTTCTCCAGCGTCTCGATCGAGAGCGCGTCGTCGTGATCCCGCGCGTCCTCGGGATCGATGGTGAACACCAGCTGGTCGCGGAGGTCGAGACGCCCGGCGCGCTCGCGGCTGCCGGGCGCGGTGGCACGCGCGACCTCCTGCTCGACCGCGGGCGGAAAGCGGTGCCGCAGCCGGTGCTGGGAGATGACGCTCGCGTCGTCCCACTCCGGGCGATCCTCGGCGCCGAGGATCTCGATGAGGAACGCCGGGCCCTCGTCCGGAACCTCGGCGACGCAATAGTCGCCTTCCTGAGGACCGTGGGGGCCGCGCCAGATCAGCTCGCGGCGTCCGCCGCGCCAGCGTCGCGCGGGGTCGAACCACCATTGCCCGCGCCCGCGTTCCACGCGGCCGATGAGGCGCGGGGCGGCGTTCGGATCGCGCGCCCCGCCACCTTGCCTAGCGGATGCGTTTCTTATGACGGTTCTTCCGGAGCCGCTTCTTCCGCTTGTGGGTGGCGATCTTCTTTCGCTTCCGCTTCTTCCCAGATCCCATTCGTTCTCCCTGCTGGACGTATCAGACGCCGACCGGCTCCGGGGCGGTCCCGAGAACCTGTGCCTTGAGTTCCTTGCTCGGCTTGAACACCGGAACCAGCTTGGCCGGCACCATCACTTCTGTTCCGCTCCGCGGATTGCGGGCACGGCGGGCGCGGCGCTCACGGACCTTGAAGGTGCCGAAGCCGCGGATCTCGACGTGCCGGCCCTCGCTGAGCGCGCGGCACAGCGAATCCAGCACGCCGTCCAAGATGAGCGCGGTGTGGTTCTTGGAGACTCCGGTCTGAACGGAGATCTGTTCGACCAGATCAGCCTTGGTCATGGCGGACCTCCCTTTCCTGTTTTGAAGTTCGTCAGGGGGTTCCTGACAGGCTTCCGGCCGCGCGGCACGGCCCATCCCTCGCCGCACTCGGCCGGGGCGGAATCTAGCATGGCCGGAAGGATTCCGCCGACGGGAAGCGCATGAATCGGCCGGAGGAAAATGTATGGGCCCCGGTCTGCGCGCCAGATGCAGGTTGCTGCGGTGAGTGCCGCAGGGCCGGGGCCCGCTAAAAAGGTTCCCCACGATTGTCGTGCGCCGGGCCAGGGACTCCTTCGCTCGCGATAGGGGGATTAGCCCACAGCCAGTCGATCACGGGCAGCGCAGGGAACGTCTTGCTTTCGGTTGTGACGCCGTCGCCCGTGCTGCAGCGACGGCGCGTACCCGATGACAAACGCAAGGCGGGTGCCGCCGGGGAGAGGGCTTCCGCGGGGTCGTGGCCGACGCTCCAACGCCCAACGGCAGGCACAGTTGGCGTCACGGGCTCAGCCGGAGCGCGAAGCGCTAGACGGCCGGCCTAAGTGTCAACGCTGGGGTGTTTCCCGCTTCGCGGGGACCCGTTGGGTCAATTGGCGGTCTGGGGGCGCTGCGAGGACAGGGCGGCGGTTCCGGCGAGCAGCGTCTCGGCGAAGTGGCACGCCGACGAATGTCCCGGCGCGATCTCGCGGAGGCGTGGCTCTTCGACGGAGCAGATCGGCTGGGCCATCGGGCAGCGCGTGTGGAAGCGGCACCCGGAGGGCGGCGCGGCCGGGCTCGGCACGTCGCCCTGGAGCACGATGCGCGAGCGCCGCCGCTCGGGGGTGGCGGCGGGCACCGCCGACAGCAGGGCGACGGTGTACGGATGGAGCGGCCGCGCATAGAGGGCGTCGCGGGTCGCGAGCTCCACGATGCGGCCGAGATACATCACGGCCACCCGGTCCGAGAGGTGCTCGACCACCGACAGGTCGTGGGCGACGAAGATGTACGTGAGCCGGAGTGCGCGCTGGAGATCGCGCAGCAGGTTCACGATCTGCGCCTGGATCGAGACGTCGAGCGCCGACACCGGCTCGTCGGCGACGATCAGTCGCGGCTCGACCGCGAGCGCGCGGGCGATGCCGATCCGCTGGCGCTGGCCGCCTGAGAACTCGTGCGGGTAGCGGCCGGCGTGACCCGGTGAGAGCCCCACCCGCTCGAGCAGCTCCGCCACGCGCTCGCGGGCTTTTGCTCCGCGGGCGATCCCGTGGATCGCGAGCGGCTCGGCCAGCATGCTGCCGACCGTCAACCGCGGGTTCAGGCTCGAGTACGGATCCTGGAAGATGATCTGCATGCGCCGCCGCAGCGGACGCAGCTCGCGGCGCGAGAGCCGGGTGATGTCGACGCCCTCGAAGCGGATCGTCCCCGCGGTCGGCTCGACCAGGCGCAGCACGCAGCGGCCGACGGTCGTCTTGCCGCAGCCGCTCTCCCCCACGAGCCCCAGCACTTCGCCGGGCTGGACCGCGAACGACACCCCGTCGACCGCGCGCACCGCCCCCGCCGTGCGCCCGAACAGGCCGCGGCGGATCGGGAAGTGCTTCGTGAGCTGCTCGACCTCGAGCAGCGGGGCTTCGGGCGTGCCGCTCACGCGCGGCGTTCCTCGGGGGTCCGCACCGGGTCGAGCGTGCCGGCCGCGATCTCGCCCGACCGCCAGCAGCGCGCGAACCGTTCGCCCGGCTGCGGGTCGAGCCCCGGCATCTCGATGCAGCGCGGGATCGCCACCGGGCAGCGCGGGCGGAAGCGGCAGCCTTCCGGGAAGCGCGTGGGATCGGGCACCGTGCCGGGAATGACGCGCAGGCGCTCCTGGCGCTCGCCGAGCAGCGGTCGCGAGGCCTGGAGTCCCGCCGCGTAGGGATGGAGCGGCCGCTCGAACAGCTCGGCGACCCCGGCCGTCTCGACGATCTGCCCCGCGTACATCACCGCCACCCGGTCCGCCACCTCGGCCACCACACCGAGATCGTGGGTGATGAGCAGCACCGCCATCCCCATCTCGCGCTGGAGCTCCTTCAGGAGCTCGAGGATCTGGGCCTGGATCGTAACGTCGAGGGCCGTGGTCGGCTCGTCAGCGATCAGGATCGCGGGCGAGCACGCGAGCGCCATCGCGATCATCACCCGCTGGCGCATGCCGCCCGACATCTGGTGCGGGTACTCGTCCACGCGCTGCTCGGGCGACGGGATCCCGACCCGCTTCAGCATCTCGATCGCGCGGGCACGCGCGGCGCGGCGCGCGAGCCGCTCGTGGAGCACCAGGGCCTCGATGATCTGCTCGCCGCACGTGTACACCGGGTTCAGCGAGGTCATCGGCTCCTGGAAGATCATCGCGATCTCCTTGCCGCGGACGGCGCGCATGCGGGCCGGCGGCAGCTTCAGGAGGTCCTCGCCGCGGAAGCGGATCTCCCCTCCCACGATGCGACCCGGCGGGCTCGCGACGAGCCGCAGGATGGAAAGCGAGGTCACGCTCTTGCCGCTCCCCGATTCGCCGACGAGCGCCAGCGTGCGACCCGCCTCGAGGTCGAACGAGACGCCGTCGACCGCGCGCACCACGCCGCCGTCCGTGTGGAAGTGGGTCTGAAGATTTCGCACTTCGAGCAATGGGCTCATCTAAAGGTCCCTCGCCGGCACTGTGCGGGGATCGAGCGCATCGCGCAAGCCGTCGCCCAGGAAATTGAACGCCATGACGGTGAGGAAGATCGCGAGGCCGGGCGAGAACAGGAGCCACGGGAACGACGTGAGCGCGCGCAGCGAGCGCGCCTGGCTCAGCATGTTGCCCCACGAGGCGCTCGGCTCCTGGACGCCGACCCCCAGGAACGACAGGAACACTTCGCCGAGGATGTAGCCCGGCACGGCGATGGTGGCGGCCACGATCACGAACGAGGCGGTGTTGGGAAGGATGTGCCGCACGATGATGCGGAGGTGTCCCATGCCGAGCGCCTCGGCGGCGGTGACATAGTCCGAGCGCCGGATCGTGAGCACCATGCCGCGGATCACGCGGGCGAGGCTGGCCCAGCCGATCAGCGCCAGGATCGCGACGATCGCGAGGTACACCTGCTGGCTCGGCAGGTCGACCGGGAACAACCCGCGCAGCGCGACGATCAGGTAGAGGCCGGGCACGGTCAGGAGCAGCTCGACCAGCCGCATGATCAGCGGATCCACCCAGCCGCCGAAGTAGCCGGCGGCGCCACCGAGCAGGAGTCCGAGCGCGAACGAAATGGCGATACCAACGAGCCCGACCGTGAGCGAGACGCGCGCACCGTGGAGCAGCCGCGAGAACACGTCCCGGCCGAGCGGATCGGCGCCGAGCAGGAACAGGCGATGCGGCGGCGCGACCCCGAGCAGGTGGCGGTCCATCGGCAGGAGCCCCCACAGCCGGTAGGGCGCGCCGGTCGCGAACAGCGTGAGCGGCACCCGCACCGAGCGGTCCTCCTCGTAGCGGAGCTCCGAGAGATCGGCGAGCCGGGTGGGATGAATGTGGGGCCCGCGGAAGCGGCCGGTGCGATCGAACCAGTGCACGCGGCTCGGCGGGTGGTAGAAGTGATCGCGGTGGATCTCCTCGGGAGGGTTCGGAGCGAGGAACGGTGCAAACAGCGCGAGCAGGTGGAAGAGCACGAGCAGCACCGCGCCCGCCACCGCGAAGCGGTTGCGCCGCAGGCGGCGGACGAAGAGCCGCCCGGGCGACAGCGGCGCCGGTCCGGGATCGAGCGCGTGATCACTCATGGCGGAGACGCGGGTCGGCGACGCGCAGCAGGACATCGGCGACGAGATTGCCGAGGATCAGCATGGTGGAGGCCATCAGCACCGAGCCCATCACGAGGTAGGGATCCTGCGACAACAGGGCCTC
>DAIUEO010000060.1:8000-8943 GCA_036845125.1 Candidatus Eiseniibacteriota bacterium | reverse complement strand
GGGTGATGCGTCCGAGGCCCGGCCACGAGAAGACAATCTCGGCGACGAAGGCGCCCGAGAGCAGCGCCCCGAGCGTGTAGCCGAAGAGCGTGATCAGCGGGTTGAGCGCATTGCGCAGCGCATGCTGGAGCACGACCGCGGTTTCGGAGAGGCCCTTGGCGCGCGCCGTCGTGATGTAGTCGAGCGACAGCACGTCGAGCAGGCTCGCGCGCATCTGCCGCATACGCCCGGCGAGCGGCACCAGTCCGGCCACGAGCGCCGGCAGCACCAGGTGGCGCGCGACGTCGAGCAGCCGGCCCGCGGCCGGCAGCCGGTCGTAGTCGAGCGAGTGCATGCCCCCCACCGGGAACCAGCCGGTGCGCGCCGCGAAGAGGAGCAGCAGCAGGCCGGACAGCACTTCGGGAATCGAGAGCCCGACGAAGGCGCCGAACGAGAGCGCGCGATCGATCGCGGTGTGGCGCCGCACGGCGGCCCAGATGCCGAGCGGGATCGCGAGCCCCCACGTCACCACCGCCGCCGCGGCCGACAGCAGCAGGGTGTTGAGCACCCCCTCGCGCAGCACGTCGAACACCGGCTGGTGCCGCGAGAACGACTCTCCGAAATCGAGACGAAAGAAGACGTTCCGCACGTACAGCCCGTACTGCACGTACCACGGCTGGTCGAGCCCGAAGCGGACGCGCATGGCGTCCAGCGCCTCGCCCGAGATCTGGGGATTCTCGGCCATGGTGGCGAGGAAGTCGCCGGGCGCGAGCTGGATCAGCAGGAAGGTGAGGGCGGAGATTCCGAGCAGGAGCGGGACGACCTGGAGCAGCCGCCCGATCAGGAAATTCCGCATGCGGAGGTCAGACGCGCTTGCCGTTCTTCACGAACACCCGGTCGATGTTCCACAGAATCCGGTGCGGCAGCACCGTGGGGTGGATGTTCCCGAAGCCGTTCCGGATCG
>DAIUEO010000060.1:0-7990 GCA_036845125.1 Candidatus Eiseniibacteriota bacterium | reverse complement strand
ACCGGGAGCCAGATCACGAAGTCCTCCCCGTTGAGGACGTTCGCCATGCGCCTCCACGTCTGCTGCCGCAGCGCCGGGTCGAACTCGCCGACGTTCTCGCGATAGAGGCGGTCGATCTCCCGCTCGGCGGCGGTGGTGGGCTCCGGCTGGCGCACGTTCCAGTAGTGCGACGCCCCGCTCGACAGCAGGAAGTTGCCCGTCATGGCGGGATCGGCCGGCACGCCGCTGCCGAGGCCGAGCAGCATTGCGTCGTAGTCGAAGTCCTCACGCACGTTGGTGGTGAGGGTGTTGAGCTGGATCGGCGCGGGCGTGCAGCGGATCCCGACCCGCGCGAGGTCGTCCTGGATCAGCGTCGCGAGCGCGACGCGGACGTTGTTGTCGCTGTTCGTCTTGAGCGTGAACCTGATCGGCTCGCCGCGGTCGTCCTCGCGCATGCCGTCGCCGTCGCGGTCGCGGTAGCCGAGGCTGTCGAGCAGGCGCACCGCCTCCTTCGGATCGTAGTCGTGGCGCTCGACGTCGACCGGATTCCAGTCGCGGCTCGAGGCGGTGAGGTGGGACCAGTTCTTGACCGCCTCCCCGAAATACGGGCCGCGGATCATGGCCTCGCGGTCGATCGCCTGCGAAACCGCACGCCGGAACGCGCGGTTCGCGAACCAGCGGTAGTGCTTGGCCGGCACGTGGCCCCGGTTGAGGTTGAACCACATGAACGTGGTCGTGAGGGAAGGGCCGAGGTCGTAGAGCGTGTAGCCGCCGCGCGCCGCGCCGTCGGTGTAGAGCTTGTAGTCGGCTGGCTTCACGTTGTCGACGGCGTCGATCTCCCCGCCTTCGAACTTGGCGACCGCCGCGTCCTGGTCGGTCACGATCACGAACACCAGCTCGTCGAGGTACGGCAGCCGCTGTCCGCGCGCGTCCACTCCGAACCAGTAGGGGTTCCGGCCGAGAACGACCTTCTCCCCTCCCGCGTACTGGACGAGCTGGAACGCTCCGCTCGTCACCAGGCTCTCGGGGGCGGTCGCGACCCCGTAGGCGGAAGCGAACTCGCCGCGGCGATAGGCCGGCTCCAGGATGTGGCGCGGCAGGATGCGCAGTGCTCCCACGATGGCGGCGGTGAGCGCGTGCGGTGCGGCGCTGCGGGTCACGACCGTGTAGGAGTCCGGCGCCGACACCTCGAAGGGCTTGCCCTGGACCGCGATGATGTCCTGGAGCGACGGGTGGAGCTCGCGGTCGTAGAGCACCTCGAACGAGAAGAGCACGTCGGCGCTCGTGATCGGGTGGCCGTCGGAGAAGCACGCGCCGCGGCGGAGCCGCCATGTCCAGGTGAGCCCGTCCTCGCTCGATTCCCACGAGCGGGCGAGCAGTGGATAGATGCGCTGGGTGGCGTTGTCGAGCTCGGCGAGTCCGACGAAGAGGAGGTTCGTGATGTCGCGGGACGACGACTCGGTCGCCATCAGCGGATTGAAGGTCTTGGGGGGCGCCGTCTGCGCGATGACGAAGCGACCGCCGTGGGTGCCCATCTCGGCGGTCGGAACGGTCAGCGTGTCGGCCGGCAGCGGATAAGGGTCGTGCCAGGCCGAGCGGCCGGAGCCAACCGGCGTGCAGCCCGCGCCCAGCACCGCGAGCGCGACGATCGCGGCCGTGCAGAAGCGGGTGGGGTTTCCGAAAGCCATCCTGGCGGGGAAGCGCGGCCGATCGCAGGCGCTCATGCGGTACGCAGTATGGAACCCGACTCCAGGAGGGTCAACAGCGCCGCGTCACCGGTGAGGCGGAACGCCGCGCTCCCGAGCTCCGCGGCGAGCGAATCCGCCCACGCCTCCCGCGTGGCGTTTCCGGGCGGCGCCGCCCACGTGGACGCGCGTTCGAGGCGAACCCGTGCCGCTTCGCGCTGCGGGTCCGGGAGCGCCAGGTAGTCGGCGAGCCGCAGGTGTCCCGGTCCGAGCAGGATGCTCCCCTGCTGGAGCAGCGCGGTCGCGGTGCGCCGCTGCGCGCTGCCCGCGAGCTTCCGTCCCTCGAGCACGATCTCGTGCGCCGCGGTGGATGCGAAGCACGGAGCGCTGCCCATGGCACCCTGGCCTGAGGTCGTGCGCCGCCCGGGCGTCAGATCGGCCGCGATCCCGAGCCGGCGGAGCGAACCGGCGATGAGCGTCGAGGCCGCTCCGTACGCGGCCGCCAGCGAGCCGCCGAAACGCGGGTCGTCGAGCCGTGCGGTGAGCGAGTAGGTCCACTCCTCGGCGTGGAAGATCGCGCGGCCGCCGGTCGGCCGCACCGCGAAGGCGACCGCGTCACGCGCGCAGCGCTCGAGATCGAGCACGCGCTCGGGATGCTGCGACCTTCCGAGCGTGATCCCCGGCGGATCGAAGCGGAAGAGGCGGAGCACCGGCCGCCAGCCGGGATCGCGCTCGGCCGCGGCGAGCAGGTCCGAATCGCGTCGCATGTTCTCGGCGACGCCGTGTGCGCCGTCGTTCCACAGGATCATCGCCGCCTCAACGGTAGCCGAGCCAGGTCTCGAGCAGGAAGAGGAAGCGGCCGATGAGCAGCGAGATGCGCGACATCACGGTGTAGCCGTATCCGGCGCCGAAGCCGATCATGAGGAACATGATCCCGGTGCGGGAGGCAACGCCGAGCGCGCCCTTGTGCTCGCGGCTGTAGAAGAAGAAGAGCAGCGACGTGATGAGTCCGACGGTGAAAATGATGGCGCTCAGCGTCTCGGCGGGGCTGTCGTGCCAGAGCGGCTGGAGGCTGGCCTGGACCTGGGCCACGAAGTCGCCCTGGGCGAACCCGGTGGTTTTGATGCCGGCATAGACGCCGATGATCAGCGCGAGCGGCCAGCGCGAGAGCCAGCCCGCCTTCCCGAACAGGCGCATGAAGAGCAGCACGCCGAAGATCGCGGGCAGCAGGAGCCAGCCCCGGTAGTCTCCGAGCGATGCCGTGAACAGCCCCGGCGGATCGGCGATGTAAGGCGCGCTGGTCCAGAGCTGGCGGTGGGTCAGGCTTCGCCACAGCGGCTCGACCAGGTTCGGGACGATCACGGTCCAGAAGCTGAGGATGATCCAGTAGCCGGCGGAAACCCCGACGAACAGATGCTCCGCGAACTTGTAGAACGCGTTGTCGCGGTAGAGGAAGCTGAAGATGAAGAGCGTGAGGAGCGCCGCGACCCAGACGCCGGGGTCGTGGGAAACGTTGAAGCTCACGCGCCCTCCCGCTTCGTGCCACGACGCGCGAGATTGCCGAGGATGATCATGAGCGCGACGAAGACGTGGCCGAGGGACTGCGCTCCCATGCCCCGCGTCGCCGTGCCCTCCTCGCCGCGAAGCTTCTCGTATTCGGCCGCGCCCGCCATGCCGCCGAGGAGACCGAGGAGCTGGTTCGACTGGAGGTAGGGGTAGAACTCGGGGGCGCTGACGGCGGTGACGCCGGCGACCATCCGCAGGTGGAACCGGGCCTGCACCTGCTGCACCCACTCCTTGGTTCCGGGGTAGCCGGCCGAGATGTTCACCAGGAGCGGGAAACTCCCGTAGTCGCGGACGTTCTTCATGATCGGGAAGCTCCGCGTCTCCTGTCCGCTGTAGTCGCGCGGGAAGGCGTTCGCGATTCCCTGCCCCATCACGACCATGACCGCCTCGTTGCCGGACTTGTACCCGAGGTTCACCCAGTCCACCCCGTACTTCTTCCCGGGGAACTCGCGCGCGGTCTCGCGCAGGATGCTGTCCACCAGCCCCGGCCCGGCGTTCCACAGCACCGTGACCACCATCTTGCAGTCCTTCTGGAGCAGCTGCCGGAACGCGGTGCGGGTCATCGGCACCATCTCGGGAATGGCCCCGGGATCGTAATCGCACGACATCAAGATGGTGGACCCGTTGGGCAGTGCGTCGATCGCCTCGTAGAAACCGCGCGCCGGACTCCGCACGACGATCGGCAGCTTGATGGGGAACAGAAGCGGACCGAGAACCAGGAGTCCCATGACCAGGAAGATCCACCGGCGATCGAGCCGCTGCAGGAGCGCGAGCATCACTCCTCCCCGCTCAGGTACGAGCGCTCGATGCCCAGGATCACGCGCAGCCCCGTCGCCATGACGCCGAGGGCGGCCCCGATCAGGATGGCGCGCTTCGCCGCGTTCTGCGGCACGTTCATGATCCACTCCTGGATCGTCCCGAGCCGGAGCCATTCCGGCAGGAACCCGGTCGCCACGTCACCGATCGGAACCCGGCCCAGCATCACGATCAGCGCGGCGACCGCGAGGAAGCCGGCCTCCACGGTCCGGATCCGGAACGCGCGGAACGCTGCCGAGGCGATGAAGAAGGCGAGCAGCGCGAACAGCGTCGACTGCATCGGGGAGTAGATCTGCGAGTAGATCCAGTCCGAGGCGGATCCGGTCTCGAGGAACGCTCCCTGGCGCCGCATCCCGTCCACGAACCCGACGCCGAGGGTGATGAGCAGCGACACGACCAGGACGACCTTGTAGATCCAGCCCGGCTGGCGGGCCGCGATCGCCTGGGAGTTCAGCTTGAGCGCATTCGCTCCGCCGAGAACGTAGCCGCAGGCGACCAGGACGATCGCCGTGGCCTGCATGAAGTCGGCCGGGACGCTCACCAGGTGATGCGGGATGAAGAACGACAGGATCATGAAGATCCCGATCACGGCGGTCAGGAAGAGCGGCAGCTCCCGCTTCATGCGTGGGTCCTCACTGGGTCGCCATCCAGGTAGTGAATCCGGACTTCCCCATCGTCTCGAGGATGCAGCCCGCGATCATGGCGAGAATGATCACGATCTTCATCCAGTCGGCGCCTTTGAGTCCGCCCACCAGCCGCGGATCGCCCGACAGATAGGCGCTCGCCGCGAACAGCTCCTCCCCGATCAGCGTGTAGTCGCACGCCACGACGAAGAACGGGAGCTGGTGCACGTTCGCCGTGCCCGCGATCTGGATCGCGCCCGTCGAGAATCCGGTCTCGGCCAGCAGCAGCGACTCGGCGTAGAACGCTCCCATGAAGATGTGGGCGGCGGGCTTGTCGCGGGTCATGATGCCCGTCACCGCCGCGACATAGGCGAATTGCTCGGGCGAGACGAAGCGGACGCTGGTCGGGTCGTAGAGATCCGGCTTCCCCGCCTGCAGGTAGCCGCCCTTCACCATCTCCTCGGCGATCGCGAACGGGATCGGGTAGGTCACCGGCACCTTGATCGGGGTTTCGTAACGGGCGGTGATGCGCGCGACGCTCTCGAGGATCACGAGCCCGGCCATGGTCTGGATCTCGTCGATGTCGAGAATGCCGGGGAGATAGAGCACCGGCCGCCCCATCTCGGTGGCACGCCCGACCGCCTCCTCGATCGCGTCGATGCCGGGGAGCCGGCGCACGAACGGTTTCTTGCCGGACTTCGCCTGCTGCATGAACCACAGCACGAACCCGAAGAACAGGAGGATGCCGACGAAGACGCTCTCGCGTCCGTGACGGAACCACTGGGAGGTGGCGCGCACGGGCCCGGTGATGCTGCGGGCCGGGACCTCGATCGCCGTTCCGAACCCGACCACGCGGTAGAAGTAGTCGAGATCGCGGTGCACCGACTGGTCCTCGTAGGCGGTGGTTCCGGTGGCGACCGAATCGAGCACCGTCCACGGGCCGGCGGGATCGGTGGCGCGCTCGAGCCGGTAGCCCAAGAGCAGCGATTCGGCCGGCGCCGTGTGCCACGCGAGCTGGAGCGAGCGGCCGGCATCGTCGGGAACGTCGGTGACGACGAGGCCGGAGGGCGGGCGCACGGCCGTGGTGTCCGGGGCGGCCTGGGCCCAGACGTGGGCCCGGCACGGAACGAGGGTCAGCAGCAGCAGCAGCGCGGAACAACTCAGCCGGTGCGACCCTGCGGAAGGTCTCATTCGGACCCCGGGACCATGCACGCGACCGCCGACAACTGAGGACGGCGGCAGGAACCGTCGCACGCTAGCAACGGACCCCTGCCCCGTCAACGGATTCGCGACCGGCGGATGCATGCCGGTGACACGCGCACCGGCGCCGACTCATCGCGAGATGAGCTCCACGTTCGCGCGCGGGATCACGGCGCGGGTGTCATCGTCGGCGAACTGGACCACCAGCACCCGCACCTCCGCCTCCGATTCGAGCGCACGCAGCTCGGGGGGCAGCTCGACGACCTTCCCGATCCGTCCGAAGTACGGCTCCCGGATCACACGCAGCAGCGATCCGATCTCGAGCCCGCCGGCGTGATCGTCGGCCGTCGGATTCCCCGCGAAGCCCTCGAGCGGCACCAGGATCTCCGGACGCATCACGCCGGCGCGGATCTGGGTCGCGCCGCTCACCGAGGCGGCGTGGCCGCGGTGCGACGCGAGCAGCTTCCAGGTGCGTTCCGCCATGCGGATCGCGCCGAATCCCTCGGTGAGGACGAGGGTGAGCCCCAGCTCCTCGGCGCCGGTGATGGCGACGCCGAGGTCGCGGCCGAGCAGCAGCCGGAGGTCGCGGTCGTCGAAGCCGCCGGCCACCACGGCCACCGCGCCCACCTCGCGCGCGCGCATCAGCGCCGCGTGGCTCACGTGGGAGCCGCCGACCACCACCGCGCCGCGGTGCTCGGGCTTCACGTCCCCGGGCTCGAGCCGCCGGTCGGGACCGGAGGAGGCGATCTCGATGCGGCCGAACGTCTCGCCGCCGACGCCGAAGATCCCCTGCAGGAAGGCCGCGCGCGCCTCCACGACCACGCCCTCGTGCGGCATCACGTGGGCCACGACCCCCTTCACGAACGCGCAGACCTCCACCGGGATCGGCGGCTCGCGCATCATCAGCTGTCCGGTCACCGTCGAAACCGTCTCGAGAGTCCCGTCGACCGGCGCCTCGGCAGTCTGCCGCATGAGGCCGAAGAGGCTCTTCGCGACGGCGATGGTGTCGCCCTTGCGGACCGCGGTCCCGACCGCGTGCCGCAGCGCGGCCGCGACGCGGGCGGGATCGATGGAGAGCTTGGAAGCGAGGTTGACCGAGTGCACGTTGCCGGGCAGCTCGGTGCGCGCCACGACGGTGCCGGCGTCGACGTGCTGCCCCTCGCGCACCACCACGTCGCCCTTGAGCGGAAGCCGGCGCTCGCGGCGTACGAGACAATCGGCCGCGACCCTAAGTCCCGGCGTGTACGAGTGGGCCACGTCACACCTCCCGGGGATACATGTCGAGTGCGCGGTTCCAGGCGCGGAGCCGCGCAATGCGCTCGGCGGGATCGGCCGGCAGCTCGAACGGACGGCGCCCGCGGGTGTCGACGAGGAGGCCCACCACGCCGCCGCGCACCCGGGCCTCGAGTGGCTTGCCGCGGCCAGGGCCGAGATCGAACCCGCGCTCCGGGGTGGCAACCAGCGTCACCTCTCCCTCCGCGGGCAGCGGCAGCCGCACCAGGTCACCGAAGGGCACCTCGTGGGTCGTGCGTGGCGCCCCCTCGGGCGCGAGCTCGACCTTGAGGCACTTCTGCCCCGGCTTGCCCCCGCCGATCGGCGCGAGCACCGCGCCGAGGCGGATGAGGCAGTCGCGCTCGAAGACCTCGGCCGCGGCCTGTTCGTGCACCGTGGAGAGCACGCCGAGCTGGGGCGCCATGAAGATGCTGTCGACCGCGAGATGGGTCAGTCCCTCGGGAAGGAACGCGTCGACCATCATGAGCGCCGACTGCGCGCGGCGCGGCGCGTGCGAGAGCACGCCGCCCGATCCGACGAGAAGATCGAGGTCGCCGAGGTTCACCAGGGTCGCGCCGCTCTCGGACTGCGTCACGATGTCCGAGATGGTGCGCTCGGTCTGGATGCCCTTGAGCCCCACCGCCAGGCTCTTGTGCTGCTCGAAGGCCAGCCGCAGCGCCTCGCGCGCGATGGCCTGCTCGATGACGAGGTCCTCGAGCGTCTGCGGAATCGTCGTCGGACGGATCATCTTGTTCTTGATCCGGTTCCGGAGGTCCACTTCGTCCACCGGGAACGGCACCCAGCGCAGGATGTTCTGGATTCCGGCTTCGGCCATAACGTTCGACACCG
>DAIUEO010000059.1:9433-19706 GCA_036845125.1 Candidatus Eiseniibacteriota bacterium | reverse complement strand
TGGCGCTTCGCTCCTCGCGCGCGACGGCGACGTACTCGACGTCGAGGTGCTGGGCCTCGCCGATCTCGGCATCAGCGGGTCCCCGGAGATCACCGGGACGTTCCCGATCAACCCGCCCGGCGGCTTCGTGGTGGACGGCATGACCCGGAGCCAGATCAGCCTCATCGAGGTCCCGGCCACGAGCTTCCAGGTCGGCTCGCGCCGCAACACGGCGCTCGCGATGCGCATTCCCGCGAACGGCTACGAAACGGACGTCCTGCGCCGGCTCAACGTCCGCCAGCACGGGAGCGCGCTCCCCGATTCGGATCTCATCGCGATGGAAGCATGGGTGGACGACGGCAACAGCGTGCACGGGCCCGGCGATGCGCGGCTCGGGTCCCTGCGCTTCACCGGCGACCGCTGGGAGCTCACCGGACTCTCCACCACGATTCCGCTCGGCGGCCTGCCGGTGATCGTGACCGTGGACATCGCGGACGTGGGCACGTCCGGCCGCACGATCCGGCTCGGCCTGCCGGGGCCTTCCGACTTTGGCGTTGGCGTGGCGAGCGGGAACGGCGGCCCCATCGACGGCGATCTCGACAACACCGCGTCGCAGGTGATCACGGTTCGCGACCGCGTTACGATCGCGGGCATTCCGATCGAATCACAGGTGGTGCATCCGGGCGAGGGCGGGATCCCGCTCCTCACGCTGGTGGCCACCAACACCTACGACTTCCCGCGGCGCATGACCGGGCTCGTGCTCACCAACGTTACGAGCGGCCCCGGCACCATCGACGCCCTCGACGGCGAGTTCCAGAGCCTCGCGCTGCGCGCCGACGGCAACGACAACGGCCTGCTCGACGGTCCGGCGGTGGACCCGGTGCTCGCCGCGGGCGTCTTCGTCGGCGGACGCGCGAGCTTCGCCGGCTTCGCCTGGAACCTGCCGGCCGGCTCCTCCCGCAAGGTGTTCGTCGTCGCCGACCTGTCGCTGACGGGTGCCGCCGATGGCGACCGCATCGAAGCCCAGCTCGAGCGGGCGCTGGACGTGAGCTTCGATTCGGTGACCACGGTGGCCGCGCTGTGGCCGGTACGTCCGGGAGCGAGCCACCCGGTGGACGGCCTGCTCGCTTCCCAGGTCGTCGATCGCGGAGCGCCCGGCGTCACGCTCGGCCCCGGAGACGGGCGGGTGCTGGACGTGGTCGTGCCGCGGAACGGCTACGCGGACGACGTGCTCCAGGGCTTCCGGGTCGTGAACGCGGGAACCGCCGGCACGACGGACATCGCCGAGCTCCGCCTGTGGCGCGACGGCGGCGATGATGTGTTCGACGCGGGCGCGGGCGACGATCGCGACCTCGGTCCGCTGTCGTATTTCGGCGGCTCGTGGCAGAGCGCGCTGCTCGCGGAGGCGCTGCCGGCCGCGGGCGCCCACCTCTATGTCGGGATGACCGTGGCGGCTGCGCCCGGCGACTCGGTGCTGGTCCTGCTCGAGATTCCGACCGGCGGCATCGCGGCCCAGTCCGGGAACTCCGGGCCGCTCGACCAGCCGGTGCGCAATCCGGAACCCCAGCTCATCAGCACCGCCCCGCTGCTCGTGTCCATTCAGATCGCGCCACCCGCGAGCACGCCCGGGATCCCGGTGACGGTGAGAATGAACGTCCACAATTCGAGCCTCGAGCAGATCACGGGCATCGCCCCTTCGGCTTTGACTCCTTCCGGCGCGGGCGGGTTCGGCCCGCTGTCCGGACCGAACCCGGCCACGGCGGATCTCGATCCCGGCCAGGACACGGCGTTCGTGTGGACCGCGCTGTCCGCGACGCCCGGCGACGTGCGCTTCTCGGGACTCGCGGCCGGCACCGGCTCGGGGCTCCCGCGCCGCTCGCTCGTGACCACGTCCAACGCGCACCAGGTCTTCAGCCGCACCGACAGCCTGAATCTCTTCGCGATCGAATCCATGCCGCTCACCGTGAACCGCGGGCAGGACGACGTGCTCCCGCTCACCCTCACGCTCTCGAACGACGGACCGGCCGGCTCGTCGGACGTGCGTCTGCTCGGGCTTCGCATTCGCCTCGAGGATGTTTCGGGCTCGGGGCTGGTGCCGGCCTCGGTGCTCGACCGCGTCGAGGTTCGCGAGGGCGCGTCGATCTACGCGGTCAAGACCGCGCTCGAGACTTCGGGCAGCGAGGTGGACGTGACGTTCACCGCACCCGTCACGGTACGCACGCTCGACCCGGTGACGCTGGGCCTGCGCGTCGGCATCTCGCCGACCACCACGGTTCCGGAGTTCCGGATCACGGTGCCCGACGGCGGCCACTTCACCGCCGAGGACGCCACCAGCGGATTCCCGGTGCGGGTCGCTTCGGACGACCCGGGGTTCCCGGTGCTGACCGGCCTCGCCAACGTGATCTCGAGCGCAACGGAGCTGCAGGTGACGGCGCTGAGCGCGGGCCCGCAGTCGGCGGCCCGCGGCCAGGCCGGCGTGAAGTACCTCGATCTCACGCTCTTCAGTCCGTCTCCCGACTCGAGCGCCTCCGACGTGCGCGTCGGCGCCTTCGACGTGAAGCTGCTCGACAGCACGGGCGTCACGGTCCCCGACCCGGGCGTCTACGTCTCGAGCCTCGAGGTGCGGGGGCCGTTCGGCCTGCTCGCGAGCATGGGCGTTCCTGCGGGATCCGACTCGGTGCTCACGCTCGATCTCTCGCCGCTCGTCAGCGTGCCGGTCAACACCCCGGTCGGCCTCACGCTCTCCGGGACCGTCGCGCCGGCGGCTCCGCTCGGGGTGCATCGCCTCGGACTCGGACCGGCGCCGGACTTCATCGTGCGCGACGCCGGCACCGGGGAGCTGGTGCCCGCGAACTATCAGGGCAATCCCCTGGCGGGCGATTCGATCCGCATCGAACTGGCCGCCTCCGAGATGCGCGTCGCCGGGACTCCGCAGGCGCCGCCGGTCGTCGGCCTCGGGCGGCCCGATGTCCCGCTGTTCGAGGTCGCGATCCGCCATCCCGGCACTCCCGAGACCGGCCGGATCCGCTTCGGACCGACCGCGGTTCACGTGCTCGACGAAGTCCGCCGCGCGCTGGATGCCGGAAGCTACGTGGACCGGCTGAGCGTCTACTGGAACGGCACGCTGGTGGCGCTGCCCGCGATCCCCGCGAGCGGCCCGTTCGTGATCGATCTCGACAGCCTGACCATCGCCGCCGGCGACACCGCCACGCTCGCGCTGAGCTTCGATGTCGAGACCTCGGCGCCGGTCGGCTTCGTCCAGTTCGAGATCGACGACGCCGACCTGATCGCGACCGACGAGAACACCGGCGCGCCGATCGTGGTGCTGCCGGAGCCCGGCGCCACGCTTCCCATGACCTCGGGCCTCTTCCGCGTCCAGCCGCCCGCGCGCACGCTGTCGGTCGCGTTCCAGAGCCTGATGCCGCCGGCGGTCGCGGCGGGCGCCCCGGTTGCGGTGGCGGGCGTCGTGCTCACCAACGTCGCGGTGAGCGGAACCGGCACCGTGGTGGTGGATCATTTCACGCTGCGCGCCAGCGATCGCAGCGGCACGCCGCTCCTCGCCGGGGCGATGTGCGAGCGCGTCGAGCTGTGGCAGGGCGCGACGCGCTGGGGCGACAGCGGCGTCATCGATCCTGCCGCGGACACGATCCGCGTCTCGGGGACCGCGACGCTCGATATCGCGGCGCAGTCGCCGGCCGCCCTCGAACTGCGCCTCACGCCGCGCGGGGGGCCATTGCCGCAGGGCTTCCGGCTCGGCTGGCAGGCCTCCGGCATCGGTGTCGTGCAGCCTTCGAGCCCGCTCCTCCAGGTGGCGGTCCTGCCCGAGGCGGGCGAGAGCTTCCCGATGTGGACGGCGCCCGGGAATCTGACGCCGACCACGCTCGAAGCCAGCTATTCGAACTTCCCGAACCCGTTCGCGGCCGGACGCGAGGCCACGGCGTTCGTCTACTACCTGCCGTCGCCCGGCCGCGTCACGCTCCGCATCTTCACCGCGCGCGGCGATCCGGTGGCGACGGTGCTCGACGGCGTGCCGGCCGCGGGCGGCCTCCACCAGAGCCTGACGTGGGACGGCCGCAACGGCCGCGGCACGGTGGTGACGAACGGCGTGTACGTTGCCGAGCTCAAGGTGGCCTTCGACGGCGGCGGCGAAGAGCGCCTGTTGCGGAAGCTGGCGGTGGTGCGATGAGCCGCCGCTTCCCCCTGCTCGCGCTCTGCGCGGCCACGCTGCTCGCCGCGGGCGGCGAAGCACGCGCTGCCGAGGATGGCGGAACGCGCTCGGTGTTCGCGACCGGCGCCGGCGTGCGCCCGCTCGCACTCGGCGGCGCCTACGCCGCCCTCGCCGACGATGCCGCGGGCTGGATGTGGAATCCGGCCGGGCTCGCGCTGGTGCGGCGCGCCGAATTCCAGATCAGCTCCGGATCGTTCCAGGCACTGGAGGCGCGCGAGTCGTTCGGCGGCGTGGTGCTCCCGAGCTGGCGCTGGGGGGCCGCACAGATCAGTTACCGCCAGTTCTCGGTGAACGACATCGAGGGCCGCGACGCGCGCAATTTCGAGACCGGCGAGATCGGCGACCGCGAGTCGGAGCTCGCCCTCGGCTACGCGCGGCGGATGGGCGAGGCCTGGAGCTTCGGCGTCGTGACCAAGGCCCGCCACCAGGACCTGGCGGGACGCACCGCCAACGCGGTGGGCGCCGACATGGGCGTGCTCGCGAGTCCGGCGGCCTGGGGAATCGGCGGCGACTGGATGCGCGACCTCACCATCGGCTTCGCGGTGCAGAACGCGCTCGCGCCCTCGCTGCGGCTCGACGTGGACGAGGTGAGCGATCCCTCCGTGATGCGGCTCGGCGTCGCGCTCAAGCGTCCGGCGTTCGGCGCGGGGTCGATCATCGCGGCCCTGGACTACGAGAACGGCGGCGGCACGGGCGGCTTCCACGCCGGGCTCGAGCTGAGCCCGTATCCGTCGAT
Source organism: Candidatus Eiseniibacteriota bacterium (assembly GCA_036845125.1). Lineage (GTDB taxonomy): Bacteria > Eisenbacteria > RBG-16-71-46 > RBG-16-71-46 > RBG-16-71-46 > DAIUEO01. The sequence continues at coordinate 14,763 of DAIUEO010000059.1, read as the reverse complement.
GCAGCTCCGCACCGGACTCTCCGACGGCGCCTTCACCGTGGGCACCGGTGTCCAGTTCCGCGAGTTCTCGTTCGACTACGCGTTCGAGAACGCCGAGCTGGAGGCGTCCCACCGGCTCGGGCTCTCGTTCAAGTTCGGCTCCAGTGTCGAGGAGAGCCGGCGCCGCGGCATCGCGGCGCGCGAGCGCGAACTGGAGGAGCAGCTGGCGGCGGCGTTCGAGAAGCGCCAGGCGGAGCGGCTCACGGCGCTCGCCCAGGAGGCGACGGAGGCACTCGAGCGCGGCGAGCACGACGTGGCGCTCGACCGCATCGCCACGCTGCGCGCGCTCGATCCGGCCGACACGGCGGCACGGGTGCTCGAAGCCCGCGCCTACGGTGCGCGGGCCGGGCGCCTCGAGAAGCGCAAGGAATTCATGGCCGCCATGGTGGATTACCGCCGCGCGCTCGAGGCGATGCCCGCGGATACGGCGGCCGCGAGCGGCATCGAGCGCTGCGAATTCGAGACCCAGCGCACTTCGAAGCGGGCGGTGGCGATCCGCAGCCAGTTCACGGCGGCGGTCCGCGCCTTCGCGGCCGGCGACCTCATCGCGGCGCGCAGCGGCTTCACCGAAGTGCTGCGCCTGGATCCGATGGACCTGGAGGCGCGCGATCTGCTGGCCCGCACGAACGCCGCCATCGACGCGCGGGTCGAGGCACTCGCCGACGAGGCCGAGCGGCACGCTGCCGCCGGGATGATCGGAGACGCCGAGGCATCGCTGCAGAAGGCACGGGTGCTGGCGCCCCGCTCGCCGCGGGTGGAGCGCGCCGCGGCAGCGATTGCCGGCGCGCGCGAAGCCGCGGCCCGCAAGGCGGCGGCCCCGGCGCCGGTCGCCAAGTCGCGTCCCGCCCTGTCGCCGGCCGAGCAGCGGCAGGCCGACGATCTCTACGCACGCGGCATCGCGGCGTTCGAGAAGGGTCGTCGCGATCAGGGGCTGCGCTACCTCGAGCTGGTCTACGATCTCGACCCGACACACCCCGGCGTCAAGGCCGGGCTCAAGCGCGAATACCTGGCGCTCGGGCTCGAGGCGTTCACCAACGGACAGCTCCCGGAGGCGGTGAGCGCGTGGGAGAAGGCGCTCAAGATCGATCCCACGGATGAGCGCACCGCCGCCTACCTGCTGCGCGCGCGGCAGCACCTGGCACGCAGCCGCCAGATCGGGAGCGGGCAATGAGCGTCGCCGTCGTCGCCGCCAAGAGCCCCGCCCGTCCGGCGCGGCGCGTCCTCAGCCTGCGCCTCCTGGTGAGCGGCGTCGCGGCCGGTCTCATGACCTGCGCACTGCTCGGAGCCGCCGTCATCTCGGAGCGGAACGCACGCGCCACGCTGGTGGAGGAGATCCAGCGCCGACTGCTGCTCGAAGCGCGCAACCTCGCGCTCACGAGCTCGGGCGTGATGCTCGCGCCGTTCCCGGAGCTCACGCTGCAGCCGATCGTCGCCGACCTGCTCGAGCGACGCGAGATCACGCTCGCGGTCGTGCTCGGCCTCGACGGCCGCGTCCAGGCCCACCCCGACGCGCGCCGGCTGGGATCGCTCTACGAGAAGCCGGCCGGCCTGGCGGGCGAGCCGACACGGCTGACGCTCGCTGAAGGCGAGCAGCTGACCGGCGACCGCTCCACGATGGTGGCCTCGGCGCCGATTCTCATCACCGGCGGACGCCGCATCGGGACCGCGATCGTGGGCCTCAGGCGCTCCTACCTCGACCGCGCCATCGAATCGGCGCGGCTCCGCCAGCTCATGCTGCTGGTCGCGCTGCTCGTGATCGGGGTGGCGCTCACCCTCATGATCGTCGGCCACCTGCTGCGGCCGATCGGCGCGCTGCGCGAGGGTCTCGACCGCATTGGCCGCGGCGACCTCGACACCCCGCTCGCGGTGCGCGACCACACCGAATTCGGACTGCTCGCGGAGACCGTGAACCGCATGGCCGCGCGCATCAAGTCGGCGCAGCGCGAGGCGCTCGAGCGCGACCGGCTGGCGCGCGAGGTGGACCTGGCCCGCCAGATCCAGCAGTCGATCCTTCCGCGCTCGCGCGTCAAGTTCGGGCAGATCGTGGCGTGCGGCGCCCAGCGCGCGGCGGCCGAGGTGGGCGGCGACTACTTCGACATCCTCCCGCTCCGGCGGAACCGGGTCGGGCTCGCCATTGCGGACGTCTCCGGAAAGGGCCTGGCCGGCTGCCTCGTGATGTCGATGCTGTCGGCGCTGATCCGCGCGCTGCGCGGCACCTATGACTCGCCGGCCCGGCTGCTGGTCGAGCTCGAGCGCAACCTGGTGCCGGCCCTCGAGCGCGGCAGCTTCGTGACCATCACCTATGGCGTGCTCGATCCCGTGACGGGCACGCTGCGCTTCGCCTCGGCGGGCCACACTCCGGCGCTGGTGTGGCGCGCCTCCACCCGCGCGGTGGAGCGCCGCCGCAGCCGCTCGGTGCCGGTCGGCGCGATCCGGAATGGCGCCCTCGAGCGCATGCTCCACGACGAGGAGGTCGTGCTCGAGCCGGGCGACGTGCTGGTGCAGGTCACGGACGGCTTCAGCGAGGCGCATCACCACCGGACCGAGGAGCAGTTCGGCTTCGACCGCATCTCCGAGGTGATCGCGGAGCACGCCCAGCAGGGAGCCGAGCAGGTGATCGCGGCACTGCAGGCGGCCGTCACCGAGTGGTCAGGCACCGACACCCCGATGGACGACGAGACGGTGCTGGTGGTGGCGCGCGACGCGACGCCGGCGGCCGGCACCGAGGGTTCCGACATCCTCGACCGGCTGACCCAGGCGCGGCGGCAGGGCTCGCGGCTGGCGCTGCGCGCCGACCTGGCGCAGCTCTCGCGGCTCGGCGTCTGGCTCCGCGACTGCCCGGATATCGGCGAGCTCGACGTGCTGCGCGCGGCGGAGGTCGAGAGCGCGATCTATGAAATGTGCTCGAACGTGATCGAGCACGGTCTTGGCGAGCGCGAGGAGGAGGAGCTCGAGCTGTGGTGGGTGCCGTCCGGGGAGGCGCCTGAAACGTTGCCGATGACCGATCGCATCCGCGCCGGCTACTTCCTGCTGCGCGACCGTGGAACCGAATTCCATCCGCGCGAGGACCGTCCCGTGGACTTCACCGACCGCGAAGTGCGGCTTCGCGGGCGCGGACTCGGACTGCTGATGATCCGCCGCATCATGAGCCAGGTCCGGTATCACCCGGCCACGCCTGAGGGCAACCTGACCCTCATGCAGTACGACCCCGAGAAACGTCCGAATCGGACGGGAGGATCTCCATGGCCCACGACCTCGTGATCGAGCGCGCCCAGGGCGATTCGACCTGCGACGTCCTGCGCCTCACCGGGCGCATCGACGCCCGCAGCGCGAGCCACCTGATCGAGGAATGCCGTCAGACCCTGGTGGCGGGACGCCACCTGGTGCTCAATCTCGCCGGCGTGACGTTCCTGTCGTCGAGCGGCATCGGCACGCTGCTCGTGCTCTCCGAGCGCTTCGACGAGATCGGGAAGACGGTGAGCTTCGCCTCGGCTTCGGACCTGGTGCGCTCCTCGATCGAGCTCCTGAGCCTCGAGACCTTCCTCAGGTTCCACGACTCCGAGGACGAGGCGCGCCGGAAGCTGGCGGCCTGATTCCATGAAACCCGCCCGCAAATCCGACAGGCAGAGGTTGTCGCCGAGCGGCCAGCAATCGGTGCTCCACCTGGTGGCGCTCCGCGAGCACAGCCTGCTGTCGCTGTTCGAGCTCAGCAACGGCCTGAGTGTCGAGCTCGACGTCTACGGCATCACCGATCTCGCGCTGTTCAACCTGATGGGTCACATGGGCACCGTGCAGGCCGGTCTCTGGCTCCGCACCGACGCCGGTCCCGGCGACCTCGTGCTCATCCGGAGCCACGGTCTCCGCCGCGAGCTGGCGGCCGCCCTGGGCGGCGTGCTCGCCGCGCAGCTCAAGGCCGACATTCCGCTCGACCATCCATGCACGGTCGAGAGCGGCGATCTCCTCCCTTCGGTCCGCGCGCTCGCCGAGCAGAGCAAGGTCGCCGTGCTGGCCCCGGTGCTGGTCGGCGGCAAGACCGTCGGGGTGGTGGTGCTCGGGCCCCGCGCGAGCGGCCTGCCCTACAGCGACCTCGACCTCCAGCTCCTGCGCGCCTCCCTGAGCATGGTGGGCTCGTCGATCGAGAACGCGCGTCTCTACAACCAGCTCCAGGAGCAGAACCGGCGTCTCATGCTGGCCAACGACGAGCTGCGCGGGGCCAATGAATTGCGCAACCAGTTCCTGCAGAACGTGAACCACGAGCTGCGCACGCCGCTCACCATCATCATCGGGTTCATGGACTGCCTGCTGCAGGCGCCCGGCATGGACGCGCGGCAGCGGGGATACGTGGAGTCGAGCATGGAGGAGGCGACCAAGCTCAAGGGCATGATCCAGTCGCTGCTCGAGTTCTCCGAGGCCACGCAGAACCGGCTGCCGATCCACGCCGGAGAGTTCGACGTCGTGGCGCTCATGGGGAGCTATCACCGTGGCCGTCGTCCTGGGATCGCCGGTGGCCTGCGCGAGCTGGTGCTCGAATCCCAGCCCGGTCCCCTCAAGGCGCGGGCGGACGCGGCGCGCTTCATCGGCGTGGTGGAGTCGGTGGTCGAGAACTCGGTCAAGTTCACCCCGGTGGGCTCGCGCATCGCCATCGCCGTGGACGACGTGACCGATGACCAGGGCCGCTGGGTGCGGGTCGGCGTCGCCGACGACGGCCCCGGCATTCCGAAGGAGCATCTGCCGCGGCTGCTCGAGCCGTTCCGCCAGGTGGACGGCTCGACCACGCGCGCCGTCGGCGGCATGGGCCTCGGTCTCGCCTCCGCCGCGCAGCTGATGCAGCTCATGGGCGGGCGCATCGAGGTTCAGAGCGAGCTCGGCCGCGGCACGCTCGTAGAACTGCTGCTCCCGCGGGTCTAGGCCTGCCGGACGGATTTCCTCGTGAGCCGCAGGCCCGGTGTACCTCAGCTACTCGGAGTGACGGTCATCGCAATCGCGGTGACCGTGGCGCACCTGATGATCGAGCTTGCCACGTGGGCCATCTGGGACGCGGCCCCGACTCCGGGCAGACCCTATCCTCATCCGATGCCGGCAATGTGGCCGGTCATTTCATTCCCGGTCTTCCCACTCTATGACTGGCTCTCAGGGGGAGATCGAAACATGAACCACACGTTCGAGTGGCTCATGCTCTGCAACAGCACGGTCTGGGGAATTGTGGCGGGAATTGCCACCCGGATCCTGTTCCGAAGGTTCAAGGTCGACTCGCAGACACCCTACCCGTATCTCCGCTGCTACTGCTCGAT
>DAIUEO010000059.1:7661-9423 GCA_036845125.1 Candidatus Eiseniibacteriota bacterium | reverse complement strand
GTCGACTCGCAGACCGTTCCCAAGCCTCGCAGCGACTGATTCGCTGGCGCAGTCCAAACCATGGCCATGCGGGAGACTGCGAGGTTGGCTCACACGAGGGCTGGATCATGAGCGGAATTAGGGGCTCACTGAATGTGCGGATCGTGCTTTCAAACGTTCGCGAGGCGCGAAGGCAATTGGAGGCGATCGAGAAGGAGCTCAGCGCAGAAGGAACGCGTGGATTCAACAAGGAAGCCGCCCTCGAAGTCGGGTTGGGGCACGCGTTCCATCACCTGAACGCGGCATGGCGGGCGCGCAGATGGTCCATGTCGAGATATCGCGAGATGAGCGCACGGGACTTCAAGCTGCTTTCCAAGTGGCCCGAGGACGTCTGGGTTCCCGGCAAGGATTCCGCGAAGAAGCGGATCAGACCGTAGCCAGACCGTTAACCCCGACCTCGCCGTGCTCGTGAACGTTCCGCCGGGGGCAAAGCGTCGTGACATCCCGCAGCCGCGCCCTATGCGTCAGCGCGCTGATTTCGCGAGCGCGGGGAGTTCGAGCACCGTCCCGAAGCCCGACAGGACCTTATCGTCGTTCGCAAATTCGGTCCGAAAAATCACACGTCGGTCGTCGAGCCAGCTGACACTCGACTCCTCGACGTCCGGAGTCGAGGTAAGACGACAGGCCCCGGGCGTCAGGCCAAACAGCCAGAGGTCCGTGACCCGCACGTCGTCGTGCTCGTACTCGCGATGCATGAGCGCCACGAATCGACGCGAGTCCGCAGACCAGGCCAGGTCCATGCATTCGAACGCATTGTTGAGATCCCGGGCGACCACATGAACCGACGTGTCAGGAACTGAGAGCCATCCGGCGCTGGTGAACTCACCCGATGGATACGACCGTCCGACGAATGCCAGCTTGCGGCTGTCGGGAGACCAGGCGAACTCGTCGCGGTATTCGACCTGGGGGATCGGGATCACCCGGCCCGTGCTCACCTCGACCAGTGCGAGCTGATAGGGGAAGGCGCGCGACCAGTGACTCACCGCCAGCCAGCGCCCGTCGGGAGACCACCGAGGCAGACTCACGTTTTGCAACTTGTGGAGAAGCCGGCCTCGGCGATCGAGAATCTCATAGCCGTGAATCTTGGAAGTCTCCTGCCAGAAGAGCGCCCTTTCGCCGTGCGGACCCGGCACGTCTCTCCAATTTTCCGGCTCTGCCAGCACCGGGATCCGATTCGCGAGCGGAACGTCCTTGCCAGTCGCGGGGCGCTCCATGACCTCACAGCGCGCAACTGTTCGCCCCGGGAATAGCTCGGGTTCGTCGGGCGAGATGCCCCCGTGGAGCTGCCCCCAGGCTGAGCAGATCGTGACGAACGCAATCAGCGTAGAGGAGGCTGCTTGAATGAACTTGAATCGTTCGGATCCAGCCATACCTGACTCATCGGCCTCCAGGGACAGCCCCTTTATGAAGGGCGCCGGCCGCAGTGCGTCGTGAGATCCCGCAGCCGCGCCGCGTGGGCGTCCGTGAGCTGCCCCTGCTCGAAACGCCACGCCCAGTTCCCCGACGGGCGGCCGGGCAGGTTCATTCGTGCCGACGAGCCGAGATCCAGCACGTCCTGGAGCGGAACGATCGCGCGCTCGGCGACTGACTCATGCGCGAGCCGGATCAGGTCCCACACGATGTCGCTCCCGTCGCGGCCGAGATAGCGCCGCGCGAAGTCGCGCTCCTCCGGGGTCGAACTCTCCTCGTACCAGCCGCGGGTGGTGTCGTTGTCGTGGGTTCC
>DAIUEO010000059.1:0-7651 GCA_036845125.1 Candidatus Eiseniibacteriota bacterium | reverse complement strand
TGGAGGGGAGAAAGGGGTTCGCGCGGTCCGTGCCGAAGGCGAACTGGAGCACCTTCATCCCCGGCAGCCCGAAGCGGTCGCGCAGCGCCTCGACCGCGGGCGTGATCACGCCGAGGTCCTCGGCGATGATCGGCACCGAGCCCAGTTCGCGCTCGAGCGCTTCGAGCAGTTGGGCCCCGGGTGCGGGAACCCAGCGACCGTGCTCGGCGGTGACCGCGGCGGCCGGGACTTCCCAGCACGCCTCGAGCCCGCGGAAGTGATCGAGCCGCACGAGGTCGGTGCGCGCGATGGCCGAACGCAGGCGCTCGACCCACCAGCGGAAGCGGCTCGCCACGTGCGCGTCCCAGCGGTAGAGCGGGTTGCCCCAGAGCTGGCCGGTGGCGCTGAAATAGTCGGGAGGGACGCCGGCCACCACGGTGGGACGGCGCGCGTCGTCCAGCTCGAAGAGCTCGGGGTTGGCCCACACCTCGGCGCTGTCGAGCGCCACGAAGATCGGGACGTCGCCCACGATCTCGATGCGGGCTTCGCGGCAGCGCGCGCGCAGCGCCGACCACTGGCGCTCGAACAGAAACTGGCGGAAGCGATGAGCGTCGATGCGATCGTGCAGCGCGCGATCGGCTGCGGCGAGTGCGCCGGGCTCGTGATGCCGGAGATCGTCCGGCCATTCCTGCCACGAGCGACCACCGTGCGACTCCTTGATCGCCATGAAGCGCGCGAAGTCGTCGAACCAGGGCGAGCCTGAGCGGAATGTATCGAACGGCCCGCGGAGCGCGGGCGCGGCGCCGCCGGCGAAGGCAACCCACGCGTGGTCGAGCAGCTCGAACTTGCGGGCGATCGCGGCTCCGTAATCCACCGGGCCCGCCGGCAGCGGCGCCAGACGGGACAGGTCGTCCGCCTTCAGCAAACCTTCCTCGGCGAGTGTTTCGGGTGAAATCAGCAGGGGATTGCCGGCGAAGGTCGAGAAGGGCTGGTAGGGGGAATCCCCGTAGCCGGTCGGGCCGAGGGGCAGGACCTGCCACAGCGTCTGAGCGGCCTCGGCCAGGAACGCGACGAAGCGGTGTGCCTCGGGTCCGAGATCGCCGACACCATGAGGACCGGGGAGCGACGTGGGGTGGAGGAGGATTCCCGCGGAGCGGTTCAAGGGATGCAAACCCTAGCACGCGCCGCGGGGGACGTGCCGGGGCGCGATTCGATTCTGTCGTCCCCGGACGGTATGCTGCGGGCACCGAAGCACCTTTGGCGGGTCCGGCGCGTCCAAACGAACGGCCGACGACTCTGCCCACGCAACCTTCGCCCATCAGGAGGCTCGTTTCGATGTCGACGCCCATCACCACGGAGGCCGGGGCCAAGGCCACCCTCAACTTCGACGGCAAAACCCTGGATCTTCCGATCGTCACCGGCAGCGAGGGCGAGCGGGGGATCGACATCTCGGCGCTGCGCGCCAAGACCGGCCTGATCACCATGGACCACGGCTACGGCAACACTGGGTCTTGCCGGAGCGCGATCACCTTCATCGACGGCGAGAAGGGCATTCTTCGCTACCGCGGCTACCCGATCGAGGACCTGGCCGCCAACAGCACGTTCCTCGAGGTGGCGTCGCTCCTGATCCACGGCGAGCTGCCGCAGGCTGCCGAGCTCAAGACGTTCACCGAGGACGTGAGCCGGCACACTTTGCTCAACGAGAACTTCCGGCGCTTCTTCGAGGCCCTGCCCAAGGACGCGCACCCGATGCCGGTGTGCGCGGCGGCGGTCGGCGCGCTCGCGACCTTCTACCAGGAGCCCGAGAGCGACCGGCTGGTCCGGGACTCGATCGTGCGGCTGCTCGGCAAGATCCCGACCATCGCGGCGTACTCGTACAAGCACTCGATCGGCCAGCCGTTCATGTACCCGCAGAACCGTCTCGACTACTCGGCGCGCCTCATCCACATGATGTTCGCGACGCCCTGCGAGCCGTACGAGGTGGACCCGGCGATCGCGCGCGCGATCGACCTGCTCTTCATCCTGCACGCCGACCACGAGCAGAACTGCTCGACCAGCACGGTGCGCATGGTGGGCAGCTCGCACGCCAACCTGTTCGCCAGCATCTCGGCCGGGATCTCGGCGCTCTGGGGCCCGCTGCACGGCGGCGCCAACCAGGAAGTGATCGAGATGCTGGAGCGGATCGAGACCGAGGAAGGCACCGCCGACAAGTTCATGGCGAAGGCCAAGGATCGGGACGACACCGCCCGCCTCATGGGCTTCGGCCATCGCGTGTACAAGTCCTACGACCCGCGGGCCGCCATATTGAAGAAGACCTGCCGCGACGTCATCGAGCGGGTCGGCATGTCGAGCAAGCTGCTCGACATCGCGATGCGGCTCGAGGAGCTGGCGCTCCACGACGACTATTTCGTGAGCCGCAAGCTCTACCCGAACGTCGACTTCTATTCGGGCGTCATCTACCGCGCGCTGGGCATCCCGACCAACATGTTCACGGTCATGTTCACGATCGGCCGCATGCCGGGCTGGATCGCGCAGTGGCTCGAGATGCGGAAGGACCCGGACACCCGGATCGCGCGGCCGCGCCAGGTCTACATCGGCGCCCAGCAGCGCGCGTGGAAGCCCACGGCGCAGCGCGCCGCCAAGTAGGTCTCCGCGGGCACGGAGCGCCCGCACTTGGGCTCGATGCCGGACATCCTGGTCGTCATCCCGACCCGGGAGCGCCGTGCGCTCCTCGCGGACGCGCTGGCCTCGGTGGCGGCACAGGAGCACCTTCCGAAACGCGTCGTGGTGTGCGACGTGGGGGACTACAGTCCCATCGATCCGCCGCGGGAGCTGGCCGGACGGCTGACGCATCTCCGGAGCCAGGCGGCGACGGTAGGCACCCAGCGCAACGAGGCCGTGGCGGCGGCGCCGGGGGATCTGATCACGTTCCTGGATGACGACGATCGCTGGCGGCCGGAGCACCTGGCCGGACTCGCGGCCGCGTTTCAGGACGCGAGCGTGGACTTCGCGTACCGCGACACGGCCGTGCTTCGCGAGCGGATCGAAGACGGCCGGCGCGTCGTCCTCGAGGAGCGGGTGATCGCGCGGGACTGGGACCCCGCGCTGATGCACACGCACGACTACATCGCGCCCAGCGCCTGGTGTGTGCGGCGGAGCTGCTTCGAGTCGCTCGGCGGTTTCGATCCGGCATTCAGGTATTCAGATGACTGGGATTTCCTGATGCGGCTCGCCCGTGTGACGCAGCCGCGACGGGTGCCGGGCATCGGGGCCGAGATCCGCATGCGTGAGGCCGACAATGCCTCGCTGGATGCGGGGGCGGAGCGCCGGGCCGACCTGCACCGGCTGGAGGAGCGGTATGGGCTCCCGCCGATCGAGCCGCTCACGTTCTGGGAAGTCGCGGAGATCGTGGGCCGCCGCCCGCGCATGACCTGATATTTTGTGTCACGCTGCGCCGCGCGACGCGTTGTTCGTGTCGAACCTCTGCATTGCTCGTCAGCACTTCGTCAGGCACGCTTCGACCCCGTTCGAGGGCCCCATGAAATACGCAGGTATCGCTTCGCTCGTGATGCTCACGCTGCTGACCGGCTGCGCTGGTGAGGCGTCGAGCAAGTCCGAGAAGCCGGCCGCGAAGCCGGCCGCCGCTTCGACCTCCGCTTCGGCCGCCGCTCAGAACGCGAAGCTCGAAACGGCGATCTTCGCGGGCGGCTGCTTCTGGTGCGTCGAGACCCAGTTCGAAGGCGTGCCGGGGGTGAAGTCGGTGATCTCGGGATTCACCGGCGGCCACGTCGCGAATCCGAGCTACGAGCAGGTGGGCGCCGGCGGCACCGGACACTACGAGTCGGTCGAGATCCGCTTCGACCCCGCCCAGGTGAAGTACGCGGACCTGCTGGACATGTTCTGGCACAGCATCGATCCCACCCAGGCCAACGGCCAGTTCTGCGACCGCGGCCCCACGTACCGCTCGGCGATCTTCTGGAAGGACTCGACCCAGCTCCGCGCCGCCGAGTCGTCCAAACGCGCGATCGAGAAGTCGGGTGTGCTCAAGGCCCCGATCGTCACGCAGATCCTTCCCGCCGCCCCCTTCTACGCGGCAGAGGAGTACCACCAGGACTTCTGGAGGAAGGATCCGGACCGCTACTACAACTATCGCGAAGGCTGCGGCCGCGACGCCCGCCTGGCCCAGGTGTGGGGCAAGAAGGCCGCGAAGCCGACGGTGCACTAGCACTCGCGGCGTTTCGCGATCCTCACCGGGGTCCTGTTCCAGCGCAGCCCGGAGACGCTCTGGCAGTTGCGCGGGCCTGGCGCGTGGGTGGGGGCGCGATCACGCCCATCTCATCCGGACGTCGTCACGCCTGCTGCCTCGATGCCCTCCGAACGCGCGGGAACGATCACCTTCACCTTGGGGCGGAGGAACTTGAGCGCCGCGCGCATGCGCGCCTCCAGACTCTCGTTGGTTTCGGCCATGCAGAACTGGACGGCACGCCGCACCTCCTCGGCGCGGAATCCCATGTTGCGCAGCCCGGCCGCGAGGTCTCGCTCATGCTCTTTGTCCACCTCGGCTCGAGCGGCTGATCTCGCCTCTGCGGCGCGGCGAGCCTGCTTTCTCTTCTCATCCATGAATACGGCGCCGAACACTCGCTCGGCTTCGTACTGGTTGTGTGCGCGGCACCGCAGGCGGATTCCCTCCACCGTCGCCTGCCCACCGCGGGCAACCGGCTCGACATGGTCGTACTCCAGGAACCGGCGACTGCCGCAACGGTGTCCGTGCTCGCTGACGAACGTGCACTGACCTGCGTCGCGCTTCCAGACGGCGCGCCGGACCTCAGCCGGGATCGTCCGCCTACCGATTGAGCACAGGATTCGGCGCCGGGGTTTTTCGGTGGCGGCGAACTTCGCTTTCTGGGCATGGCTCAAGGCGACCTTGAGCGCGTAGTCGAGCACTTCGGCGAGGCCGCCGGACGGAATGCGATGGCTCAGCAGCTCCTGGAGACAAACGAGCTTCTCGCGGGTGGAGGCACCGATCGTGACCCGCAAAGAGAAGCGCTCAGGGGCGATCGACGCAGCCAACCCCACGGTTGGGCCGGAGAGTTTGGTGCCGTTGTCACTCCGTTCAGCCGTGCGTGGAATTACTGGCCCCGGGGCCAGTTGGCCCGTCGCCGAGGTGGGAACCGCACATAGCATCGGGATCGCTTCCGAGCTCGGGAACCGATGGGCGATCAACTCCTCGATCTCGGATCTGCGCTTCCCGGCAGCCGCCTCAAGGAGTGCTTCCGCATTTTCAGGTCTCAGATAAGGCGCCAGCAGAACCACGCCACTGAGGTTGAGCCGGCCATCGGAGAGGGATGCGAGGACGGCCGGTATCGCCTGGGAGACTCGGGCGGCCCGGATCCGCTTGTAGGCGGCGTCTTCCGACAGCCGCAGTTCGCCGACACAGTAGGCGTGCAGAGAAGGGTACCCGGCAGGCAGGTAGAGCCGGCGCTCCTCCACCTCGGCCAGACAGGCGACCACCGCGGCGGTCGCTGATCGCTCTCGAGAGACCAGGGTGGCCAGCTCCCGGAGCAGATCGTGATCGCTCATACCATTGAACTTGTACGCGCGCATGGGATGAACCTTTCTCGGGGGCGCGCTGTGTATGTGCGGCCGTTATCGGCCGCACATACATTTGTATCATGGCGTTTCTGCGCGAGTGGAGATCCCGCTGTATCGCACATCTCGGAGAAGGCTTCGATTTCAGAGAACACGCGCATGATCTTGCGAGCAAAACGGTCGTGCGCGATATAGACGCTCGTCACGTGGCGCGCAACAACTCAGCGACGTGATGCGTGCACGAAGCTGTCAAGCTCTTTCTTGGGTTCGAGTAGATATTTTGGAATCGCGATCCGGAGCGCGACGCGATCGCGCAGCGGCGAAGCGCGCGCCGCAACGACCGCGAATATGAACTACCGCGCTGCGAGCTCCGCGGGGCGCATCGTGCGGTCCAGCTCGGCTCCGATCCGGCCCAGGATCTCCGGCACCGCCAGCACGTCGGGTTCGTCAGTGTGGAAGTTCACGATACACGCGCGCAGCAGGAAGGACCCCCGCACCACTGCATTGGTGACGAACACCTCGCCGCGGGCCTGGCTGGTTTCGAGCAGCGACTTGTTCAGCTTGTTCAGGTACTCGTCGACTCCATCCCGGCCGCTCGAGGCTCGCAGATCCCGCGGCACGTAGCGGAACGTCGTGATGCTCAGGGCCTGGGTCACGAGCTCCATCTCGGGATGTGCGGTGATTGCCTCCGCCATGCGGCGCGAGAGCCGGATGTCGTCCGAGATCATCTGCCGCGCGCCCTCGGCGCCCGTCTGACGGAGGCCGAGCCACACCTTGAGAGCCCGGAACCCGCGGGAGTTCTGCGGGCCGAGGTTCACGAAGTTCCGCGTCTCTTCGCCGAAGTGGTAGTAGGACGGCATGTAGGCGAATGCGGCGCGGTGATGCTCGGGGTTCCGCACCAGTGCGCAGCCCGCCTCGAGCGGCGTGTAGAGCCACTTGTGCGGATCCACCGCAATCGAGTCCGCCTCGGAGAGCGCGCGCAGGTCCTCCGGAGCTTCCGGCACCGTGGCCGCGAATCCACCGTAGGCGCCGTCGACGTGGAACCACAGGTTCTGCGCATGGCAGATCGCGGCGATCTCGCGCAGCGGATCGACCGCGCCGGTGCTCACCGAGCCGCCGGTGCCGACCACGAGGAACGGCAGGTCGCCGGCCGCGCGGTCCTGCTCGATCGCGTGCTCGAGTGCCGCCACTTCCATACGCAGCTCGCGGTCCACCGGGATCCACCGAACCGCGCCGGTGCCGAGCCCCGACAGATCGGCCGCCTTCTGCAGCCAGGTGTGGGTTTCGGACGACGCGTACGCGCGGAGCCGCGGTTTCCCGAGCAGGCCCTCCTCGCGCACGTTCCAGCCGGCTTTCGCGGCGCGCGCGGCGAAGAAGCACACCATGTTCGCCATGTTGCCGCCGCTCACGAGAATGCCGCTCGCGGTCACCGGGAAGCCCATCAGCTCCGCGATCCATCGCACGGCCTGCAGCTCGATCTCGGTGGCCGCCGGCCCGATCACCCAGGCGCCGATGTTCGGGTTCACTGCGCTCGCCAGCAGATCCCCCAGCATGCCGATGGGCGCCGGCGATGAAGTGATGAACCCGAAGAACCGGGGATGCCCGTTGAGCAGCGAATGGGCGAAGAGCTTCGCCGGAAGCTCGCGCAGGATCTTCTCCGGATCCTCACCGTGCGCGGGCAGCGGCGAATCGAGACCGAACACCTGACGCACCGTGGCCGGCGCCTGGTCCGGCGTCACGGGGCCTTGCGGCACGGCCGTGAGCTGCTCCGCGATCTGATCCACGAGCCGGTGCCCGAGCGCGCGGAACGTCTCCGCGTCCATCGCCATCGGCGCGAGGCGCTTCCCCTTCATTTCTGGAATCCCTCGAGCTTCGCCTCGGGTTGGAATCCCTCGAGCTTCGCCTCGGGCTGGAGTCCGTCGAGCTTCGCCTCGGGCTGGAGTCCCTCGAGCTTCGCCTCGGGACGCGCGGGCTCCGCCTCGCGCAGCCCCTCGAAGAGATCGGTCTCGTGGCGACGACCGCCGTTCACGGTGCTGAACACGCGATAGAAGTTCATGCTGCCCCACAGGGCCTCGTGGTGCTC
>DAIUEO010000058.1:7813-19959 GCA_036845125.1 Candidatus Eiseniibacteriota bacterium | reverse complement strand
CGTCCAGGCTCACCTCCATCTCTGCCAGACGCTGTTCCGCGGGCTCGCCGAGCAGGCGAACCTGCTCGACTGGCTGCGCGAGGCGATCTTTCCGCTGGAGGCGGCGCACACCGAGTCCTCGGTCGCGGCGTCGGCGCGGCTCGGACTGGTCGAGGCGATCGCCGCGGGCGTCACCTGCGTCAACGACATGGGGACAGTGCGTCACACCGAGGCGATCGGCGGGGCGCTGGAGGAGAGCGGGATCCGCGCGGTGTTCGGCAAGGCGCTCATGGATCGCGGCGACGGCGTGCCGCCGTCGCTGCTCGAGGAGCCGGCAGGAGCGCTCGAGGAGACGGCGGCGCTCGCGCGCCGGTTCCACGGCGCGGCCGGCGGGCGGCTCCAGGTATCGCTCGCGCCGCGCTTCATCCTCTCGTGCAGCGAGACCCTGTGGCGGGGCGCGGTGGCGCTGTCGCGCGAGCGCGGGTTGCTGCTCCACACGCACGTCGCGGAGAGCTCCGAGGAAGGCCGCGCGGTGGCGGCGACGACCGGTACCAGCGCCGCACGCTATTTCGGCGATACCGGTGTCCTGAACGAGCGCTTCGTGGGCGCGCACGGGGTGTGGCTCGACGACGAGGAGCTGTCGCTGCTCGCGCGCTCGAAGGCGGCGCTGGTTCACTGCCCGGGCTCGAACCTCAAGCTCGGTTCCGGGCTCGCGGACGTCGCCGCGTGGCGCGCGCACGGCATCCGCTGCGGTCTCGGCTCGGATGGCGCCGCGTGCAACAACCGGCTCGATCCGTTTCACGAGATGAGTCTCGCTTCCGGCGTCTCGCGCGCACGAAAGGGCGCCACGCTCGTCGCGCGCGACGTGCTGGCGCTCGCGACGTGCGACGGCGCGCGGGCGCTGGGCCTCGATCCGGTGACCGGCTCGCTCGAGCCCGGCAAGCAGGCCGACCTGGTGCTGGTGGACGCGACCGCGCCGCACATGGCCACGGCGTCCGCGGATCCGTGCGTCGCACTGGTCGAGTCCGCCCGCCCCACCGATGTCCGGCTCACCATGGTGGCGGGGCGCGTGCTCTACCGGGACGGCCAGTGGTGCACGCTCGACGCCGCGCGTGCCGCACGCGAGGCCCGCGCCGAGACGAAGCGCCTGCTCGAACGGCGGGCCGCGTGATCGTCGGACCCTGCACGGTGGTGACTGGCGGCACGAAACCACAGGTCATCGAGGACGGCGCGGTGCGCGTGATCGAGGCGCACATCTCGCACGTCGGCACCGCCGGCGCGCTGGCGAGCGCCTATCCCGACGACATGCGCTGGCCGGGCCGGGGCCGCGTGCTCATGCCGGGGCTCGTGAACACCCATTCGCACCTCGCGCGCCATCTCGCCCGCGGGCTGCCGCTGCGCTCGCCGCGCGACTGGCAACGCTTCGAGAAGGCGCTCTCGCCCGAGGACGTGTACTGGGGCGTGCAGGCCGCACTCGCCGAAGGCGTGCGGCACGGCGTGACCGCGGTGTTCGACTTCCATCGCGCGGCTTCGTCGTCGGACGCAACGCTCGACGAGGCGGTCGAGGCGGCGCGCCGGCTCGGAGTGCGCGCCGGCTTCTGCTACGGCGCCTCCGAGGAGGACACGCTCGAGGAGCGCATCGCGGCACTCGAGGAGGCGGCGATCCTGGCGCGGGCGCTCGAGCGGAGCGCCGACAGCCGGCTGCGCGCGCTGGCCGGTGTGCGCCCTATGTCCCTCGAGGGTACGCGGCGGCTGGTGCGCGAGGCCTGCGAAATCACCGGCACGAAGCTCCCCCTGCACGTGGACCTCACGCTCGACCTCACGCCCGCCGAGCGCTGGGGCACGGATGCGGGCGACCCGGACCTGTCGGTGCTGTGGGCGCACGCGGAGGCTGCGCCACGCGACCTGCTGGCGTTCGCTACCGAGCGCGGCGACCTGCTGAGCGCGGCCGGCTCGGGCTCGGCGGCGGCGATCATGCGCGAGGCGGAGCTGGGCTGGGGCAGCGATTCCGGCGTGAACGCGCCGCCGCTTCCGGACGCCACCCACGGCTGGGTGTTCGGGGCGCGCGCGGAGGCCCATTACCGCCGCCTGTTCGTGAACGGCCCGCGCTTCGCCGCCGCTTCATATGGAGAGGGGTTCGGGACGATCGCCCCCGGAGCGCCCGCCGACATGGTGCTGCTCGACTACCGGCCGCCCACCGAGTTCTCGGGGCGCACGCTGTCCGACCACCTGTGGACCGGTCTGCTGCGTGCGCCGGTCGCCGGCGTGATGGTGGGCGGCGAGATCGTGATGGACAACGGCGTGCTGATCGGTGTGGACGAGCGCGAGGTGTTCGAGCGCGCCCGCGAGTGCTCGACCCGCCTGTGGGCGCGGATCGAATAGGAATCGCTATTCTCGCGGCGTGAAGAGTCCTTCCCCGGGCCGCGCCACCGATCTCCTGCTGCTGGTCGCCGCCGTCGTCGTGTACGGCGTGCTCGCGTACGGCGACGCGCTGCGCCTGCCGTTCCTCCAGGACGACTGGACGATCCTCGAGAAGGTGATGCGCGTTCCGCCCGCCGGGCTGATTGCACCGACCGAGCTGCTCTATGGCTGGTACCGCCCGTGGTCGCGCGAGCTGCACTTCGCGGTGCTGCACGGCGTCTTCGGCATGTCGCCGTCGGGCTACCACGTGGTGAGCCTCGCGTTGTGGATCGCGGTGCTGGCGGTGTACGCGGCCTACGTGCGGCGGCTGGCCGGCGGAGCGACGGCGGCGTTCGCCACGCTCGGGCTCCTCGCGGTGGGCGCATGGTCGGGGACGCTGCTGTGGGTGTCGGGAGCGCAGGAGCTGTGGCTGCTGCTCTTCACGCTGCTCGCGCTCCAGGCGTTCGCGAGCGGTCGCACGATGCTGGCGACCCTCGCCGGGCTTGGCGCGCTCGCCAGCAAGGAAACCGCCGCGGTGCTGCCCGTGCTCGCGTTCCTCCACGCGTGGCGGATCGACCGGGCGACGATCGGCGCCGCGCTGCGCCGGGTGGCCCCGCTGCTGGTCGTGACCGCCGCCTGGCTCGCGCTCCATCCCGGGCTGCGGGCACGGCTCGGCGCTCCGGGCGAAGCGGAGATCCACCCCGCGATATCGCTCAGCCGCAGCATGCTCGCGTGCTTCAATTTCGAGCGCGTTCCGAATCCGGAGAACGGCTGGGGCCTGGGCCTGCTCGTCGGGCTCGCCGGCGCGCTGGTGATCGCCGTGGCGGCGTGGTGGCTCACGCGAAAGAGCGTCGCGCCGGCCGACCCGCCCGCACGCATCGGCGCACACGAGTTGGGCCTCGGCTGGTTCGCGATCGGGCTCGTGCCCGCTTCGCTCGCGGTGTCGTGGTCCCCGTATTACGCCCTGCTCGCGGCATGCGGGGCCTGGCTGGCGCTGGGTGCCCTCCTCTCCGTGCGGCGATCGCTCGCGATCGCGGTGCTCGCGATCGTCGCGCTGCTCCAGCCGGTCCAGGCGCGCACGCCGGCCTGGGAGTGGGGGGGGCAAGCGTTCCAGCGCCGCGCGGCCCGGTACGTCGAGCCGCTGCGGCTCGCGCTCATCCGCGATCATCCGGCCGTGCCGCCGCACACGCGGTTCTACTTCGCCGATGTGCCGCAGGGAGTGGGCGTGGGCCACGACTGGTTCACGCCGGCATTCCGGGTCTGGTATGGCGACACGACACTGCACGCGGGTTTCCTGTCGTCCTACCAGCCACGCAACGACGGCGGGACGGATCTCTTCTATCGCTTCGATCCGCCGGAACGATGGATCGAGCTGATCGTCGGTCCCGAGGACCTCGCACGCGCGATGGAGATGAACGGGACGTGGGCCGAGGACCACAAGCGCCTGGCGCTCACCTTCGGGCGGGCCCGCGACTGGGAGCGCGCGGCGGTCGAGATCGAAAAGCTCGCGACGGCGTATCCGGACAACCCGGAATACCCGCGCAACCTCGCGCGCTGCCTGGAGGAGAAGGGCGATTCGGCGCGCGCTTCGCAATGGAAGGCGCGCGCCGACTCGCTGGAGGCAGCCTCTACTGCTTCGTCCCCTCCATGACCGCTTCCATCACGCGCTCGAGATTGAAGCTGCCCGGCTTCTGACGCGGCGGGAATTCCTTGAAGCTCTGCAGCCACTGGGCGACATAGGCCCCGGCCGGAGCAAACGCGAACATGTGTTCGAGGAACCACTGGTTGTAGCCGTAGCCCTCGTACTCGGCGCGCTCGAAGGGATCGGAGCGCAGGTTGGTGAGCATCGGAGCGCGCAGCGTCTCGAACGGCTCGATCCATACATGCACGCCGTGGGCGTTCTGCCGGAGGAACGTGACCTTCCAGTTGTCGTGGCGCAGCGCGGCCACGTTGCCATCGTCCGTCCAGTAGATGAACTCGTGGCGCGGCCACGCGGCCTTGTCCGCGAATGCCGGCATCAGGTTGTAGCCGTCGAGGTGGACCTTGTACGTCATCGAGCCCACCTTGCGGCCCTTGAGGAGCCCCGTGACGACCGAGGTGTCCCCGGCCGCGGCCAGCAGCGTCGGCAGCATGTCCTCGTGGGCGCCGATGTCGTTAATGACGGTGCCGGGCTGGACCACGCCCGGCCAGCGGATCGCGCACGGCACGCGGTACCCGCCCTCCCAGTTGGTGTTCTTCTCGCCGCGGAACATCGTCGTTCCGCCGTCCGGCCATGACATCGATTCGGCGCCGTTGTCGGTCGAGTACATCACGATCGTGTTGTCGGCGATCCCCAGCTCTTCGAGCTTGGCCAGGACCTCGCCGACCATTCCGTCGTGCTCGACCATCCCGTCGGGATAGACGCCGAGCCCGGTCTTGCCCACCGACGATTTCTTCAAGTGCGTGAAGATGTGCATCCGCGTCGAGTTCCACCACACGAAGAACGGCTTGTCCGCGTTGTGGGCCCGCTCGATGAAATTGAGCGCCTTGGCGGTGACCTCCTCGTCGATGGTCTCCATGCGCTTCCGGGTGAGCGGGCCGGTGTCGGTGATCTTCCCGCCGGCGAAGCTGTGGATGACGCCGCGCGGGCCGAAGCGCTTCTTGAACTCCGCGCCCTTCGGATAGTCGGGATTCTCGGGCTCCTCCTCGGCGTTCAGGTGGTAGAGGTTGCCGAAGAATTCGTCGAAGCCGTTGTTCGTGGGCAGCATCTCGTCGCGGTCGCCGAGGTGGTTCTTGCCGAACTGCCCGGTCCAGTAGCCGCGCGCCTTGAGCAGCCCGGCAATCGTCGGATCCTGCTTCTTCATGCCCTCGGGCGCTCCGGGAAGACCCACCTTGGTGAGGCCGGTACGGATCGGCGACTGGCCGGTGATGAACGCGGCGCGTCCCGCCGTGCAGCTCTGCTGGCCGTACCAGTCGGTGAAAAGCGCGCCCTCGCGGGCGATGCGGTCGATGTTGGGTGTCCGGTAACCCATCACGCCCTGGTTGTAGGCGCTGATGTTGAAGCCGCCGATGTCGTCACCCCAGATGATCAGAATGTTCGGCTGCTTCTGGGTTTGTGCCTGGGCGACGCCGGTCATGATGACCAGTGAAGCCAGAACGGCTGCTGCGAAACACTTCATAGGCGCCTCCGGGGTGATCGCTGTGAATTCCGACAACGAGCCCCCGCAGGCTAGATCCTCACCAGCGAAGCGGCAATGAGCACGCCCGCCGATCACGACGGCGCCCGAAACGGTTCATGCCGCGCCGGTCCGGGTGCCCCGCACGGGACAGGTGACGGGGCGACGGGCGCGCCGCCGGTCGGCAACGGACGCGTAACCCCCTGAGCCACAGCGCCCCGCCACGGCCCGCAGATCCGGCACGGCGGGTGCTCTTTCTCTCGGCGTACCGCGCACCCGCGCACAGCAAGAGACCGCCCCGCCGTCCAAGGAGACGAAGATGAAGACCCGCGTCCTGATCCTCGCCACGCTCGCGCTCACGATGCTCGCGACGACTGCGTTTGCCGGCCCCCGCGTCAATCACCGCCAGACCCGCCAGCACGCCCGCATCCACCAGGGTGTCGCCAGCGGCGAGCTGACACGGTACGAGGCCCACCGGGCTCGCGCCGGCCAGCGTCACGTGCAGCGGCTGGAGAACCGCGCGCTCCGCGATGGCGACCTGAGTGCCCGCGAGCGCTTCCGCCTCGAGCACGTGCAGGACGTGCAGAGCCGCCGCATCTACCGGCTGAAACACAACGGTCGCACCCGCTGAAGATGTACGGACCGCGCGCCCGCACGGGGTAACGCCCGTCGCCCCGTGTGGGGCCGGTCCAGATGGAAGAGTCGCGTCGGCTCGAAGCGCCAGGCATGGGAAACGAGTGCGGGCGCGACGGCCCCCGGTGGAGCAATCCACCGGGGGTTCTTTACTTGGCGGCGAAGCGGATGTGGAAGCCCGCGCGCCCGGGCGCGACCGTCTCGAGTCCATAGTCGAAGCCGTGGCCCATGAGGATCTCCTGGACCAGGGTGAGCCCGATGCCCTGGCCCTCGGGCTTGGTCGTGAAGAACGACGTGAAGAGCCGCGGTGCGACCTCCGGTGGAACGCCGCCCCCCGAGTCCTCGATGTCGAGCTCGTGAATGCCATCCTTCACGGCCAGCGACACGACGATCTCGCCGTTCTCCCCGATCGCTTCGAACGCGTTGCGCACGATGTTCACGAGCGCCTGTTCGATCTGGCCACGGTCGAGCGACACCGGCGGAACGCCTTCCGCGACCCGCCACCGCCACTCGATCCCGCGCCGCGTCCGCTCGGGCTCCATCAGCCGGGCGACGCTCTTCAGGATCTCCGCCAGGTCATTCGGCCTTCGATCGGGGACCGGCAGACGCACCACGTCGGCAAAGCTCTTCATGAACTCGTTCATGTGCCGGGTGCGGTCGGTCGCCACCGTGAGCCCGCTCACGAAGTCCCCGCGATCGTGCTCGTCGACCCGGCTCGCGTAGGTGAGACAGCTTTCGAGCAGCGAGATCACGGCGCCGCTCGTGTTGTTCACCTCGTGCGACATGGTGCGGATCAGCTTTTCGTAGGCGGCCTTTTCGCTCGCGTGCAGCTCGCGGGTCAGCTCCTCGAGCAGCAGGCAGCTCCGCGCGAAACCGCGGTCCATGAACGTCAGCCGGGTGCAGCGCACGCGGCGCCGCCCGCGCAACGTGACGAGCCGCGCCTCGCCCTCGGCCATTCCGGCGAGGTCGCGGGCCAGCGCCTCGTGGACCTCTTCGAGCGCCCGGCCGTGGGCCTGCGTCTCGGTCAGCCCCAGGATCTCGCAGGCGCCGGGGTTCATCGACTGGATGCGGCCGTCGAGATCGAGCTGGACGACCCCGGACGGCGACAGCGCGATCAGCCGCCGCAGCAACGAGTCCTGCTCCTGGTTGGCGGCCCGCTCCTCGCGCAGGTGGTCGACCATGCGGTTGTAGAGCCGGATCAGCCGGTCCACCTCGGGGCGTCCGGTTTCGCGGAAGCGCGTCATCAGGTCGCCGGAGTCGAGCATCTCGACGCTGGTGCGCAGGACGTCGGCGGGCTCGGTGAGCCGCCGCGTGAGCCACCCGGCGGCCGCGAACGAGGCGGCGAAGAACAGCTCCACCACGATCAGCCACGTGCGCTGCTGGCGCAGCATCACCGCGGTGACCGCGATGAACACGAGATGAACGAGCGCGAGGTAGAGGAGGAATCGCGCTCTGAGGCTCACGCCTCGATACCGTACTTCTCGAGTCGCCGGTAGAGCGCGGGACGGCTCATGCCGAGCGATTCCGCGGCACGGCTCAGGTTGCCGTTGTGGTGCTTCAAGGTCTTGAGGATCATCGCGCGCTCGATCTCCGGCAACGTCATGCTGCCCACCTGCGGGAGCGGATCGCGCCCGGCGCCGAGATCCATCTCGAGCGTGCGACGGAAGTCCTCGACTCCGAGTCGCACTGCCGGCGCGGTGAGCACCGCGCGCTCGACCAGGTGCTCGAGCTGGCGCACATTGCCGGGCCAGGGCTGGGCCTTGAGCCACTCGAGTGCCGCAGGATCGAAGCTCGCGCCGGGCCGACCATAGGCCGACTTCGCCCGCTCGAGGAAGTGCGCGGCCAGCGCCGGAATGTCGCTGGTGCGCTCCGCCAGCGACGGTACCCGCACGCGGATGAGATTGAGCCGGTAGTAGAGATCCTCGCGGAACGCGCCGTCCCGGATCGCCTGCTCGAGATCGACGTTGGTCGCCGAGATCACCCGCACGTCCGACGACTGGGTCCGGCTGGAGCCGACCGGCTCGAAGCTGCGGTCCTGGAGCACGCGCAGCAGCTTGATCTGGCAGGTGGGAGCCAGGTCGCCGATCTCGTCGAGCAGGATGGTGCCGCCCTGTGCCGCGGCGAAGCGGCCCGCACGGTCGGCGGTCGCGTCGGTGAACGCGCCGCGCACGTGCCCGAACATCTCGCTCTCGAAGAGATTGGCGGGGAGTGCGGCGAGGTTCACCTTGATGAACGGCCCGCGGCGGCGTGCGCTGTTCCCGTGCACCGCTGCGGCCAGCACCTCCTTGCCGGTGCCGGTATCGCCGGAGAGCAGGATGGAGGCGTCGGTCGCCGCCACGCGCAACAGCAGCTCGAGCACTTCGACGAACGCCGGGTGGCGGCCCACGACGCTGGCGAGGTCGTAGCGGGCATCGAGCGCCGCGCGATCGGGCGCCCCCGCGCCGCCGGCCGCCGCGAGCCCGAGCGCCGTGCGCACCGCCTGGTGCACCTGCTCGTTGCTCCACGGCTTGGTGATGAAGTCGGCGGCGCCGGCCTTCATGCCCTCGACCGCCAGCGCGATCGATCCCCAGGCGGTGATGAGAATCACGGGCAGGCCGGGGCGCGCGGAACGGAGGCGGCGCAGCAGATCGAGCCCCTCGGCGCCGCTCGTCTCGCGCGAGAAGTTCATGTCCTGGAGCACGAGGTCGACGTCGGGGCGCGCCGCTGTCGCCAGCGCCGTTTCGGGCGTGGCGGCGCTCACGGTCGTGAAGCCCTTCTGCTTGAGCAGCAGGCCGAGCGACGCCGTCACCGAATAGTCGTCGTCGACGATCAGGATCATCCGTTATTCATACTGGAGCGCGCGCGAAGGCTCCACCCGGGTGGCGAGCCATCCGGGATAGAGGCCGCACAGGATCACGAACGGCACGAGCACGAGACTCGCGGCCACGATGGCCGAGACGAACACCCCCAGGCTCACGAACGAGAGCACGCCGAGCAGCGGCAGCTGCAGGAACAGCACTGCGCCCAATGCCAGCGCGATCGCCGTCAGCACCACGATCTCTCCGATGATCTGGCGACGAACCTCGGAGGCGGTCGCCCCGAGTGCACGACGCAGGCCCAGCTCCTGGGTGCGGCGGGTCACATTCTGCCAGAGCACGCCCATGAGCCCCATCCCGACCATCAGCAGGAGGAACCCGGCGAGCAGGCTTCCGAACAGGAGCGGCAGGAGGCGCTCTTGAATGTAGTTCCGGCGCTCGACCTCGATGGACCGCAGCGTGAAGGACCACTCCGGGGCCTCGGAGTGGAGCGTCTCGAGCAGGCCCTCCTCGAAGGCGGCCGGAGTCCCGTGCGCGACGTGGATCACGTAGCTCCAGGGTGCCCAGCCCCGGTCGGGATTCGAGAAGGTCTGGGGGCGGAACGCGGCAAGCCGATCATCGGCGAACTCGCCGGCCTTGCGATAATCACGGATCACGCCCACCACACGCCGGACCTGCCAGCTTTTCTCCAGGGTCTCGAGCTTCCCGTGGTCGTCATAGCCTTCGATCGTGCGGCCGAGGGGATTCTCGTTCCCGAACAGACGCCGCGCCAGGCTCTGCGTGATCACGTAGGGCGTGAACTCCAGCGCGTCGTCGCCGGGCTCGATCCAACGGCCGGCCACCAGCTCGAGGCCGAGGACCTCGAGTCCGGCAGGCGTGGTGGAGCTGGAGAGGAACTGCACGAGGTTTCCATCGGCGAGGCGAAATCCGGTGCGGCTCATGCTGCCGGAGTAGGGGGTGTTGGGCATCGGCGCCACGGCTTCGATCGCGGGGTTTGCGTTCATCGCGGCGATCAGGCGCTGCGAAGTGGCGAACGCCGGTGCGGTGGCTTTCGGATCGTCGAGCGTGGCCTGCGGGATGTCGACTTCGAGCGACCACCGGTCGTGATAGTCGAAGCCGAGCGGTCTCCGCCAGTTGGTCGCGTAGTAGGCGACCACGCCGAAGATGCCGCACAGCACGAGAAAGCTGATCAGCACCTCGACCAGGATGAGGCCATTCGCGCGGCGCCGGTTCCACACCAGCTTGAGGTAGTGCGCGATCATCGGTGTCCTCCTCTCAGGGATTCGACGGGGTCGAGCCGCGCCATGCGCCATGCGGGATAGGCGCCCGACAGCACGCCGAAGATCACCGCCAGGCCGAGGCCGTAAAGGAAGACCCGCACGTTCATGCCGAAATCGGCGTTCGGAACGAGCCCGCTCAGGTTGATGAGCCAGAGCGCCCACACCGACATCACGAGCCCGATCGCGCCGCCGAGCACCGACAGCACGACGTTCTCGACCACGAACTGTCCCACCAGGTGACCCGTCGAGGCCCCGAACGCCTTGCGCACGCCGATCTCCGGCACGCGCTCGAAGATGCGGCTGATGTTCATGTTCACCAGGTTGATCGCGGGCAGCAGCATGAAGAGGAGCGCGAGCACCACGAGTCCGCCGAGGAAGAGCCCGGTGCGCGGCCGGTCGTGGGAGTCGAGGCCCGCGGCCTCGCCGGCGATGTCCTCGAGCCGCGTGCGGGGCGCGCCCGACATGGTCTTGTAACGCTCGGGCTCGGTCATCTCCACGTGCGGCAGCCGCGAGGCGAACTCCGCGCGAATCGCTGGAAAGTGACGCGGCGAGTCGACGAGCAGCATCGCGTTGAAGTCGCCCATCAGGCGGACCTTCCACACGTCGGTCGGGAAGGTGGTGACCGGCGCCCACAGGTCGGCATACGCGCAGTCGCGGGTGCGGGCGACGTTCCGCACCACGCCCACCACGGTCCAGGTCTGGCCCTGGGTTTCGAAGGCTTTCCCCACCGCTTCGTGTTTCCCGAACAGCCGCCGGGCCGCGGCCTCGCTGAGCACGACGAGATGGGCTCCACCCGCCACGTCGCTTTCCCCGTACGGATGCCCTTCGAGGAAGTCGAAGTCGAGCACGTTCCAGTATTCGGCGTCGGTGCGCCGCAGCTGCCACACCGCCTTGTCGCCGCCGAGGAACGTCGGCGCCTGGTCGAGCCCGCTGTAGATCGACATCCGCTCCACGTTGGGGAGATTGCGGCAGTAGCGGTCGAGGAAGCCGTATCCGGGATTGCCGCTCCACTCGTTGCCCTCGCCCCGCATCGCCATGTAGGAGATCACGAGCGTGCGGTCGAGCCCGACCTCGGGCGCTCGCGGCGAGAGCGCGTGGTCGAGGATCGCCGAGCCGATCATCAGCACGAGCAGCGTCACGCTGGTGCCGAACAGGCTCACGAACGTGAAGAACTTGCGGCGCTGGAGCACCTTGAGCGCGATCTTCAGGTAGTTGGTCAGCATGGGCGCCTCACTCGACCTGGCGGCCGTCGAAGAGCCGCACGATCCGCCCGGTGCGCGACGCGAGGCGCTGGTCGTGGGTCACCATCACGATCGTGGTGCCCGCGCGATTGAGCTCCTCGAGGATCGCGATGATCTCGTCGCCCATCTGGCTGTCGAGGTTGCCGGTGGGCTCGTCCGCGAGCAGCACCGCGGGCCGGCCGACGATGGCGCGCGCGATCGCGACCCGCTGACGCTGGCCGCCCGAGAGCTGCGACGGGAAGTGGCGCATGCGCGCCGACAGGCTCACCCGGTTGAGCGCCTCCTCGGCCATGGTCTTCCGCCGGGCGCCCGGCACGCGCCGGTAGAGCAGCGGGATCTCGACGTTGTCGAGAACGTTGAGGTCCTCGATGAGATGGAAGGTCTGGAAGACGAAGCCGATTTCGCGATTGCGCTTCACGGCCAGCTCGCGCTCGGAGAGCCGGTCCACGCTCTGGCCGCCCAGCTCCACGCTGCCCCGGGTGGGTCGGTCGAGCAGGCCCATGACGTTGAGCAGCGTGCTCTTCCCCGAGCCCGAGGGGCCCATGACGCTCAGGATCTCGCGGTCCCGCACTTCGAGATGGACCTGGCTCAGCGCCACCGTCTCGATGCGTTCGGTGCGGTGGATCTTCTCGACGCCGGTGAGCCGGATCGCCGGCGCGGCGG
>DAIUEO010000058.1:0-7803 GCA_036845125.1 Candidatus Eiseniibacteriota bacterium | reverse complement strand
GCGGCGGGCTTCGTCGATTCTGCGGCCGCATTCTCGACCAGGGTGACAGTCATCGGATCTTGATCTCCTTTCGGTTCGCGTAGTCGCTCATGTCGGACAGGATGACCTCGTCGCCCTCGTCGAGGCCTTCGAGGATCTCGCTCGATTCGAAGTTGGTGATGCCCATCCTTACGGTCCGCCGCGTGGCCTCGTTGCCGCGCACACGGAACAGCGCGCGGTTGCCGCCGAGGGCCAGCACGCTGCCGCGCCGGACGGTAAGCGCCCCGTCGCGCCGCTCGGTGATCACGTGCACGTCCACGCGCAGGTTCGGCCGCAGCGCGTCGTGATCGGGCTGGTCGAGTGCCACGTCGAGCCGGACCACGCCGTTCTGCACCTGGGGATGGACCTTGGAGACCGTGCCCTTCAGTGTGAGATCGCCCGAGCGCACGACGGCCGGCTGACCGGCGCGGATCTCGGCGGCATGCACGTCGGAGAGCGTGGCCTCGACTCGGAACGTGGAGAGATCCGCCACCCGCGCCAGCTCGTCACCGCGCGCCACCGCGACGCCCTCGCCGGGGATCACCCAGGTCAGCACGCCGGCGCGCACGCTGGCCGCGGAGCCCTGCTGGAGCGCGCGCCGGGCGTCGCGCAGCTCGCGCACGAGGATGTCGTGCTCGAGGTCGAGCGCGTGCAGCCGCACCTCGAGCCCGCGCTCGGCGTTGGTCTTGGCGGCCGCGAGCTGCTCGGCCTCGATGCGGCAGCGCTCGAGGTCGCTGTCGCCCTTGCGCGCGGCGTCGCCGCTGATCACGCCCGCGGCCGCCAGCTTGTGGTTGCGCTCGGCCTCGTAGGCGAGCGACTTCAGCTCGAGCTCCTTGATCGCGGCCTGTCCGGTCAGCTCGTTCAGGCGGTTCTCGAGGTCGACGCGCGCCTGCGCCCGCTCGTTCTCCTTGAGCGCCACCTGGCGCTCGAGACGCTCGACACCGAGCCGCGCCTCACCCTGGTCGAGGCTGAGGATGGGCTCGCCGGCGGCGACGGTGTCGCCCGGCTGATGAAGCGTCTGGAGCACGCGGGTCGGCCCCGGGCTCGTGATGATGAACTCGTGCTCGGGAAGCACGAGCCCCGACGCGCTGATCGTGGCGTCGATCGAGCCGCGTTCGACGCGGGCGGTGCGGAGCTCGGAGCGCGGAATCGAGGGGGTGACCCATCCCGGCAGGATGAAGAAGAAGAGGAGCAGCGCCAGGGCTCCGATGAGCCCGGCGAGCCACCGGCGGCGGGCCTGGAGCAGCAGTTCGCGTGCGGGAATGGGACGGTCCATGCGCAGGCACAGGGCAAGCGCGGTGCCACGAAGCAGCGTTGTGCGGGAAGGGCTTACGAGCGTCGTCGCGGGTGCGGCTGTTCGCTTTCAACGAATGCGCTGTACGGATCCGGACGATTTCGGGGCCGTCAGTAACGGAAGGGATCGAGGCAGCTCGCGCAGCCGTTGTCGCGCGCCTTGTCGGCGAAGGCGGCGCGGTCGGTCTGCGCGCGGTCCGGTGCGCCCAGCCGCTCGAGCGCCGCGGCGCGGGCCTCGAGCGGGTACACGAGCTCGGGCTTTTGCGAGAGCGCGACGTCGAACTCGGCGATCGCCGCCGAATCCCGGCCCAGTGCCGCGAGCGCCACGCCGTGGGCGTAGTGCGACTCGGCCTGCTGCGGCAATTCGGCGATGAGGTGCTGCGCGTCGGCGAGGCCGCCGACCGCGTCGCCGGTGGCGGTCCGCGCGAGCGAGCGGCCGCGATAGAACTGCGTGTTCGTGGCCTGCATCGCGATCGCGCGGTCGAAGAATTCGAGCGACGTTGCGGGCCGTCCCATCTCGCATTCGACGAGCCCGCGCATGAACTGGAGATAGGCCCGGTCCTGGAGCGCGATCGCCTGATCGAGGTCGGCCGCGGCGCGCGTGAAGTCGCGGAGGTCGATGCGATAGGTCGCGCGCGTCTCCCAGTACCAGGAGCGTTTCGGCCGGAGCCCGATCGCGCGGTTGAGGTGCCGGACCTGCTCCTCGCGCGTCATCCCTTCTTCCTCGCCGCGCAGCGCCGCGTAGTACTCGCGATCGGCGGGATCATGGCCGCATGAGGCGATCAACAGCAGCGCGAGGGCGGCTGCCGGAGGAAGAAGTCGCCTAGCGTCCCACACGGAAGGACTCGAAAGCCTTCGAGAACGTCAGCGACCAGCGGCCTTCCACGTCGTTCGGGCCGAGCGGCACGATGTAATGAATCCGGACCATGTAGGTCGGGTCCGGAAGTCCCGGCTGATAGATCAGTGAGACGCCGGTCTCGCTCACCCAGTGCTCACCGTTTGGCCAGTCGAGCCCTTCGCGCTCGGTGCTGCCGTACGCATCCGGTCCCCACACGGCGCCCGAGGCGATGAACGCTCCGAGCTGGGTCGGGAACATCGCCGGGTGCGGGATGTGCATGAGGCTCAGGATGTCCTGGGTGCCGATCACCTCGAGGCGGCCGGCGGCGTAGCCGGTGCCGGAGCGCGGATCCTTCGTTCGACTGCGCACGAGGCTCGAGCTGCCGAGGTAGAACATGGCCTGCGGGATCACATCGCCGTTGAGGCGCCCGTACGCGGCCTGCGGCACGAACGCCGCAAACTTGCCCATTCCCCAGTTGCCGGCGACCGCGGCGCGTGTGCGTCGGAAGGTGTAGTCACTCCCGGTGGCCTTTCCCGCGGTCTCGTACACGAACTCGGCTTCCGCCGGGATCAGGTACAAATCCGTGCGTGCGCCGATCCCGACCTCGCGCACGCGACCCGGCGCCGCCTGCAGGTTCTCCACGATCGAGAGATCGTTGTCGACCAGATTCCAGGTCGCCATGGTCTGGAGCGGCGAGTGCACCGCGTCACGCCACGAGATTTCGGCGTCCCATCGCGTCTCGTCCCGTCTCAGCGTGGCGCCATAGCCCGCGGCGCGAAAATAGGACTGGCGATCGGTGCCGGAAACCAGTGCGCGCAGGCTGCTGAGCGTCGAGCCCGAGCGCTCGCGATCCATCACCTCGGTCTGGTTCTCCCCGTACGCCCGGAACCGCCAGGGCACCAGGGGATCGCCGAAGGAGCGGGTGAATCGCGCACGCCACAGCCACTCATCCGGCCCGTTGGCGTAAGCGGCGCTGCCGAACACCTCGCCCATCCGGCTGCGCGGGGTGCCGATCATGTAACCCAGCTCGTACACCACGGCGTCGGCGCGATTGAAGCGGAGCGCGGGAACGAACGTTTTGGGAACGCGCCGCGGCGGACCGGGCGCGCCGGCCAGGCGGGCCGCGAGCATGCTGTCGAGCCCGGTGGTGTCGCGAGCGGCGGCCGAGGCTCCGAAGTAATCCGTCGTCGAGTCCGAGAGCGCCCTCAGGAAATCGCGAACTGCAGAATCCGGATCGGTCGCGTGGAAGCCGCGGGCGTGTGCGGCGGCCGGAATGAGAGCGGCCAGGGCGAGCAGCAGCACAGCGCGTCGTGTCACGACTTCTTCCTGCTCGCGAACAGGCTGTCGGGGAGCCCGGAATTGATCTGGTAGTTCTCGAAGAACATGGTCATGTCGAAGCTCTTGCCGATCTTCGCGCCGATCTTCGGGATGGGCAGCGCGAACGGCAGCGACGCGCGCAGCAGCACCCGATTCAGCGCCCAGTGATCGCCGTACTTCTTGCGTTCGATCACCATGCGGTCGATCCCCTTGAGGAAGAGCGGGACCGGCGAGCGCTCGAAGCCCACCTCCTGGCGCACGATCACGAACTCGTTGGTGTCGATCCACACCAGGCCCTTGGGATTGGAAGGATCGAGATTCGAGCGGGGCGTGAAGCCGATCCTGTAGATCAGGTGATTGCCCAGGACCTCCCGCCCGAGAATCTCGTAGCGATACTGCGCGCGCGCCTCCGGACGGAACGCGAAATTCACGATCTGCTCGTCCATGCCGGAGCGGAACTCGACGTCCACGCCCTGCTCGTCGTCGTCGGGGTCGATGCTGAACTGGCGAAGGACAATGGAGCGGACCTTGTCCGGCTTCTTCTTGAAGACCTGGAGGACCGTCTCGCTGAGCAGCTCGGGAGCCTTCTTGGGATCGTTGGTCCGGCCCATCAACCGGAACGTCGCCATGAAGCTCATGTCGCGAAGGGCGGAATCGCGGCGCGCCTCCCCGCGCGCCACGCGATCGAGGATCTCGTCCAGGGTGACCCGGGGCGCCCGGACCAGCACCTCGGGCACCTCGGTGCGCATGGTGTCTTCGGTCGCGACGGTGGGGCCGGGAGCTTCGCCGGCAAAGGCCGCGAGGGCCGCGATGAGGGGGATGACCGGCGGTATGGGTGGCATGAATTCTTCCGGGGCGCGGCAAGCTAGCACGCGTTGCGGCAGGGCCGCAACAGATCGGGCCGCGCTGGACCGCGGTTCAAGCCATTGGGATCAGTGCATCTGACGGCGCCGGGCTGCGCCCGCCGTGGCTCCGATCTACGGCACGGCCTGTGCCATGGTTGCAGGTGAAGCGCTATGATTTGGCCGGATGACCGGCTAGCACCCTCGAAGGAGCTGCACCATGAGACCCCATCCGAGCCTTGTCGTTCCCGCGCTGGCCGCGCTGGTCCTGTGCACCCGCCCCGCGGCGGCTTCCGAAGCCACCGGCTTCGAGATCGCGGAGCCCGTTTCGGTGACCTCGATGACGCCCTACGGCTACCAGGCCGGCTCGGCGGGCGTGCTCGAGGCGACCGCCTGGCGCCCGCGCCGCGGACAGCCGCCGCGCAACTATCCTCCGGCCGCGCGCTTTCCGCAGCAGCAGAAGCCGCCGAAGCCGAAGACCGATGTCTTCCAGCTGCACGGCGGGTTCTACGATCCCGAAGGCGCGACCGAGAACGATTTCATGGGCGGCCTGCGCATCGCGGCCGGTGAGCGCATGCAGGTCGGCGTTGCCGGTGACTGGGGCTACAGCACGCGTGCGACCAGCATCCCGACCGGCGGCGTGACGCTGCCCGGCGGCGGATCGGTTCCCTCGACGCTGGTCGAGCTCACCGAAGTGAACATGCAGCTCATACCGGTGATGGGAGTCATCCAGATCGTTCCGCAGCGCGAGCGCGGGTTGCTGCCGTACATCGGCGCCGGCGGCGGCTACGAATGGCTGTTCGTGAAGGGCACCGACATCAATACCTCGCAACGCTTCGACGCCACCTACGGCGGCTGGGGCTGGCAGACGTGGGCCGGTCTCGGCCTCTCGCTCGGTGGTGACGCCCGCGTCAACGCCGAATACTTCTGGAACACCGCCGAGGTCGGCCGTGACGTCTACGACGCCTCGCTCGGTGTCGTGTACCGCGAGGAGCTGAAGCTCAAGGGCGGCGGCATCCGCGCCCGCATCGGCTTCATGTTCTAATAACCTGCATCACATTGGTTGGGCGGCTGTCCTCGGCGATCAGTCTTGCGGCTGGTCGCCGCTTTCATCCCACCGACCGCGCTGCCATCTCTTCAGGTCTGAGCCAGCCACGCCGCCCGCTACCCTTCCGCGGTTCGACGCTTCATCTCCATGAAGGCCGATCCAAATACCTGCTCGGCTTCATACTGATTGTGGGCTCGGCAACGTAGTCGCAGGCCCTCCACGGTGGCCTGTCCTCCCCTTGCCACTGGCTCCACGTGATCGAACTCAAGAAATCTCTTGGAGTCACATCGATGCCCGTTCTCGCCCACGAATGTGCAACGGCCCTGGTCACGCTCCCATACCGCGCGACGGACATACGCTGGAATGGTCCGCACGGCCAGGTTCCTTCGAAGGGGCGGCCGCGGATTCATCGTTGCGCCGGCCTTCCGTTTCTCCAGCTTCTCGATCAATGCATCGAGCGCACGGTCGAACACCTCGGCAAGGTCGCCAGACGGGACGCTGTGGCTCAGTAAGGTCTGCGCGTGCTCGAGCTTCTCCCGGGTCTCTTTGGCCATGGAAAACTGCACTCCGAACCGCTCGTAGGCGATCGGCTCCACTTTGCCTCCAGGTCCAACTTGCCGCGCGGCAGGTTTCGTTTCATACAGAGCGACAAAAGCGTTGTCTACTGACACGTCTGACAGCATCGCAGAGGCCGCCTCGCTGGGCGGAGATGTTGTTGTGTCGCCAACCTCCCCGCTCTCGCTTGCGGCTGAGGATCCACCTCCCGCTCGTGGTTGTTCCATAGTGGATCCCGACCCCAAGGCACTAAGCGCCCGCCCGGCCTGACGCGGGAGGGCGTGCACGATCGGCAGCATTTCGGACCGTGGAAAAAGTCGAGCGACGATCTCTTCGACTTCCGATCGGCGCTTACCGGCAGCTTCGCCCAAGAGGGTCTCAGCGTTTTCCCGGGTCAGATGCGGTGCCAGGAGAACGACTGTGTTCAGACTCAGTCGGCCATCGGCCAGACTCGTGAAGATACCCGGGTGCTCCCGTGCGATTCGGGCCGCCTGGATCCGCTTGTAAGCCGCATCCTCAGAGAGCCGAAGCTTCTCGACGCAATAGACGTACATCGACGAGTACCCTGCCGACAGATAAAGACGACGCCGGTCCACTTCCGCGATGTGCGCGAGGATTTCGGCGGTGGCGGCACGTTCCCAAGAGACGAGGGACGAGAGGTTCTGAATCAGTTCGCGGTTGCTGAGGTGCTCCAGCATGTAGGCGCGCACAGCGTGCAGCCTTTCTTCGGGGGCGCGCTCAATCGGGGACTTCGTTTATAGCACTTTCGCTTCGGTATTTGGAGACAAACCCGCACGCGGACGCGAGAATTCCGTTCGAGTAATCACTTTAATGGCGCCGTTCCGAGTGCTTCTGTAATCTCGGGCCTCATGGCGCGTCGGTCCCCCAGATCCCGCAAGAAGACGACTCCGGCGAAGCGCGTGCGTGGTGCGAGCCGCACGCGGTCCACGCCCGGCTCACGGCGGGCATCGAGCCGCGCCACCGCGACCCGCCGTCCCACGCGCAAGCGCGCCGCCGCGCCGGCCGCGCGGCGCCATGCGAAACCGCGCGTGCGATTCTCGCCACCCGAGCCCGCACGCGTCGCGGCGGTCCTGGGAATCCTCGAGCGCTCGTTTCCCGAGGCGCACACCGCGCTGGAGTTCCAGAGCCCGCTGCAGCTCCTGATCGCGACGATTCTCTCCGCCCAGTGCACGGACGAGCGCGTGAACAAGGTCACACCGGGCCTGTTCGCGAAATATCCGGATGCGCAGACGCTGGCGGGCGTTTCCCAGGAGGATCTCGAGAGCATCATTCGTTCGACCGGGTTTTTCCGGAACAAGGCGCGCGCGATTCGCGAGTGCTGTGCAGATATCGTCTCGAGATTCGGCGGCGAGGTTCCCCGGACTCTCGAGGAATTGACGACGCTTCGCGGCGTTGGAAGGAAGACCGCGAACGTCGTGCTCGGGAATGCCTTCGGCATCCCGGGCCTCGTGGTCGACACCCACGTGACGCGAGTGTCCTATCGTCTCGGCCTTCACAACGAGAATGACGCCGTGAAGATCGAGCATGCTTTGATGCCGCTGGTTCCCAAGGAGAAATGGACCGTGTTCTCGCACTGGCTGATTCTGCACGGCCGCCGGGTCTGCATCGCGCGGAAGCCGCGCTGCTCCGTATGTCCGCTGCTGCCGCACTGCCCGCGCGTCGGCGTACTGGCGTCGAGCTGATCATGAGGCTCAGAGCGCCGGTTCTGGCCGTCCTCGCGTTCAGTGCGATCAACGCTCATGCCCAGACCTTCACGCCCGGCTTCTACGCGAACGAGAGCGTGGCGGGCGCCGAGGACGTGCTCGGATTCCAGATCAACCCCGCCGCCGGCGGGCTGCGCTACCCGCGCGAGTTCGCGATCGCCTGGTCCC
>DAIUEO010000057.1:533-20166 GCA_036845125.1 Candidatus Eiseniibacteriota bacterium | reverse complement strand
CGCCTGCTCGGTCACACCCGGCTTGGCATCCTGCAGCACGTCGAGGGCGACGGCTGAGAGCAACACCGCCCCTCGCCGCAGCATCTCGATCTCGTCATCGGCCCACAGAATGCGGCGCCGGGTATCCTCCGTCATGCGCGTGATCCTAACGGAAGTCGGTGAACCACCCAATGCCGGCGCGGATCATCCTCTTCCGATGGCCCGCGCGTCGACGAGCTTCCCCCGCGGCAGGCGATCGACGATCCGCTGCACGGCGCGCGCTCCATCGCGCCACGCATCCGGTGCGACCGTGAGCGCGAAGCCGTCGTCGCCATAGAGGGTGAGTGTGTCTCCGGGGTGAAGGACAGCCGCCGCGCATGCCGGGAAGGTCACGGTGATCGCCTTGCCACCCCGCTGGATCCAGGAAACGCCGTCATCGGCGACGATCAGCTCGTCACCAACGGACCAGGGCCAGCGTGCCAGAACCGAGCGATGGACGCGGCCGCGGACCCGGGCCCTGCTGACGACCGGGTACATCAGGAAGCCGGGCGGAGCGTCATACCCGATGGGGAGCGTTACGAGCGCGGTGCGGAGCGCCTCCCCGAGACCCGACGCGAGCCGCGCGGGGTCGAGCGTCTGCAGCTCGCTCGCGTACTCGTCCGGATCGAGAACCGGGAAACCGAGCAGCTCGTTGTAGCAGGCGTTCGCGAGCGCTTCCTTCCGCCGCTCCGGGCGATCGGCGAAGCGTCGCGGATGGCCCAGGATCGCGAGCTCCTCCGGGTTCGGACCCTCCTTCGCGAGCGTGGTGAGCGTGCCGAGCATGCCGTCACGCACGGCCACCACATGCTGCGCCAGGCAATCCACCCACATCCCGGCAAACGCAGTATCGCGATCGAGGGCGTCGTAGGTGAAGGGGACCGCGTACGCGACGCCCTGTTCGTGGCGGAGCATGCGGGTGATCCGGCGCACCGCGATCTCGAGGACATAGCTCAGGCGCTGCTCGCGCATCACGATCATCGAGACACCCACGCGGGGTGCCTGGACCGGGACGCACGCCGGCCACGAGATGCCCTCCATCGTCGGCGAGTCGGGAGCCGGCCGGCGCGGCCCCGGAGGGAGCTTGAGATCGAGCGCTGCCGGGGGTGGCCCGCTGAACCAGAGCGCGGCGTTTCCGGCGGTGAACCGGTCGGCCGCCCAGACGCGCACCCGTTCCTCGGAGGGCGAGCGCAGCAGGAGCTCCGGCATGTAACGCACGCCGTGTCCACGGTTGCCGAAGCGGAACCACAGCGCTTCCTCGGAGAGTCCCGGAGCGCGGGAAAGTGCTTCGGTCCGCAGGATGCGCGCCTCGATCGGAACCCGCTCGAGCGGGAGATCGTTCAGTGCCCGGCTCACGTCGTTGAGAAAGCCGCCGACCTCGTCGGGCGTGCCCGTGGCGCCGAAGAGGGTGACCAGCGGGCCAGTGGTGCCATTGCAGTCGAACTCCGTGTCGCTCATCCGGTGGAGCGCGAGATGCTCGACGAGATGGGAAACCCCGCCCCACGACGGCTCCTCGTCGGCGCGCCCCACGCGGAACATCAGGACCCCGGAGAGCTCGTCCTGCGGCTCGGGGTCGAAGAACATCGGAATTCCGCGGAACGATGCACGTTCAAAGGTCCAGCCAACGAGCGGCGCCATGGCGCGAATCTACACCTCCTCCGCGATTGACCCGGCCCCCTTTGCACTCCTACCGTAACGTCCCCTGGCCGCGTAGCCGACGCCAACCCGGAGCCGCCCCCCGTGAACCTCCGCCCGATCGCACTCGTCCCGTTCCTGCTCGCGCTCGCGGGCTGCTCCGCCTCACCGCCCTCTCCGGAGGCGATCCGCGCCGCGGGTGAAGTCATCACGCCCGACTCGCTCGAGTCACACATGCGCTTCCTCGCCGACGACGCGCTGATGGGGCGCGAAACCGCCTCGCCCGGCTATGCGGTGGCCGCCGATTACGTCGCCGCGCATTTCCAGGAGCTCGGGCTCGAGCCGGCCGGGACTGGCGGCACCTGGTTCCAGGAAGTGCCGTTCATGAAGACGAAGCTCGACGAGTCGAAGAGCTCGCTCACGATGACCGCCGGCGGCAGGACACGGAAGCTGCCCTACGGAGACGTGTACACGATCTCGCCGGACCTGCTGCGGGACGAGGTGCGGGCCGACGCCGGGGTGGTGTTCGTCGGCTTCGGCGTTACCGCGCCCGATTTCGAATACGACGACTACGCCGGTGTCGATGCCCGCGGGAAGATCGTGCTGCTCCTGCGCGGCGCCCCGCCCACCATGCCCCACAACGAGCGGGCGTACTACGCCTGGACCCGCATCAAGAAGCAGAACGCAGTCGCCCACGGCGCGATCGGGATCGTGCTGATCCGCACGCCCGAGAACGAGCGCCAGTTCCCCTGGGCCAAGATGCTCAGCCACTCGCATGGCGCCGACATGCGATGGGTGGACCCGCAGGGCCATCCCTCGTTCGAGCCCGAGGAGCTGAAAGCGGGCGCGGTCCTGAACGACGCAGGCGCGGCGCTGCTCTTCAAGGGCGCGCCGACGCCGCTCGACTCGGTGTTCGCCCGCTCGCTCCGCGGCAAGCCCGGCAGCTTCCCGCTCGACGCCCGGCTCGACATCGTTACCGTGAGCGAGCGCAGCCGCGTCACGAGCCGCAACGTGCTCGCACGGCTCCCGGGAACCGACCCCGCGCTGCGCGAGGAGAATGTGCTGGTCAGCGCTCACCTCGATCACATCGGGGTCTCCGTACCGGTGAACGGGGACTCGATCAACAACGGGGCGTACGACAACGCGTCGGGCATCGCCGCCACGATCGAGACCGCGCGCGCATTCACGCGGCTGCCGAGGAAGCCGCGGCGGTCGATCCTGTTCTTCGCCACCACCGGCGAGGAGAAGGGACTCCAGGGCGCCGACTACTTTTCCGAGAATCCGACGGTGCCGATCGGGAGCATCGTCGCCAACGTGAACCTCGACATGTTCCTCATGCTGTGCCCGCTCGAGGACGTGGTGGCCTTCGGCGCCGAGCACTCGAGCCTCGCCGCGATCACCGAGCGCGCCGCCGGACACCACGGCTTCACGGTGTCGCCCGATCCCGCCCCCGAGGAGGTCGTCTTCATCCGCAGTGACCAGTTCCCGTTCGTCCGGAAGGGCATCCCCGCGGTGTTCATCACCTCGGGAACGAAGTGCTCGGACGGTGCAGACGGCGACTCGCTGAGCAAAGCGTGGCGCGCCGGCCCCTATCACAACATCACGGACGACATGTCGCAGAAGATGGACTTCGATTCCGGGGTGCGCTTCGCGCGCACTAACTTCGAGATCGCGCTCGACGTGGCGAACGACGACCATCGACCCACGTGGAATCCCGGTGATTTCTTCGGCGAGAAGTTCGCCGGCACGAGGCACGCTCAACCGTAGCCGGGTCCGGCCGCGGCCAGATCAAGACCTGAGCCGGATCACCATGGTCGTGCCCTGCCCGGGCGCGCTCTGCCGGATGAAGAGCCGCCCGCGGTGGTACTCCTGGATCACGCGGCGCGCGAGCGGGAGTCCGAGGCCCCAGCCGCGGCGGCGCGTGGTGTAGCCGGGCGTGAACGCCCGGCGTTGCTCGGCCGGGGTCATGCCGCGGCCGGTGTCGCGCACCACCACGTCGACTGCGTCCGAGCCCGCCACCCGCTCGACCGCGACCTCGACCCGTCCGGGCTTGAGGTCGAGCGCGTTGATCGCGTTCGAGATCAGGTTCTCGACCGCCCATTCGAACAACTCGGTATTGAGCGGCACCACCGGCACCTCGTCGTAGCGCTCGGTGATCTCGACCCGGTCGCGCGGCGCGCGCTTCCGCATGTAGCCGGCCACCTCGCGCACCACCGGGCGCACATCGCCGGGGACCAGCGTGGGCGCCGAGCCCACCCGGCTGAAGCGCTGGGCGACCTTGTTCAAATGCTCGACGTCGCGCGTCATCTCGTCGAGCGTCTCCTCGAGCTCGGCCGCGGTGACCGCATCGCCTCCGTCCGCGCGCCCGGAGGCGATGCGGTGTCGCAGCAGCTCGAGCCAGCCCAGCAGCGCCGAGATCGGCGTCCCGAGCTGGTGCGCGGTTTCCTTCGCCATGCCCACCCAGATGGTGCGCTGCTCCGCGGCGCGTATGCCGGCGAGCCCCGAAAAGCCCACGAGCAGCAGCAGCGCCACGCCCGCGACCGAGCTGATCGGCAGCCAGCGCAGCAGGCTCAGCACCGGCGCTTCGCCGTAGTGCACGCGGCCGAGCATCTCGCCGCCATCCGACATCATGCGGATCGGGGTGTTCTTCCGATCGAGCGCCTGCGCGCGCGCCCGCACCCGGTCGATGCGGTCGTGGATCACGGGCGAGATCGCGAGCCGCATCTGCAGGCTGTCCAGCGATTCGCGCGGCACGAGGGCGGGGTCCACCTCGATCAGGCGCCAGGCGCGCGGATTGCCCTCGGCGTCGGTGATGATGATCGGGAACTCGATGCCGGCAATGACGTCCGACAGGAGCCTGCGGATCTGCGGGCTCGTGGTCGCGGGGAACGAGGCCTGCGCGCAGAAGCGCGCGAGCAGGCGGCTCGTGGTCGTGACCTCGTCGGTGAGGCGCTGGATCAGGAGGAGCGAGAAGACGAACACCCCGACCATCAGCAGCGCGCTGCCCGCGAACAGGATCGGCCGGAGGAGCGTTCGCCTCATGGGGAGGTGAGGCTAGCCGGCGCCCAGCTCTTCCATGCCGTCGAGATAGGGCCGCAGCGCCGCCGGGATGCGCACGGTGCCACGCTCGGTCTGATGGTTCTCGAGCAGCGCGGCGAAGGTGCGCGGCAGCGCGACGCCCGAGGCATTCAGCGTGTGCGGATGCTCGGCCTTGGCGCCGGCCTCGCGCCGGAAGCGCATGCCCATGCGGCGCGCCTGGAAATCCTCGAAGTTCGAGCACGACGAGCACTCGAGCCAACCGGCAGTCCCGGGCGACCACACCTCGAAGTCGTAGCACTTGGCGGCCGCGAAGCTGAGATCGCCACTGCAGAGCAGCGCGACACGGTAGGGCAGCTCGAGCGCGTCGAAGACCGCCGCCACGTGCGAGGCCAGCAGCTCGTGCTCCTGGTAGCTGGTCTCGGGCGGAACGATCCGCACCAGCTCCACCTTGTCGAACTGGTGGACGCGCACCATGCCGCGCGTGTCTTTGCCGTAGGTGCCGGCTTCGCGCCGGTAGGAGGCGCAGTAGGCGGTGAGCGCCCGCGGCACCACGCCGGGCTCGAGGATCTCCTCGCGGTAGATGTTGGTGACCGGGACCTCGGCGGTCGGGTTGAGGAAGAGATCGTCCTCCCCGATCAGGTACATGTCCGACTCGAGCTTGGGCAGCTGGCCGGTGCCGAACAGCGCCGTGCGGCGCACCACGTGCGGCGGCGACACCTCGGTGTAGCCGTGGCGCCGGGTGTGGAGGTCGAGCATGAACGAGATCAGCGCCCGCTCGAGCCGCGCACCCGGCCCGGTGAAGAGCAGGAAGCCCGATCCGGCGATCTTGGCCGCACGCTCGAAGTCGAGGAGCCCGAGCCGGGTCGCGATCTCCCAGTGCGGCTTCGGCTCGAAGTCGAACTTGCGCGGCTCGCCGACCGTCTTCACCACGACGTTCTGCGCCGCATCGCGTCCGGGCGGCACCGAGGCGTGCGGGAGGTTCGGGATCCAGGCCGCGAGCTGCTGGCTCTCCTCCTCGAGCTTCGACAGATCGGCATCGAGCGCCTTGATGCGGTCGCCGACCTCGCGCATCGCGCGGATGCGGTCGTCGGCGTCCTGGCCGGTCTTCTTGAGCCGGGCGATCTCCTCGCTCGCGGCGTTGCGCTCGGCCTTCAGCTGCTCGGTCTCGTGGAGCAGCGCGAGGCGATGCTCTTCGATCTGATAGAAGCGCGCCAAGTCGACGTGCATGCCCTTGAGCGCGACGCCGGCCTCGACCTTCTCCTTGTTCATGCGAAGGAACTTCAGATCGTGCATGGGACTCCCGGGATCAGGGGGCGACCGGCGCGGCGGCGCCGCGGGCTTCCTGCTCGCGCTTCTCCTTCAGCACCAGCTCGCGCGCCTTGGCGTAGGCGACGCGCGCTTCCTCGTCACGGCCGAGCTTGCTCAGCGCCATGCCCATGCCGAAATACGCCGCAGGATCGTTCTTGCGCACCACCGCGGCCGCCGCATAGCGACGGGCCGCGAGCCGGTAGTCGCCGCTCCGGTACGACTCGTTGCCCGCGCGGATCAGCTCTTCGGCGCGCTTGAGGCGGGCCGCCTCGAGCCGGGCCGGATCCACGCGCTGCCCGCAGGCGGCTCCGGAGAGCAGCACGAGGAGCAACGCCGCGACGAGGCGGTGCCGCATCCGCTCAGGCCTTTGCGGCTGCCTTCTTCGCGACCTTCTTCGCGACCTTCTTCGCAGCCTTCTTCTTCGCCTTGCGGGCGGAGATCGGACGCGCCTTCTTCGCGGTGCGCTTGGCGCCCTTCGCCGGCTTCACCTTCGCCTTGGGCGTCGTCGTCTTCGGCGCGTGCACGCCGATGCCGCTCGCGCGCAGCAGCGACTCCACCTGCTCCGAGGGCCGGGCGCCGCGGGCAATCCACGCCTCGATCTGTTCCTTCTGGAGCTTCAGCTCGTGCGGCTTCGTAATGGGGTTGTAGTGGCCGAGGATCTCGAGAAACCGCCCGTCACGCTGACGACGCGAGTCCGCCGCGACCACCCGGTAGAAAGGCCGCTTTTTCGCGCCGGCCCGCATGAGACGAATGACGACCGCCATGAATCCCTCCTGTGGGTGTATCCCAACCGGGTCGCCGTGCGGCGCCCGATTCCTGCCGCTATCCGAAATGCCCGCGCAACGCGGCCAGCCCGCGCGGACCCTTGCGAAGATGTTTCATCAGCATCCGCGTCCGCTCGAAGTCCTTGAGCAGACGGTTCACCACCGGAACCGTGGTTCCGCTGCCGGCCGCGATGCGCCGCCGGCGGCTGCCGTCCAGGATCCTTGGGCTCCGGCGCTCGCGCGGCGTCATGCTCAGCAGGATCGCCTCGTACGAGCGCAGCTTGTCGAGATCCGGCCGGGCCTGCTCGATGCGGTCGGCCGACATCCCCGGCAGCATCTTGAGGATGCCCTCGATCGGTCCCAGTTTCTTCATCTGCTTCAGCTGCTCGAGGAAATCCTCGAGCGAAAAGTCCGACTTCTTGAGCTTCGCCGCGAGCGCCTGCGCGTCTTCCACGCTCACCGCTTCGCGCGCCTTCTCGACCAGACCGACCACGTCGCCCATGCCGAGAATGCGGCCCGCGAGCCGCCGGGCGTCGAACACCTCGAGCCCATCGAGCTTCTCGCCGACCCCAAGGAACCAGATGGGCTTCCCCGTCACGTGCCGAAGCGACAGCGCGGCTCCGCCGCGCGCATCGCCGTCCATCTTGGTGAGGACGAGTCCGTCCACGCCGATCTTCTCGGCGAACGTCTGTCCCACCCGCACCGCCTCCTGCCCGGTCATGCCGTCCATGACCAGCACCACCTGATGCGCGCGCACCGCGCTCTTGAGCTCGGCCAGCTCGTGCATCAGCTCGTCGTCGACGTGCAGCCGGCCCGCGGTGTCGAGGATCAGGAAATCGAAACCGCGCCGCTTCCCCTCATCGAGCGCGCCCTTCGCGATCTCGACCGGCTTCGTTCCTTCCGGCGCCCGCCAGAACGACGCTCCGGCGTTCGGCGCCAGGCGTTCGAGCTGGTCGATCGCGGCGGGACGGTACACGTCCGCGCTCGCGAGCAGCGTGCGCCGCTGTTTTCCGTGCAGCCATTTCGCGAGCTTCCCCGCGAACGTCGTCTTGCCCGAGCCCTGCAGGCCCGCGAGCAGGACCACGGTCGGCACGTGCTGCGATCCCGCGAGCGTCACGGGGGTG
Source organism: Candidatus Eiseniibacteriota bacterium (assembly GCA_036845125.1). Classification (GTDB taxonomy): domain Bacteria; phylum Eisenbacteria; class RBG-16-71-46; order RBG-16-71-46; family RBG-16-71-46; genus DAIUEO01. The sequence goes on along the minus strand of DAIUEO010000057.1, from coordinate 12,281 downwards.
ACACCCAGCAGTGCCGTCAGCTCGTCCTCGACGATGCCGACCACCTGGTGCCCCGCCGACAGGCTCTTCAGCACCTCCTCGCCCACCGCCCGGGCCTCGACCCGCGCCACGAAGTCGCGGGCAACGGACAGGTTCACATCGGCTTCGAGCAGCGCACGACGCACGTCGCGCAGGCTCTCGCGGATGTTCTCGGGAGTGAGCCGGGCCTGGCCGGTGAGGTTCTTGAAGATGCCGGAAAGCCGGTCGGTCAGCGTTTCGAACACAGGTATCCCCGCATGGAACCGGGCACCTTAGCACAGGGTGACGGGCCGGCTTAAGCGCGGGCCGGACCGAATGTGCGGCCCGCGGTCCGGGCGCTTGCGCCGGCGCGCGGGCGGCGTGCTCGAGCCACCAAACTCCGCAGTGCCTGGTGGAGTGAGGTCTTCACATTGGTGGATCCTTGCGCGCACCGATCAGCAGTGCGCCAGGCGTGTCGAACTCCCCTTCCGGCTCTGCGCGTCCCGGTCTGAACTCGCTGCGCAGCGAGTTTCGTTAACCCGTGCTTCGCGTTGTTCAACATCGCTGTCAAAAACCTGCCCCGGGGCAGGTTCATTCGTGATCAGCGATCCGAGCGCAAGGCGCTCCGCGTCCACACCGCACGCGAGGTCCAGCGCATGAGCACAGCCCCCGCCGGCGCAAGTACAACGCGACGCCGCATCACCTCTGGGGAATCGTGGAAGCGATCTCGTCCCGGAGCGCCGCGAGCGCGCCGCGCGGGTCCGGTGCGCGGAACACCGCGTGGCCGGCGACGAACACGTCGGCGCCCGCCTGCCGGCAGAGCGGTGCGGTGTCGAGACCAATGCCGCCGTCCACCTCGATCAGCCAGCGTGCGCCGTGGTCCTTTCTCCAGGTCGCGGCCGCGCGGATCTTAGGGACCATGTCTTCCATGAAGGCCTGGCCGCCAAAGCCCGGCTCGACCGTCATGACGAGCAGCAGATCCAGACCTTCGAGGAAGGGCTCGGCCGCGTGGAACGGCGTGCGCGGCTTGAGCGCGAGCCCGGCGCGCGCGCCGCTCGTGCGCACCTGCGCCAGCATCGCGGCGGGATCGGCGCAGGCTTCGAGATGGACCGTGATGAGATCGGCGCCAGCTTCGCGGAAGCGCGGGATCAGCGTCTCGGGCTTCTCGATCATCAGGTGCACGTCGAGCGTTGCCTTCGTGAGCTTGCGCGCCGCGGCGACCAGCATCGGGCCGAAGGTCAGGTTCGGCACGAAGTGGTTGTCCATGACGTCGCAGTGCAGCCAGTCTCGCGCGGGATCCACGACCTCGAGCTCCTGGGCGAGCCGCGAGAGATCGGCCGAGAGAATCGACGGCGCCGCGATCGGCGGATTCGGGCTCATTCGTCTCCGGTCGGGACGATGCCCGCGTTCTCGACCATCAGGATCACCGTGGGCTCGGTGGCCCGCGTGCGGTGACGCACACCCTTGGGAACCACGAAGCCCTGATCGGGCAGGAGGTCCACGGTGCGCTCCTCGAGGTCGATCAGGAGACGGCCGCTGACCACGTAGAAGAACTCGTCGTCGTTGTCGTGATGATGCCAGTGGTATTCGCCCTCGATGATGCCGAGCCGCACCACGGAGTCGTTCACGCGGCACAGGGTCTGGTTCCACCAGCGGTCGGTGCACGCGCTCACCAGCCCGGGAACGTCGATCACCTCGAGCGCCGGGTACTTCACGTCGAGATGGGTCACGTAGGGGTAGGTCTTTTCGTTGGCCATGTTCACTCCGGTTTGGATCCGCCTTGCTTACTGGAACCGCTCGACAGGCTCGTGGTTTCCGTTTGGGCGCGCGCGGGACCCGAGCGTGCCCGCGTGACGTGCGCCACGCGCAGCTCGATGTGCTCGTACCAGGCACGGTGTCCCTGCTGCTGAGCGACGCGGTGCTCGGCGTCCGCCTTCCACGCGCGGATCGCCTCCTCGGTCTCCCAGTACGACACGGTGATGCCGAAGCCCTGCTCGTCGCGCACGCTCTCGATGCCGAGGAATCCGGGCTGCTGCGAGCCCAGCTCCAGCATGCGCTCGGCCATCGCGCCGTAACCCTCGTCGTCGGCGGGGGTGCGCTGCGAGGCGAAGATCACCGCGAAGTAGGGCGGCTCCGGAGTTTTCGCGAAGCGGGACCCGCTCATCGGGCACCTCCGGCGATCGAGATCCCGGCCAACAGCGCGGCCACGCCGCACGCCACGCTCAGCACCGCGTAGGACGCGGCGATCATCAGGTCACCGCGCCGGAGCAGGCTCGTCAGCTCGAGACCGAAGGCGGAGAAGGTGGTGAAACCGCCGAGCAGGCCGGTGAAGAGCAGCAGCCGCATCGGGGCGGTGAGCCAGTCCTGCCGCTCCCCGAGCGCCACCAGCAGCCCGCACGCGAGGCAGCCGAGCACGTTCACGAGGAACGTGCTGAGCGGGAACTTCATTGCCTCCGCGTGGTGGAGCACCAGACCTCCGAGTTTCCAGCGCGTGACCGCGCCGACCGCGCCACCGAACGCCACCAGCAGCAGGTCCCTCACCTCCGGTCCATCAGGCTCACATCTTCCCTGCCTTCCGTCCGGCGCGCGAGACGCGCTCGGCGCCGATGCGGCGGCCGAGCAGGGCGCCCGCCGTGTCCACGCAGCGGCCCACCAGCTCGCAGGCCGCCTCGCGCAGCTCGTCGCTCGCCTTCACGATCTCCACGTTGCGCTCCATGTCCTCGGCCGGCCAGCCGCGCGAGTGGGCGATGAAGGGGAACTGCGGGAACTGGCAGCCCAGCTCGCCGAAGAAGCTCATCATCTGGCCGACCACCGCCTGCACGTTGTCCTGTCCGCCGGTGACGATGAAAGCGACCACCTTGTTCCGGAGCAGGATGCGGTTGGCGATGGTCTCCTGGTTCTGGATGCAGTTCATGCGCTCGACCATCTTGTAGTAGAGCGCGCTGGCCGAGCCCCAGCGGATCGGCGTCGAGATCACGAAGATGTCCGCCCACTGGACGAATGCCTCGTAGACGCGGTCGAGCTGATCGTCGGGATCCTGCTGCGTGATCGTGCACGGCCACGTGCAGGCGTGGGCGCTCATCGAGTAGTAGCCCTCGCACGGGCGGAACTTGAGCTCGCGGAGCCGGATCGAGCGGGTCTCGACGCCGAGCGTTCCGCGCGCGTGCTCGAGGCCGAAGTCGAGCAGGTGCTCCGAGGTCGAGAACCGCGGGTACTTCTCGTTCATCACCGTGGTCGAGATCCCGACCACGCGGAGCGGCGCATCGAGCGGCGGTCCGCCGGGCGTGCCGCGCGGCTGGATCAACTCCAGCGGATGCGGGTCGTGCTTCGGCTTGTGGCGCGTCGTGCGCGGGACGACGTTCACCAGCACCCGCCCGCCCTCGACCTTCACGTCGTGCGCCGGCACGCGATCGTCCTCGAAGCCGGGCTCGCCTTCGCCCGTCACGCGGTGGAAACGGTACTGGTGCCAGGGGCACACGACGTAGTCGCCCTCGAGCGTCCCCTCACCGAGCGGACCCGCCGCGTGATTGCACACGCCGGAGATCGCGCTGAAGGTCCCGTTCGCATGGACCAGCGCGATCCGCGTGCGATCGATCGTGATCTGGTGGAGCGGCGCACGGGAGAGTTCGTCGGCGGCGCCGAGGTCGCGCCAGTCGGGAGCGGCGCCGGGACGAAGCGGGGGCTGCGACATGCGGGCCTCCGGAATGTGAGCCTAGCTTTCGGAATGGGCCCGCAGTCTAGCGAATCACGCGTCCGGTCGCCTGCAAGACGATCTGGGTCTCGAGGGTGATGCGCGAGCCCGAGCCCGGGTCCTGGAACACGATCGGCCCCACCGTGGGCGCCGAGGGCGGTGTCACCACCGCGAAGCCGAGCGACTCGAGGAAGCGGCGCGTCGAGCGCAGCTCCCGTCCCAGCACGTCGGGCATGACCCAGCTCTCCTGCTCGTTCCCGGTCGACACCAGCAGGCTCACCGTGCCGTTCCGCGGCAGCACTGTCTCGGCCGGCGGATCGGTTCCCGCGAGGAGATCGAGCCCGACCTCGTCGGAAGGCGCGTGCGTGATGCCCGACACCCGGAGCCCCGAGCGCGCGAGCAGCGCGCGCGCGCTGCGCAGCGATTCACCGAACAGACTCGGCACCGAGCTGAACTCCTCGCCCAGGCTCACCGTGACCATCACGCTCCGCCGCCCGCGCACCGGGGTCTCGGCCGCTGGATCCTGCGAGAGGATGAAGCCGCGTGGCACCGACGGATCGAAGCGCTCGCCCGCCCGCGCCAGCGTGAGGTTCAGGGGTTTGAGGAGCTGCTCGGCCTGCTCGTAAGTGAGGTTCTCGAGATCCGGCACGCGCACTTCAGCCGTCGTGTAGACGAGGCGCGGCATGACGAAGCCGTTGAAGATGAGCAGTCCCGTCCCGAATGCGACCAGGGCCAGCGCCAGGAGCCTGGCCCAGGCCGGCACCTTCGCCAGCGTCAGGAGCTTCGCCCAGTCCGGCACCTTCCGGGGCGGCGGCTTCTCGCCGGTCGTCATCGGATCACGTGCGGCGGAATCGCGCGGCGAAGGCTCCATCGCAACCGTGCACATGCGGCATCAGGCACATGAATCCGTATTCGTCGAGCACCTCGTCCGGCAGGATGCCCTGCGCGGATTCGAGGATGAACGACGGCGAGTTGCGCAGGAACCGCTCCACGACGTGCGTGGTCTCCTCCGGCTCGAACGAGCACACGCTGTAGACCAGCACGCCGCCCGGGCGCAGCCGTCGGCCGCCAGCATTGAGCAGATCCAGCTGGAGCGCCGGCATCTCGCGCATGAGCGACGGGGTCTTGCGCCAGCGCGCATCCGCGCGCCGGCCGAGCACGCCGAGACCCGAGCACGGCGCATCCACCAGCACGCGATCGAACGGCATCGGGAACTGGTAGGTGCGGCCGTCGCCCTCGACGACGTGCACCGAGTGGACCCCGAGTCGCGTCACCGTCTGCTCCAGCGAATGGATCCGCGCCTCGGCGCGCTCGAGCGCCCACACCTCGCCCTCGTCGCCCATCAGCTCGGCGAGGTGGGTGCACTTGCCGCCGGGTGCCGCGCACAGGTCGAGGATCCGCTCGTGCGCGACCGGCCCGACGAGGTGCGCGATCAACGCCTCGCTCTCGTCCTGCGCGGTGCAGCGGCCGTTGCGGAACACGGTGAGCGCCCCCGGCGAGTGATTGGCCTCGATCCACACCAGGTCGGTGGCCAGCTTCGCGGGGCGCGCCTCCACGCCTTCCGCCTTCAGCGCGGCGATCAGCTCGTCACGCGTTCCCTTCAATCGATTGACCCGCAGGCCCACCGGCGACGGCCGGTTGTTGGCCTCCAGCAGTGCGCGCGTCGCTTCGAGACCGAAGCGCGCGAGCCAGCGCTCGACCATCCACTCGGGGTGCGAGCCCCAGGCCGAGAGGGTCTCGAGGTCGTCGCCCTGCGGGATCTCGACCGCGTCGCGATTCTCGGCGAGCTTCCGCAGCACGCTGTTCACGAGGCCCGCGGTTCCGGGATGGCTGTACTTGTTCGCGAGTTTCACCGACTCGTCCACCGCGGCGTGCGGCGGGATGCGCTCGAGAAAGAGAATCTGGTAGGCGCCGAGCCGCAGCACGTTCTTGACCCACGGCTGCACGCGGTCGATGCCGATGTGCACGTAGTGGTCGAGGATCCAGTCGAGGCGTCCGCGCCAGCGCAGCGTGCCCTTCACCAGCTCGTGCAGCAGCGCGCGGTCGCGCGGATCGCCGCTGCGCGCCTGGGTGTGGGCGCTGTCGAGCATGCGGTCGCTGAAGGCGCTGCGGGTGTCCACCGCGTGGAGAATGCGGAGCGCGGCCTCGCGGGGATTGTCGGGCAGCACCGGCAGGTCCTCGGCCGTGGCGCCATTGACGCGGCGCTCCTCGCCGGGGGCGTGGATGCGGTTCTGGCTGCCGTTCGGACGGAAGGCGGGGCGAGCCCGGCCGTTCCAGCGTCCGTTGCGGTTGCCGCGATTGTTGTCCGAGTAGATCGGCCGCGAGCGGTTGATCGCCCCGGCCTGCTCGTCGCCGCGCGACTCCTGCGATTCCGGGCGCTCGGGTTCGAACGTCGCTTCGTTGCCCGGCTCGGCGGCGCGCCCGCGATCCGGGCGGCCCTCCGTCGGACGCGGCCGGCGTCGTCCCCGGCCCGTGTTGCGGCGCGGGTTCCGCGATGACTCCTCGTTCACGTTGCTGCCTCCTCCTTCTCCATGCGTTCGCCCGACTGCACGCGCGCTCCGCGCATCCAGTCCGCGGCGTCCATCTCCGACTTGCCTTCCGGCTTGACGCGCATCAGCTCGACGGCTCCTGAGCCGCACGCCACCACCACACCACGCCCGATCTCGGCCAGCACCGTGCCCGGCGTCATGCCGGTGTCCATCGTCTGCCACGGCCGGCTCGCGGTGATCGTGAGGCGCCGTCCACGGTGCGCGCTGTGCGCACCCGGCCACGGCGTCACCGCGCGCTGGCGGTTCCACACGGTCACGGCATCGAGCGTCCAGTCGATCACGCCGTCCTCCTTCTTCATCTTCCCGGCGTAGCTGCCTTCGTTCCGATCCTGCGGCCGCCGCGGCGCCGTTCCTTCGGCAGCCAGCGCCAGGCTCTCCACGAAGAGCGGCGCGCCCAGCTCGGCGAGCCGCGCCCCCAGGACGCCTGAATGATCGTCGGGAAGCACGGGCTCCCAGCGCTGCATCACGCAGTCGCCGGTGTCCACTCCCTCATCCATGAACAGCGTCGTCACCCCGGTGCCGCTCCTTCCGTCCCACAGCGCCCGCTGCACCGGCGCCGCGCCGCGATATTCCGGCAGCAGCGAGCCGTGCAGGTTGAGCGCGCCGCGTTTCGGGATCTCGAGCCAGCGCTTCGGCAGGATCATCCCGAACGCCACCACCGCGAAGAGATCCGGCTTCAGCGCCGCGATCTCGTCCGCGAGCCCCGGGACTTTCAGCGTCTCCGGGCGCGACAACTCGAGTCCCAGCTCCAGGGCCACGTGCGCCACCGGCGACGGGCCCACCTTCTGTCCCCGCCCCCGCGGCCGGTCGGGCTGGGTGATCACTCTCACCGTGTCGAACCGCTGTGCGATCCGTCGCAGCGACGGCACCGCGAACTCCGAGGTGCCGAAGAACACGACCCGCGAACGCGTCAGAGCGCCTCCATCGGGTGATAGCCGTCCGGGACCTGACCGCGTGTCAGCGATTCCAGGGTGCCCTTCAGGAACTGACGCTTGAGGGGTGACAACCGGTCGATGAAGAGGACCCCGTCGAGGTGATCCATCTCGTGCTGCAGCGCGCGGGCGAGGTAACCCTCGGCCTCGATCTCGACCGGCTTCCCGTCCTCGTCGACCGCCTGCACCTTGAGCGTGAGGGCCCGGGGGATCTCGTCGTACACACCGGGAATCGAAAGGCAGCCTTCCTCGGCGGCCTCGGATCCCGAGCGCTCGACAATCGAAGGATTCACGAGCGCGAACCGGGCGTGATGGTTATCGTCCAGCGGGACATCCACCACCAGCACTCGTTGCAGGATCCCGACCTGGGTGGCCGCGAGCCCCACGCCGCCGTAGGCGCTCATGGTTTCGAAGAGATCACGGACCAGGGTCTCGAGGTCGGCTCCGAACTCGGTCACCGGCGCCGCCTTCTGGCGGAGCGCGGGATCTCCATAGATGCGCACCCGGCGGATGGCCACGCTCGTCAGCCTCCGCACCCGGTTCCGGTCATCGCGCGGCCTCGTCGGCGAGCACCTGCACGATCGCACTCTTCGCGAACTCGACCTTGGTCTCGTCGGCGATCCGCAGCACCGCCTTCTGGTCGTCGATCCCGATCACGGTGCCGAAGATGCCGCCCGAGGTGAGGACGCGGTCGCCCTTCTTCAGGGCCTTGATCATCTTTTCGGTCTGCTTCTGCTTCTGCTGCTGGGGCCTCAAAACGAGGAAATAGAAGATGAGGATGATCGGCGCGAACTGGAGCAGCATGAGCAGGAACCCGATCGTCGGGTTCTGTGCCGGTGCTCCGCCGGTCTGTGCAAACGCGTCCATGGATTCTCCTGGGTACGGAACGCGGCCTTACGGCCGCTTTCAGGCGAGTGCCGGGCTCAGGCCGAAGCCTTAAGCCAGCGCCTCACCGCTCTGGAACTTTTCGAGAAACTGCCGCCGGAACTCCGTGTACCGGCCGGCTTGAATCGCCTCGCGCGCCCGCCGCACCAGGCCCAGCGTGTGATGGAGCGCGTGCACGGTGGCGAGCCGCATGCCGAGCAGCTCGCCGGCCGCGAACAGGTGGCGCAGATAGGCGCGTGAATACGTGCGGCAGGTCGTGCAGTCGCACTCGGGGTCCAGCGGCCGCGGGTCCTTCGCATACGCCGCGTTCTTGACCACCAGCCTCCCGCTCGAGATGAACACCGTGCCGCGCCGCGCGTTCCGCGTCGGCAGCACGCAGTCGAACATGTCGACGCCGCGCCCGATCGCCTCGACCAGATCCACGGGGTGGCCGACGCCCATCAGGTAGCGCGGCTTTTCCCCGGGGAACATTCCGCAGTCGTGCTCCACCATGTCGAGACCGAGCGCCTTCCCCTCTCCCACCCAGAGTCCGCCCAGGGCGTATCCCTCGAACGGCATCGCCACGAGCTGCTCGAAGCAGCGCCGGCGCTCCCGGGGGTCCGTGCCCCCCTGATTGATTCCGAACAAAGCGGCCCTGCCGCTTCCTGCGGCCCGCAGCCGCTCGCGCTCCGCGAGCCCGCGTGCCGCCCACTTCACCGTGCGATCCACCGCCGTCGAAATCGCGGCCGCGTCCGCCGGCTGCTCCACCAGCTCGTCCAGCGACATCGCGATGTCGGTGCCGAGTGCATCCTGGATGCGTATCGCATCCTCGGGAGTCATCAGGTGCCGCGCTCCGTCGAGATGCGACCGGAACTCGACTCCATCGTCCCGTATCTTGCGCAGTGGCGACAGACTCATCACCTGGAACCCGCCGCTGTCCGTCAGGATCGCCTTCGGCCAGGCCATGAACCGGTGCAGGCCGCCCAGCTCTCGTACCGATTCGGCGCCCGGCCGCAGCATCAGGTGATAGGTGTTCGCCAGAACGATTTCGGCGCCCGCAGCCATCAGCTCATCGGGGGTCACCGACTTGACCGAACCCTGCGTCCCGACCGGCATGAAGGCCGGTGTCCGCACCTCGCCGTGGCCGACTTCGATGCGGCCCGCACGGGCCGCGGTTGCCGGGTCGGTCGCCTCGAGCGAAAACCTCAGCGCGTCGGAAGACCTTGGGGTTCCCACCACCGACAAATCGCGAAGGGACTGTAGATAAGGGCCGCCGGCACCGTCAAGGGGTCTGATAATCCAGCTTGACCTTGCCGACCGTAGCACAGGTCTTGGGACAGACGAGATTGTCCTCCCAGCGCTCCAGATACCACCGATTGGCGTCCGGCCCGACCCCGAGGTCGCCCGGGATGGCCGCGGAGTCGCCGCGCACGAAGTAGAACTTCATCCCGCTGCTGATCGAGTAGTCGAGGGTCGAGGTCAGCACGCTGATCGACACGGTGGTGGTGATCAGCTTGTGGACGACCGGGTCCTTGCCGGGGCGGTCGTCGTTGGTGACGATCAACCCCGGGTCGTAATTGAAGGAGATGTTGGTCGGAGCCGGGTGCGCGGGCGGAAGCCCTGAGCCGAACAGGTTGTTGCCGGCGTCGATCTCCTGGGCGCGATCGAGCCCCGCCCCGACCGACTGCGAGTCCGCCGGGGCGAAGTCGAAGAAGAAGTCGCTGGTGAAGATCCCGCGGTAGAGGGTCTCGTCCTGCATCTCCCAGCACCAGGCGATCAGGGCCAGCAGGTTCTGGGGCGAGGTCGGCGAGGGCGCGACCGGCGGCTCCGGGGCGCTGGGGCCGCTCTTCTTGCTCGAGCAGGCGAGCGGCGCAAACGCCATGGCCGTGACAGCCAGGACAGCGGCGGCCGATCTGAAGTGCTGGTTTCGGGGCAACGTAGGCTTCCGGGGTCGACAGGCTCGAGCGAAGGGACGCCGGAGTCTACAGGGAGTCCGCCGGTCAGTCGAGCACGACCACCCGTGCCGACAGAGCCTCGTTCCCGCGAACCAGCCGGATCAGGTAGAGCCCGGCGGCCAGCCGGCGGCCGGCCCCGAGCGGCACCACGTGCCGTCCGGCGCCGAGACCCCCGACGTCGTGGCGGAGCACGCGGCGGCCTGCGACGTCGAACAGCTCCAGCGCGGCCGGAGTCGAACCGGGCAACGAGAACGCCACCGCCAGCGAACGTGGCGACGGGTTCTGCACCGGACCCTCGAGGGCGAATCCGAGTGGCTCGACACCCACCGCCAGCGGACCGGCCACGCTGGTGCTCGCGTCGGCCGCGAGCGGCGCGCCTTCGCGATTGCCGGCCCGGTCGGTGGCGATCGAATAGAACGAGAAGCTGTGCCCGCTCTGCCCGTGGAAGAGCGCGGCCGTGGTGTCCGCACCCGAGAGCCAGGTGACGTACGGACCGCCGTCCACCGAGACCAGGATGTCGTAGGTCCTCACTCCCGCGCCGGCGTCAGAGCCGCTCCACGCGAGAACGAACGGCGTACCGGACTGGACCGGCGCCAGCGGGGTCACCGCGCTCACGGGTGCGGTCCTGTCGAGCGTGTTGAGCCACTGCGGCGTGAGCACCGGCGCCTGCTCGTCGAAGACGATCGCGGCGCGATTCCGGATCTCGGCGCCGGTCGTGAGCGTCGGCAGCGGTGCTGCCACGTAGAGCACGCGTCCCTCGCCCTCGGGCGGCGTGACGTTGGGTGGCAGGAAGCCGTCCACGGGCGGCGGCTCGCCGGTATCGGGATCGATCGCGCGCAGTCGCCAGGTGGCGACCCGCGTTCCGGGCGCAAAGCCCGCCGTGACGACCACGAGCACGTTGCGCGCCGGGCGCAGGTCCACGATCGCCTCGAACGGCGCGAGCCCGGGCGGCGGCGTGACGACGTGCGCGCCGAAGAGGATCGGCCCGAACTCGAAGCTCACGGGATCGAGCCCGGCATCCAGCGTGTCGCGGATCACGATGTCCTGGGCGTCGGCGCCCGCGGTCTCGAGATTCTCGAAGCGGATGGTGTAGGGCATCGGACCGCTCCCGACGTAACGGGCTGCCCCGGAGCCCGAAGGTCCGAGCTTGTCGTTGGGGTCCTCCGACGAGCCCACGTTCACGCGGATCGTGTCCTGGGTGAACTCGAGGAGATCGCTGCATTCCGGCTGGAGCGTGTTGAACTCGATCGTGTACGCCATGTAGTCGAGTGCCGCCTCCGCTTCGGCCAGCGAAGGTCCGAGCCCGTTCACGCCTTCGCAGCGGTCGGCGATTGCCGCCCACACCCCGATCCCATTCACGGTCGAGACGCCGGGGGCGGCCAGCAGCGCGGCTCGGATTGCGTCGAGCTGGGCGCCCATGCACGCCACGTTCGCGATGTTGATTGGTCCGACGCTCGGAGAGTTGCTGTCCATGCAGTTTCGATAGCCCGACGTGTTGGGCCAGCCCCGCGCGAGCGAAGTCTCGAGCGTGAAGACACCGCTGAATCCGGGCGGCGTTTCGATGCGAAGCCTGCGCGAGGAAAGCCCGGGCGGGATCCGTGACAGCAGCTGCACCGCGGCATTGCCGGAGTAACCGGAGAAGGTGGCGGGAACCGTGCTCCAATCGGGCTCACCGCCGAGGCTCGACACCGCCCCGGGCGTAGGATCCCAGGTGAGTGTGGCGCTCGGCGGGAGCTCGGTGATCCACAGGGCCACCCCCG
>DAIUEO010000057.1:0-523 GCA_036845125.1 Candidatus Eiseniibacteriota bacterium | reverse complement strand
CGATTCCGTTCGTCCGCACCAGGCAAAAGGGCCGACCGGCGTCGCCATTCGGACTCTGGAACGCGACGCGCAGTCCGAACGACTATGGAGTGCTAGGTGAAATCGACGTGCGTGAGTGCGAGGTGCATCCGTGAGCGACGTGCCTCTTGAAGAAGAGATCGAAGCTGCGCGGACGACCGGCGCGGGCGCGCGACGGGCCGACCACCTGGATCGAGAGCGGCGCACCGGTGCCGGTCGTCACGTTGAAGCCGCCGAGCGTGCCGATCCCGCCGTCGGGGTTCTGCACCTCGAGCGTGCGCAGTCCGCTGGCCTTCGCGACCAGGTTGAAGGTGGCCTGGATCGAGCGGCCGTCGGCCGCCACCTGCACGGGCGACGCGGTGATCAGCGGCTGCGTCATGCTGCTGAGCCGCACGATGGCGCCGATCTGGAAGTTCGCGCCGGCGATGCGCACTGTCACCGATCCATTGTTGCCGCCCGCGGATGGCGCCATGGTCGAGACCGTGGGGGGCGGCAGGATCGCGGG
>DAIUEO010000056.1:2889-20459 GCA_036845125.1 Candidatus Eiseniibacteriota bacterium | reverse complement strand
GTATCTCAATCTCATGCGCTCGCTCGATCTCGAGATCGCGGGCGACTTCCTGGTGATGGCCTCCACGCTGATGCGCATCAAGGCCAAGATGCTGCTGCCGCTGCCGGCGTCGGGCGAGGAGGAGGAGGAGGGCGATCCGCGCGAGGAGCTGGTGCAGCGCCTCGTCGAGTACCGGCAATTCAAGGAGGCGGCGAACACGCTGCGTCTCCGCGAGGACGAGCGCCGGCTGCTCTACGAGCGCGGCATGCTCCCGGGCGAGGAGGACGCGGCGCCGCTCCCGCTCGCGCCGGTCAGCCTGTTCGACCTGCTCGATGCCCTGAACCGCGTGCTGTCGCGCGTTCCCGAAGAGCAGGTGTACGAGGTCCAGGGCGAGGTCTATCACGTCGAGGACAAGATGGAGCTGCTGCTCACGCGCATCGCGGAGGGCGGCAGCATTCCGTTCATCGACCTGCTCCTGCGTTGCCGGGAGCGGTCGGAAATGATAGCCACCTTCATCGCGCTGCTCGAGCTCATCAAACTCGGCCGCGCGCGGGTGGCACAGAACGAGCCGTTCGGAGAGATCACCGTGACGGCGGGGCTCGAGCCCCGGGAGGAGAGCTGAGCCATGCCGCCCACCCGCCTGTCCGCCGCCCTCGAGGCGCTGCTGTTTTCGTCGGACCAGCCGCTGCCGCTCAGCCTGATGAGCGAATCACTCGAGATCCCGGAACCCGAGCTGGTGCCCGCGCTCGAACAGCTCGGGCGCGAATACCACGATCGCGGATCGGGAATCGAGCTGCGTGAGATCGCCGGCGGCTGGATGCTCGTCACCACCGCCGAGCAGGCCGAGTGGGTGGGCCGGCTCCTGCGCGGCAAGAAGAAGATGCGGCTCTCGCGCGCCGCGCTCGAGACCCTCGCGATCATTGCCTACAAGCAGCCGGTCACGAAGATGGAAGTCGAGTCGATCCGCGGCGTGGATTCGAGCGCGGTGCTGGCGACGCTGCTCGAGCGCTCCCTCGTCACCATCCGCGGCCGCTCCAAGGTGGTGGGCCGGCCGCTGCTCTACGGCACCACCCAGGAGTTCCTCGAGTACTTCGGGCTTCGCGATCTGAGCGAGCTGCCGCGTCCCGAGGAGCTGCGCGCGCTGGTGGCGGCACGCGAGCCCGAACAGCTCGACCTGATGGAGCTCGAGGTGGTCTCGCAGGTGGCGGCCGACCTCGCGGCGTCGGAAGCCGCACTCGGCCTCGTGGCCGCGGGGGCTCCCGAGATCGAGCTCGACGATGCCTCCGAGGATGACGGGGAAGAGGGCGACGAATACGACGAAGACGAGGAAGAAGAGGACGACGAAGACGACGAGGATGAAGAGGACGATCGGGAGCCCGAGACCAGTCCGGCCGGAAGCTCCCGTGAGCCGCGCGGCGAGTGAGCGTCCGCCTCAACAAGCTGCTGGCCCAGCGCGGCATCGCGGCGCGACGCAAATGTGACGAGCTGATCCGCTCCGGGCTCGTGCGCGTGAACGGCGCCGTCGTCACCGAGCCCGGCACCCAGGTGGAGCCGCAGCGCGACCGCGTGCTCGTGCGCGGACGTCCGCTGCCGGCCGCGGCTTCGCTCCGCTACTTCGTGCTCAACAAGCCGGTCGGCGTGATCACGACGATGCACGACCCCGAGGGGCGCCGCACCGTCGCCGGGATGCTGCCGCCCGGCGGGCGCACGTATCCCGTGGGCCGCCTCGACGCCGACACGAGCGGGCTCCTGATCCTCACCAACGACGGCGAGCTGGCGCACCGCCTGATGCATCCGCGCTACGGCGTCGAGAAGCAATACAAGGTGCGGGTCAGCCGGGCGCCGAGCCCGGGACAGCTCGCGCGGCTGCGCGACGGCGTCGAGTTCGAGCCCGGCATCGTCAGCCAGCCGGCGCGCGTCCACCTGTTCGAGGCCGGCGACGGCGCGGTGATCGGGATCGCGCTCCACGAGGGGCGCTACCGCCAGGTGCGGAGAATGTGCGAGGCGGTCGGGCTGCCGGTGGTGACGCTCCATCGCGCCGCGTACGGTCCGCTGCGACTCGGTCCGCTCGAGAGGGGAACGTGGCGTGAGCTTTCGGCCGCGGAGGTCGCGGCACTCAAGGAGGCCTGCGCACGACCGCGGGGCCCGCGGCTCTCGCGCTTCGATCTCGCCCAGCGCAAGCGCGCGCCGCGTGGAGCGCCGCGCGGGAGCCGACCGGAACCCGTGTCGACCTCGCCGCGGGAAGCACGCGCAAAGGGCAAGCGTGCGGCCCGGGGCTCGTCGAGCCAGGCCCGGCTCGGGAATCGACCGCGTCCGACGTCGAGGCCGGCCGCGGCCGGCGCCCGCGACACCCGGCGCCCCGCACGCGGTGGTCCCGGCGCTCCGGTGCGAAGCGAGTTCCGTCCCCCGCTCCGCGGCGGAGCAGGCCGCGAAGAGCACCAGGGTCGCGAAGAGCCCCGCGGCCGCGACGGCTCCCGTCCACGTGGCGGCCCGGGAAGGAAAGAAAGCTTTGGCCCTCGCAGGGCCCGTACTCCCGGCGGCCCGCCCCGCAATGAAGGCTTCGGTCCTCGCAAGGCCCGTGCTCCGGGCGGCCCGCCCCGCAATGAAGGCTTCGGTCCTCGCAAGGCCCGTGCTCCCGGCGGCCCGCGTCGCGATGAAGGCTTCGGCCCTCGCAAGGCCCGTGCTCCCGGCGGCCCGCGCCGGAATGAGGGCTTCGGCCCTCGCGAGGCCTCCCGTGCTCCCGGCGGCCCGCGTCGCACCGAAGGCTTCGGTCCTCGCAAGGCCCGTACTCCCGGCGGCCCGCGTCGCACCGAGGGCTTCGGCCCTCGCGAGGCCTCCCGGATTCCCGGCGCCCCGCGTCGGAGTGAAGGCTTCGGCCCTCGCAAGGCCCGTGCTCCCGGTGGTCCGCGTCGCAACGAGCGCTTCGGCCCTCGTGAGGGTTCCCGTTCACCCGGCGGTCCCCGTCGGGAGCAGGGGTTTCGTCCTCGCGCGGAATCCGGTCGCCGGAACGATTCCGGGCGGCCGTCGAGCCGCCCGGCCTCACGGCCTGCCCGTTCCACGGGCCGCCCCACTTCCCGGCCTCAGCGCTCCCCGGGGCGCCCCTCCGCACGCCCTGCGCGAGCGGGGGCGCGGCCCTTCTCTGCGCAAAGATCCCGGCCGTCCGGGCGCGGCAAGCCCCCGCGTTCCCGCTGAATCCGACCCGCCCCGCGGGTCAGATCCCCCGGCTTCGCGTTGCATTTCGTGCGGCGCGCATTCGCGTCATGCAATTCGAGAAGCAAAACCATCCCGCACGAACTCTCCAATATGCTGTCCGGTAGCGTGATAGAGGTGCGGCTGGAGCCATCCCATGAAGCCCGCCCCGGCTGGCACCTCGCACGATCGTTGGAACGGCTAGTGCCCTAGCTATTCGTTCGGAGGGCCCACCTCCAGCCCTCCGGTTGGGTTGCGACACGGACCCGCGCCCCCAAGGCGCGGGTCCAACTCTTTCTCGAAAGACGGCAATGTCGGATGGCAGCGGGCAGGTCGGGGTTCCCCTCGCGCTTCACGGGACACCCGAGGCGGGAACCGGTGTAGAAAATCCGGGAGCCGAGAAGAGCCAGGCTTCCGAAGCGCCAGGGCGGGCAGGAGTGAAGGCATGGGTCCTCCTGCTCGTCGGCTGCTTCACCCTGCTCGGCCAGGGAGAGCGCTGTCGGATCGATATCCGGTTTCGCACCCCCTCGAGCGCGCTCGCAACCTACTGGGAAGCCCTGCAGGAGCACGATGCCGAAGGCATCTCCGAGTGCATGGCCTCCGATCTCGACCCGGTGCCGTTCCCGGGCATGCTGTGGTTCTTCCCGGAGACCCGCGCGTGTCGCATCGATTCGCTGAAGCTCGTGCCGCTCGAAGACGACCACGTGATGGCGGCCTACCAGGTGCGCTACGTGCCGGTCGGCTCGAAATATGTGCGCCGTCTGCCGGTGGTGTCCGAGCTGGTGCGCATCGAGGGTCAGTGGCGCGTGACGCATCCGGTCGATGAGCAGAGCCTGCTGGGTGAGAAGCCGCGCGTGGAGCGGGTTGACATCTGAGTCAAGCGGTCCCTAGCTTGGACCGCTCTCGCACCCAGGCCGGAGCCTCACCAAGGAGCTGGATGAACCTCACCCGGGCGACCGCCCTCACCCTCGGACTCGTTTCGCTGCTGGCTTCGCCGGCCGGTGCCACCAAGTACGCCGGCGAGTTCCTCAAGATCCCGGTCGGCGCGCGCGCGATCGGACTCGGCCAGGCGTTCTCGGCGATCGCGGACGATGCGACCGCGCCGTTCTGGAATCCGGCCGGCATGATCTACCTGCCGTACCGCGAGGTGATCTTCCAGCACACCGAGCAGTTCGGCAGTCTCCTCAACCACGACTACCTGGGCGGCGTCTTCCCGCTCGGCGGGCCCAAGGGCCGCGAGAGCGCGCTCGGCGTCTCGCTGCTGCGGCTCGCCACCGACGACATCCCGGTCACGCCGCGGCCCGGCGGGCTCGTCGCCGGGCGCGACTTCCTCGACTACGGAATCGACAACGACAGCACGACGCCGGGGAACGGGCAGGGGAACGAGGTCTGGGACTGGGGTGAGCGCCTGCTCCTCACCGAGGACGACCTCTTCTACGCGAGCGCCAGCGATCTCGCGTTGCTCATTTCCTACGCGCGCCACCGCGGCACCGCGTGGGCGTTCGGCGCCAACCTCAAGTTCGTGCGCCAGAGCCTGCCCGACACGCTGCCGGGGGAGAACGTCACCTCGTTCGGCGCCGGGCTCGACGCCGGCGTGCTCTACATGCCGAGCGACGCCATCACGCTCAGCTTCGTTGCGCACGATCTCACGACGACCTATCTCGCCTGGAGCAACGGCACCCGCGAGTACGTGATCCCCACCCTCGACACCGGGGTGTCGTTCCAGTTCCAGCCTGCGCCGCGTCACGCGCTCACCTGGGGAACTGATCTCTCCTGGGGTTTCGAGCGCCGGCGGCTCGACAGCCAGTTCGCGCTCGGCGGGCAGACCTGGGACATCCGTACCGGGGTCGAGTACTGGTACCGGAGCACGCTCGCGCTGCGCACCGGTGCCGCCGCCAAGGACCTGAGTTTCGGAACCGGCGTGCGCTACAAGCATTTCGTCGCCGACTACGCGGCGCGGCTCAACCGGTTCTTCGCGTCCGACGAGAAGGACTTTCCGGACGATCAGGAGCTGGACGCGACGCACGTCGTGTCGATCGGCCTGAGCTGGTAGCAACGCCGGGCGAGACCGCCCAGCATCGACTCCGCTCCGCACCTTCGTCGCGCCCGGTTGGTTGACGCGCGGCGGACCCGCTCCTAACGTGGCCCGCCCGCGTCCCGTGTGCAACGTCCACGCCCGACGCGTCATCCACGGAGGCCATTGGTGTCGGACGTCATGGCGGTGATCCTCTCGGGCGGCAGTGGTGAGCGCCTCGGCGTCCTGACCGCGGAGCGCGCGGTGGCCGCGCTGCCGTTCGGCGGCAAGTACCGCGTCATCGACTTCTGCCTCAGCAACTGCCGCCACTCCGACATCGTGGATGTTGCGATCGTGACGCAGCACGCGCCGACCTCGCTCCACGACCACGTCGGATCGGGCCGCTCGTGGGACCTCGATCATCGCGGCGGGATTCTCATCCTCCAGCCGTATACGACGCGCAGCCACTCCGGCTGGTACCGCGGCACGGCGGACGCCATCACCCAGAACTGGGACGTGATCGAGGAGCGCCGGCCGGACCGCGTGCTGGTGCTCTCCGGGGACCACGTCTACCGGATGAACTACCGGGCGCTGATGGAAACGCACGTCGAGAGCGGCGCCGCGGTCACCGTCGCGGTCACGCGCGTGCCGCCGACCGAAACCCGCCGTTTCGGCATGGCGACCCTCGGACCCGAGGGCCGCATCGAGGAGCTGGTCGAGAAGCCCGAGCGCGCGGCGACGCCGTTCGGCTCGATGGGCATCTACCTCTTCGACTACGAGCTGCTCGCCGAGCGGCTCCGCCCACGGCCGGTGGACCTCGTGCTCGACGTGCTGCGGCCCGCGATCGCGGATGGAGTGCCGGTCCAGGCCCACGAATTCGAGGGCTACTGGGAGGACGTGGGTACGGTCGGCTCGTACTACCGCTCGAATCTCGAGCTGGTGGCCGCCGCGCCGCGGCTCGCGCTGTTCGATCCGCGCTGGCCGCTGCTCACCCGCGACGAGGAGCGCCCGCCGGTGCGGGTTGGCGACGCGGCGCGCCTCGAGGACAGCCTGGTGGCGAATGGCTGCCGCGTGGACGGCGTGGTGCGGCGCTCGCTGCTCTTCCCGGGTGTCCGCGTCCAGGCCGGCGCCGAGATCGAGGATTCGATCGTCATGGCGGACGGCGTCGTCGCACGCGACGCGCGGGTCACGCGCGCGATCGTTGACAAGTACTGCCGGATCGGGGAGGGCGCCGTGATCGGCGAGCCCGGATCCGAGGACTCCGGGCTCACGATCGTCGGCAAGGACGCCCACGTCCCGGCGCGGGCGCACGTGGCGGGTGGTGCGGTGGTGGGAGTGGGCGCGCGCGAGGACGACTTCGCGGGCGGCGTGATCGACGCCGCGGAGCGGACTCCGAGCCGGCCCTGGTACCAGGAGCTCGTGTGATCGGCTCGCGTTACGCGTTCATTCTCGCGGGCGGCGTCGGCAGTCGGCTCTGCCTGCTGGCGGAGCGCCGCGCGAAGCCGGCCGTGCCGTTCGGCGGCAAGTACCGGATCATCGACTTCACGCTGTCCAACTGCGTGAACTCCGGTGTCTACGACGTCGGCGTGCTCACCCAGTACCGCCCGGTCTCGCTCAACCGTCACATCGGGAGCGGGCGGCCGTGGGATCTCGACCGGCTGCACGGCGGCGTGCAGATCCTCCAGCCGTCACCGGGCGCCGACCGCGAGTGGTACCTCGGAACCGCCGATGCCATCTACCGCAACCTGGTGCACCTGAGGCGACGGCGCGTGGACGAGGTGCTGGTGCTCTCCGGCGACCACGTCTACACCATGGACTACAACGTGCTCTATGCGTTCCACGCGGCGAACCGCGCGACCGCCACGGTGGCGGTCACCGAGGTGCCCGAGGACCAGGTCCATCACTTCGGGATCCTCGAGACCGAGCCCAACGGTCGCGTCACCGGCTTCCTCGAGAAGCCGAAGAAGGCGTCCTCGCGGCTCGCGTCGATGGGCGTCTACCTGTTCGATCGCACGCGGCTCATCCGCTGGCTGGTCGAAGACGCCGCGATGGACCAATCGAGCCACGATTTCGGCAAGGACCTGCTGCCGCGGCTGGTCGCGCGCGGCGAGGCGGTGTTCGCGTACCGCTTCAACCGCTATTGGCAGGACGTCGGCACGCTCGACTCCTACTACGAGTCGAACCTCCAGCTGCTGTCCGACAAGCCGCCGATCGCGCTCGACGATCCCGACTGGATCATCCACACGCAGAGCGCCGATCGTCCGCCGGTGCGCTTCGCGCCGGGCAGCCGTGTCGCGAACAGCATGATCGCGAACGGGTGCCGCGTGGAGGGAGCGGTCGAGCGCTCGATCCTCTTTCCCGGCGTCCACGTTCCGCCGGGCGCCGAGGTGCGGGACAGCATCGTGATGCACGACACCCGGGTCGGCCGCGGGGCATGGCTCGATCGCGTGATCATCGACAAGGAGGTCGAGATCGGGGAGGGGGCCCGCGTGGGAAGCGGCCAGGTTACGAGCGCCAATCTCGCATGTCCCGATCACCTGTCGAGCGGGCTCACCGTGGTCGGCAAGGGCGCTCACGTCCCGGACGGCATCCGCATCGGCCGCAACGCGCGGATCGGCGCGTACGTCCGCGCGTCATCCTTCGGCCAGGACGTTCCCTGCGGCGGCGTGGTGGACGGCCCGGAGTCGAAACACTAGGCGACTTGCGCTGGCGCGAGTCGGCGCGCCCGACGTCTCGCCGTGGAGCGAGAAGCTACAGGCCCGGGACTTTGAGCTTCTGGCCGACGAGGACGCGGGAGCTGCGCATGCCGTTCACCTTCTGCAGATCCTTCACCGTCACGCCGTGCTCGCGCGCGATGCCGGTGAGCGTGTCGCCGCGCTTGACGACGACCGTCTTGGGGCGCGCCGGCTTCTGCGGATCACCGGCAGCGGCCTCCATGTTCGCGAGCAGCGCGGCGCCCGTCGGGTCGTAGCTCGCCGACGTGGCAGGGACGGTCGAGGTGACCGCCGCGCCGTCGATCGTCGGCATGCCCGAGGGCATGCGGATCTTGAGGCGCGTTCCGCGGCGCACGCTGGCCGTCTTGAGGCGGTTCCAGCGCTTGAGATCGTCGATCGTGACGCCGTACTGGGTCGCGATCTGCCCGAGCGTCTGCCCGCGCTTGACCGTATGGACGGTGCGACCTTCGGCCTCCGAGTTGGCGTTCATCGAAACCGGCACGCCGCGATTCCGCGAAGGCACGTAGGCGGTCGACCCGCGCGGGTCACCCGGCGCGAGGACCAGCGGGGTGGGGGGCTCGTGGCTCGCCGGGATCTTGAGCGTGGCGCCGATCCGCAGCGGCGCTTTCGCGCTGATGCCGTTGCTCGCGGCCAGCTGCCGACCGCTCACGTGGTACTTGTTCGCGATGCCCTGGAGCGTCTCGCCGCGGCGCACCCGGTGACGCACCGTGAGGTTCACCGCAGGGAGCTTCGCGCCTTCCTGGATCTTCTCCATCAGGGTCTCGCCCTTGCCGTCGGGAACGCGCAGCGTCGTCACTCCGTCGTGGCCGGTGGCGGTGCTGCCGACGATCGCCGGGTTCAGCTCCTTCAATTCCGGCACCGTGCAGTCGGTGAGCTTGGCGATCGCGCGCAGATCGACCGCGCCCTTGAACGCGACTTCGTCGAACGCCACGGGATCGTCGAGATCCACGGCGTCGAAACCGTAGCGTGACGGGTCACGCGAGATCGCGAGGATGGCCATGAACTGCGGCACGTAGTCCTCGGTCTGCCGCGGCAGCTTGAGATCCCAGTAGTTGTCCGTGCCCTGGCGCTTGATCGCGCGCAGCACGGTGCCTTCGCCGGCGTTGTAGGAGGCGAGCGCCAGCGGCCAGTCACCGAAGATCGCGTAGAGGTGCTTGAGATAGCGCGCGGCCGCCACCGTCGACTTCTCGGGGTCCTTCCGCTCGTCCACCCACTGATTGACGGTGAGCCCGAAGAGCCGGCCGGTCGAGCGCAGGAACTGCCACGGTCCGACCGCCGCCGAGACCGAGCGCGCGTGCATGTTGAAGCCGCTCTCCACGAACACCAGGTGCACGAGGTCGGGGGGCAGGCCTTCCTTCTGGAGCGCCGCGCGGAACAGCTCCATGTAGCGACCCGAGCGCTTGAGCCAGCGCTCGAATGTGGAGCGCCCGGCGCCGCAGAAGAAGTCGACCCACTTCGCGACCTGCGCGTTCCACTGCGGCTCGATGGGCTCGGTGGCCGGAGCGTTGAGCAGCTGGTCGTCGGGCTCGTTCCTGGCGACCTCGAGGCGATCCTTCCGGACGTCCCCGATCAGCCGCTGCACGCGGCCGCGCAGCGCGACCAGGTCCAGCCGCTCGGAGAGTGGCGGATGGGTGACAATCGCCGCCTCGATACGGCTGAGGGCGGATTGACACCGCTCCTCGGCCTCATCGAGCGGCCCGGTCTGCCGGAGCTTCCAGGCCGCCTGGTAGTCGGCGGCAGCCAACTCCAATGCCTTCGTGGACGAGCTGTCCCGGACGGCGGCCCGGCTCGGGGTAGCCAGAATCACCTCGTCCGCGGAGGCAAAACCCCCAAGGGTGAGAATTCCAGCTACGGCCAGCGCCAAGTGTTTAATTCGAATCACGTTGTCTCCGGGATCGGTCGAAAACTTCCTATCCGGGGCCAAGCAACCTAAGCGGCTCGGTATGCAGGATGCAAGGCATACCGACCGCGCTCGGCCGCAATGCCCGACAAGTCTTAGTCAAGCTCGTGCGAATGATGGTCATCCAGTATATCGGGCAAGCCATGTGCCAGCCGGATGTTCCGGCAACGTTGCAGAGTGCTAAAGCCGGACGGCCCTTGGTTCCGATGAAGGGGAATAGAGCGGCCTCAGGGAGGGGATCGTGACGCAGGAACTCAATCAGACGACCGGACACTGGCAGGTTTCCGCTCAGGGACACGGCGAAGTTCTGGTCGTTCGGGTCGAGCTCGAGGGCGCGGTGCTCGTCTGGGCCGGACCTCATCAGGATGCCGACGCCGAATCCGTGGGCGTCATTCTCCGGGCGGCGGCGGTGTTCGCCCGCGAGGCCACCCGTCGCGAGCGACGCAGCCTCCCGATTCCGGCGATGCTCTACCACCTGATGTCGCGCCTCATCGCGGGCGACGTGCCGCGCCGCTGGCCGGCCTCCTGTGTCGCGGTGATGCTCGACTCCCCGCGCGAGCTGGGCTTCGGTCTCCTCGGTGAAGCCGAGCAGCAGGCGTGGGCGGGGGGCAGCCCGGTTCAGCTTCCGTGGGTGCGTCTCGTGCAGCGCGGCGGCGGCGATGCGCGCGCGTATCGACTCGCGCCGGATCAGGACGCGAAGGTGCGATGGTCGTGGTCGCGAAAGGACGTCGAGGGCCACGGCGCAGTGATCGAGGCGATCCGTCCCACCGACACCGCGATCGAGATTTCGGACAGCCCGGCTACTCAGATGTCTGACAGCCCGACGACTGTCGCCCCGGCCTGGGTGGATGCGACCACGCCGCGAGCGCCCGTCGCAGCGGCGGAGCCCGTGACGGCGACTCCCGTTCCCGATGCGGCGCCCGCCCATGACGCAGCGCCGGCGTTCGACGCATCGCCTGCGTTCGACGTGGCGCCGGCGTCTGCCGCAGCGCCGGCTTTCGACGGGACGCCCGCGTTCGACACCACACCGTCCTTCGCGGAGGCGGCTCCGGCGGAACCTCCGGTGTTCCCGGACCGTCGTGCCGAGCCGCTCATCACCCCGCACTTCATGCAGCCGGAAGACGCTCCAGTCGCGGAGTCACGGCCCTCGCCGCCGGTGGTGTCGACGCCGACGCCGACGCCGACGCCCTTGGCTCCGCCGCCGCCCGTACCGCGCATGCGGCTGCAACCGCCGCCGCCGGCTCTCGCTCCGGTCAAGGGCTCGCGCTTCTTCGGCTGGCTCGACCGTGTCATCGGCGGTGCGGACCGCGACGAGCTGCCCGAGTACATTCCGCCCACGCCCGAGCCCGAAGCAGTGACGTCGCGCGCGCTCCACCTCACGAGCCCGGAGCCGGGGCCGCCCGCTCCCCGAATCGTGGACGTGGACACGCAGCCCGCGGTTGCCGCGGCGTCGGTCAAGGTCATTCCCATCACTGCTCCGGCGATGCCGTCGCTGCGCGACACATCAGCGGTGCTCGAGCGCACCGGCACCGGCGGCGAGGTGGACGTCACGCCGGATCCTGACGAGCTGCCGAAGCCACGGCGTGCGCGCCCCATGCCACCACTTCGTCCCCGATATGAAGAAGAGGACGAGGAGGAGACGCCCGCGTGGCGGAAGCCGTGGGTGATCGCGGCCGGGATCCTGGTGCTGATCGTGGCCGGCTTCGTGACGATGCAGTTCTTCGGCAGGCGCTCCGGCGGGATGTTCTCCGGTGGGACCTTCTCGCTCGCGGTGAGCAGCGAGCCGGCGGGCGCGGGCATCGTCGTGGATGGCAAGGAAACGACGAAGATCACCCCGACGACGCTGGCGCTCGCCCCGGCAAGCACCAGGTCGCGCTCACGCTCCCGGGGCGGGGAAGTGCGAACTACGATGTCGAAGCGAAGGCCGGCCAGAAGGCGACGCTCGAGGCGCCGCTCAACGGCAGCCTCAACATCGAAGCTGCCGACGCGAAGGTTCCCGTGTCGATCGCGGTGGACGGCGTCGACCGCGGCTATGCGCCGCTCACCATCGACAAGCTGGCGCCGGGTCCGCACGAGGTGCGCTTCGCGGTCCCGGGCTCCGCCCCGTGGAGCGAGAGCTTCGAGCTCTCGATTGGACAGACCTACCAGATGGTGGCGCGCTCGATGGCCGAGCCTGGCACGGGCATCGTGGCGGTGCGCGGCGTGGTCATCGGTGGCGGCGGCGAGGACGATGCGACCGGCGCCGAGGTCTGGGTGGACGGCGAGCGGCGCGGCGTGGCGCCGCTCACGCTCGAGCTGGCCTCCGGCCCGCACAGCTTCCGCTCGCGTTACCAGGGCGAGGAGGCACCGGTCCAGGTGGTCGATCTTCCCGGCGGCAACCAGCGTTTCGTGCAGTTCCGCTTCGGGCTCGGCATCGAGATGCCGCGTCTCGGGAACGTGTCCGCACCCGGATCCCTGCCGCTCGACCGCCCCGCGGTGGTGTCGTGTTATCTCACGGGGGTCCAGGAGACCGATCTCGCCGAGATGTGGCTCCACGTCCGGGCGCCGAACGGCAACTGGCGCCGCTACGAGATGGTGCCGCTCAAGGCGCCGGGAGGGATCGTCGGCACCGCCGTGTTCCCGGCCGTGATGCTGGAAGCGAGCGGGCAGGCTCCTCATTACATGAGTGCCGTGTCCCGGGTCGGCGACGAATACTTCACCGAGATCTTCTGGATGAAGCAGCGCCGCCGCGCGGCGCCCGCGGCCTCGGCATCCGGGGAATGACGACAGCGTCCCGGTAACCGCGTTGCCGATCGTCGCCGTCATGCGCATGGCGGCGCGTTCCCTCGAGCCTGAATCCAGCGGAAGTCTCATGGCACGGCTCTTTCCGGTGCGCCCGCATCATGGGAGGGCGTGCGGGAACGCTGGTCGCGGCGGCGATCTGGCTCGGGCTGCTGCTCGGGCTCTGGACCTCGTTCCTTGCAGCGATACCGATCATCGCCATCGGCACGTGGCTGGCGGTGCGCCGCGGCCGATCGCCGTGGCCCGAGCTCGCGCTCTTCGGTCTGCTGCTGCTCGGGTCGGGGCTTCGCGCCGAAGCCGCGCGCCGCGCGCATGCGCGGCTCGCCGTCACGCCGGGACTCCATCGCATCATGGCGGTGGTGGCCTCACATCCCGAGCGCGCGGGCGGCGCGCCCGTGGCGATCGTCCGCGTGGAGCGCGCCGTGCCGCCGATCCCGCGCGGCGCGCACCTCCGAATCCGGCTTCCCGAGCGCTGCCACGCCGAATGGGGTGACCGCCTCGAGGCGCTGGCCGAGCTCGACCCGCCCGCGCCGCCCCGCAATCCCGGGCAGCGTGATCCCCGACTCGCCGCATTCGCGGCCAACGTCGTCGCGAGCGGCCGCGCCCGGGTCGCCCGCATCGTGAAACCGTCCGGGCACGCGCCGTGGGTGGTGGTGCGCCGCGCGGTCGAGGCGCGCCTCGCTCACGGGCTCTCGCGGCCGGCCGGTGAGCTGGCCGTTCCGCTCCTCGTCGGCGATCGCAGCGGGCTGTCGTCCGATCTCGACGCGGGTTTTCGCGCCTCGGGACTCATTCACCTGCTCGCGCTCTCCGGGCTCCACGTGACCTGGATGGCGGGCGTGCTGCGCGGGCTCGCCGCGTGGCTCGGACTCGGACCCCGCGCGCGGATGATCGCCGGAACGCTCGCCGCGTGGGGCTACGTCGCGATCGCGGGCGCCATTCCCTCGCTGCTGCGTGCCGCGGTCGCCGAGACCCTCGCCGCCCTCGCGCGCATCCTCGGGCGGGGCGCCGATCCCGTGCAGGTGCTGGCCATCGCCTCCACCGCACTGCTCGTCGTGTTCCCGGGATGGGCGCACGATCTCGGCTTCCAGCTCTCGGTGGCCGCGACGCTCGGCCTCGCGACCGTGGGTGCGGCACTCCGTCAGGTGTCGCGACGAATCCCCTGGGCCGACGGCTTCATGGCCACGGTGAGCGCCCAGGTGTGCGCTCTGCCGCTGCTGCTCAACGCCACGCACGGTCTGTCGTGGGTCGCGCCGTTCTCGAACCTGGTGGCGGTGCCGGTGTCGGGACTGCTGCTGGCCGCCGCGTGGATGGCGGTGGCCGCCGATCTCGCGCTTCCGGGTTTCGGCCATCCGTGGTTCGCAGCGTCGGAGGGACTGGCGCTCGCGTTGCGCCGGGTCACGGAGGCCGCGGCTTCCGTGCCGGGCGCGGTCTGGGTGACGGGGCCTCAGGCTTGGAAGGCGGCGCTCGCCGGAGCCGGCGCGCTGCTGCTCGCGATGAGCGCACCGCCGCCGCGAAACCTCGCCGCCATCCGGCGCGGGAGGTCGCGCGCGCGGCACGCGGCCATCGGCGCCGGCATTGCGCTCATCTTCACTGCCGTGCTGGCCGTTGCACTCACGCGGCCGATCGCGCCTCCGCGCGGACGGTGGTGGCTCGTGATGCTCGACGTCGGGCAGGGCGAAGCGATCGCGATCGGCGGGCGCTCCGGCTGGTGGCTCGTCGACGCGGGCGCCCGCTCCCCGCTGTGGGACGCGGGGGAGTCGCGGGTCGTTCCGTTCCTGCGCTGGGCCGGCCTCGCGCGGCTCCGCGGCGTCGCGATCACGCACGAGGATGCCGACCACGCCGGTGGCGCGCTCGCGGTGTGGCGCGCCGCGCGACCGGAGCGCTGGTGGGTTCCCGACACGTCCGCCGTCCGGCTCCCGCCGGCCGCGCGTGCACGATCTGCCGGGCGCGGCGACACGCTCTGGAAGGCTCCGCTCGCGGTCGTCGCGTGGCCGCCCGCTTCGAGGAACCGCTTCTCCGACAACGAGGGCTCGCTGGTGCTGACCGTCGGAGCCGGCGCGGGCCGTGCGCTGCTGACGGCGGACATCGACTCGACGATCGAGCGCCGTCTCGAGGTCGCGCCCGGCGTGAGCGTGCTCAAGGTGGCGCATCACGGCTCGCGCTCGTCCACCGGCGCGACGCTACTGGCGGCCATCCGTCCCCGGCTCGCCGTCGTTTCGTGTGGACGGCGGAATCCCTTCGGCCATCCCGCGGCGGAAACCCTGGAGCGGCTGCGCGGCGCCGGCACGGAAATCCGTCGCACCGATCAGGAGGGCGCGCTCTGGATCGAGCTGTCGGAGGACGGCGCGCACGTCCTCGACTGGCGCCGCAACGCATGGCGTAGAGCCGTGGCAAGGCCGTAATTTGCCGGACCCCCGGGCCGCTGATAGATTGCGGCGTGCTCACCTCGTCACGTCCCTCGATCGCCGTTCTCGCATCGGGACGCGGCTCCAATTTCGAAGCGCTGGCCCGTGCTTCCGAGCGAAACGAGCTGGGAGGGAACATCGTGTTGCTCGCCGTCGACCAGCCCGACGCCCCCGCGATCGAGCGGGCGCGCCGGCTGAGCATCGAGACGGCGGTGCTGCCTGCCGGCCGGTTCCGGACGCGCCTCGAGGACGAGCGGCCGTGGATCGAGGCACTGAAGGAGCGCGGCGTGAGCGTCGTCCTGCTCGCCGGGTTCATGCGGCGACTCCATCGCGAGTTCCTCTCCGCCTTCGACGGCCGGATCCTCAACATTCATCCCTCGCTGCTGCCGGCGTTCCCCGGCCTCGAGGCGATCCGCCGCGCGTTCGAGCACGGCGTCCGGGTGAGCGGATGCACGGTGCACCTGGTGGACGCGGAGCTCGACCATGGTCCGGTGGTGGCGCAGGCCGCCGTGGAGCTGCGCGACGACGACACCCTCGAGAGTTTCGAGACCCGCATCCACGAGTCGGAACACCGTCTCTACCCGATGGCGGTCTGCCGCTTCATCACCGAGCCGTGGCGCATCGAAGGCCGGCGCCTCGCCTTCGGTGCGGACGCGAAGGTGACCGGTGGCTGAGCGCCCGCGGCTCGAAGCCGTCCTGTTCGACGCCGGCGGCACGCTGGTCCGGCTCGACTTCGAGTGGATGTCGGAGCTGCTCCGCTCGTATGGACTCATCATCGCGCCTGGAACGCTGCGCCGCGCCGAAGTGGCGGGGCGTCGCCGCTACGACGCCAGCTTCACTGCGGAGGCGCGGCAGCCGAACCCGGATGAGCCCCACCCGCTCGGAAGCCGCGGCGACACGCGCGCCTATTTCGCCGGTATGCTGGAAGCGGCCGGTGTGCCCGGAGAACACATCGAGCCGGCGCTGCTCGCGTTCGCCGAGCGTCATCGGATGACCGGGTTGTGGACCCGCCCGATCGAGGGTGCGCGCGAGGCGCTGGATCGCATTCTCGAGCTGGGGCTGCGGGCGGCGTGCGTGAGCAATTCCGACGGCCGCGCCGAGATGCACCTCCGGGACTGCGGCGTGCGCGACGGACTCGAGTTCGTGGTGGATTCGCAGGTCGTCGGCGTCGAGAAGCCCGACCCCGCCATTTTCGCGTTCGCGCTCGAGCGTCTCTCGACGCCGGCCGATCGCGCGCTGTACGTGGGAGACATCGTCTCGGTGGATGCGGCGGGCGCCGCAGCTGCCGGGCTCCATGCCGTTCTCATCGATCCGGCCGGCGACTATGCGCCGGCGGGAGTCCCGGCGATTCCGGCGATCGCCGAACTCCCGACCTGGATCGAGCAACGCTTCGAGCGGGTCGCGCCGGCGACCGGGAGAGCCCGATGATGAACACTGCCCACGCCCCTCTGGGGATCTCCGAGATCGAGCTGCCCGGTATCGAGCCGTGGCGCCGCGGCAAGGTGCGCGCGGTGTACGAGGCCGGTCCCGACACCCTGGTCATGGTCGCGAGCGACCGTCTCTCGGCGTACGACTGCGTGCTGCCGACGCCGATCCCGGACAAGGGCCGCGTGCTGAGCACGCTGTCCGCGTGGTGGATGACCACCCTCGAGAGCGCCCGGCCACATCACCTCGTCTCGACCGATCCCGCGACGTTCCCCGCGCCGTTCGATCGCTTCGCCGAGCGGCTCCAGGGCCGCGGGCAGCTCGTTCGCCGCGCCGACCGGGTCGACATCGAGTGCGTGGTGCGCGGCTACCTGACGGGCTCGGGGCTCAAGGAGTACCGGCGCGACCGCACAGTGTGCGGCATCCCGCTCCCGGCCGGCCTCGAGGACGGCTCCAAGCTCGAACCGGCGATCTTCACGCCGGCCACCAAGGAGGAGCACGGTCACGACGAGAACGTGACGTACGAGGAAGTCGTGAACCGCGTCGGCGCCGACACCGCGAACCAGCTCCGCGGGCGCAGCATCGCCCTCTATGAAGAGGCGCGTCGCCGCGCCTGGGGCCGCGGCCTCGTGCTCGCCGACACCAAGTTCGAGTTCGGCTGGGTGGACGGCAGGCTCACGCTCATCGACGAGGCGCTGTCGCCGGACTCGTCGCGCTACTGGGATCGCGCGGAGTACGAGGCCGGGCGGCTGCTCTCGTTCGACAAGCAGTTCGTGCGGGACTGGCTCGATGCCTCGGGCTGGAACCACGACCCGCCGGCGCCCGCGCTGCCGGCGGACGTCGTGCAGCGCACCCGCGAGCGCTACCTCGAAGCGATGGAGCGGCTGATGGGGAAGGCGAAGTGACATGGGGGAGACCGAGGCGCGACGTGAAGGATCCGGGAGCCATGCGGTCGCGGAGGCTCCGCGGATGACGTCCCGGGATCGGCTGGGGCCCTGGCCGCGTGTGGCGCTGCTCTCGCTCAACGACAAGACGGGCGCGACCGAGTTCGCGCACGCGCTGCTGACGCACGGCGCGACCCTGGTGGCCTCGGGCGGCACCGCCGCCCACCTCGAGGCCGCGGGGTTGCGCGTGACGCCGGT
>DAIUEO010000056.1:0-2879 GCA_036845125.1 Candidatus Eiseniibacteriota bacterium | reverse complement strand
CGAGATGCTGGGCGGCCGCGTGAAGACGCTGCACCCCAACATCCACGGCGCGATCCTGGCGCGACGCGGCTCGTCGGCGGATGCCGAGGAGCTCTCGCAGCGCGGCATCGTCGGCATCGACTGCGTTGCCGTGAACCTCTATCCGTTCGAGCAGCGCGCCAGCGCCGGGACCGACGCCGAAGCGGTGGAGCTCGTGGACATCGGCGGCGTGGCCCTGCTGCGCGCGGCAGCCAAGAACCACGAGGACGTGGTCGTGCTCCACGATCCCGCGCAGTACGCCGAGGCGCTCGCCGCCTTCACGGAGGGAGGCCCGACGCTCGCGCAGCGTCGCGGGTGGGCCGCCGCCGCCTTCGCGCGCACCGCGACCTACGATGCCGCGATTGCCGCGGAGATGACGCGCCGCACGCAGGGAGTGGAGCCCGGCAGCCCGCCGCCCGTGATCGTTACCGCGCTCGAGCGGGTGCGTACGCTGCGCTACGGTGAGAACCCGGACCAGCCGGCCGCGCTCTACGCGCGCGCCGGATCGCGGGGAAAGCTCGAGGCGTGGCGTGAGGGGAAGGAGCTCAGCTACAACAACCTGCTCGACCTCGCCGCCGCGGTGATGCTCGCCGGGCGGTTCGACAAGCCGGCGTGCGTGATCGTCAAGCACGCCGAGCCGTGCGGCGTCGCGCTCGCGGATACGCCGCTCGAGGCCTTCGAGCGCGCCTTCGCGGCGGATTCCCTGTCCGCCTTCGGCGGGATCGTCGCACTCAACCGTCCGCTCGACGCCGCGACCGCCGCCGCCATGGCGGGTCCGTTCCTCGAGTGCGTGGCGGCGACCGAGATTCGCCCCGAGGCCGCCGAGGCCTTGAAGTCCAAGGTGAATCTCCGCCTGCTGCGCCTTGCGGCCGCTGACGTTGCGCCGCCCAGTCCCTGGCGGGTCCGGGATATCGGGGCGTGGTCTCTGGTGCAGCGCGACGTGGAGGACCTGGCGCCCAAGTGGCTCGTCGTGACCCAGCGGGTGCCGTCCCGGGAGGAACTCGAGTCGATGCAGTTCGCCTTCGAGGTGGTCGCGGCGGCGCGCTCGAACGCGGTCGTGCTGGTGCGCGGCTCCCAGCTCATCGGGCTCGGCTCCGGGCAGACGAGCCGCGTCGACGCGGTGGACGTCGCGCTCATGAAAGCGCGCCGCGCCGGCCACGCGACGACGGGGGCGGTACTCGCGAGCGACGGGTTCTTCCCGTTCGCCGACAACATCGAGCACGCCGCGGAGGCCGGCATCACGACCGTGGTCCAGCCGGGTGGCTCGAAGCGCGACGAAGAGGTGATCACGGCGTGCGACGCGCACGGCATCGCCATGGCCTTCACCGACCGTCGGGTGTTCCGGCATTGAGGGCCGGCGTGGCGCGCGAGCGGGTCCTCATCCTCGACTTCGGCTCCCAGTACACCCAGCTGATCGCACGTCGCGTCCGCGAGCTCGGGGTGTATTCCGAGGTGGTGTCGGGAACCACTTCGATCGATCGGATCCGGGCGTTCAGACCCAAGGCGCTGATCCTCTCCGGCTCGCCGGCGAGCGGCTACCGCGCCGAGGCGCCGATGCCCGATCCCGCCATCTACGAGCTGAAGAAGCCGATCCTCGGCATCTGCTACGGGCTCCAGGCGACGATGCAGCTCATGGGCGGCTCGCTGGCGAAGTCGGAGCGCGCCGAGTACGGACACGCGACGTTCGTGCGCGACCGGCCGTCCGAGCTCTTCCGCGGAGTGCCCAAGCGCTTCCGCGCGTGGATGAGCCACGGCGACGAGGTGCGCTCGATCGGCGGGGACTGGATCCGGACCGCGCACACCTCGAACTGCACGTTCGCGGCCGTCGAGCACAGGAAGCTCCCGTTCCACCTGATCCAGTTCCATCCGGAGGTGGTGCACTCGCCCTACGGCCGCCAGGTGCTGCACAACTTCCTGTTCCGCATCGCCGGACTCGAGGGCGGCTGGAGCATGAAGAGCTTCCTCCGCCAGGCGGTGGCCGAGATCCGCGCGAAGGTCGGCGACGGCCACGTGCTCTGCGGCCTCTCCGGCGGAGTCGACAGCACCGTGACCGCGACGCTCTGCCATCGCGCGATCGGCAAGCGTCTGATCTGCGTGCTCGTGGACCATGGCCTCCTGCGTGAGAACGAGGCGGACGAGGTGCGCCGCGAGCTGGGCGAGAAGCGCGGGCTCAACCTGATCGTGGTGGATGCGCGGGAGCGTTTCCTGGACCAGCTCGCCGGGGTGACCGATCCCGAGCAAAAGCGGAAGATCATCGGCCGCGAGTTCATCGCGGTGTTCGAGGAGGAGGCGCGGCGGGCCGGGCCGATCGAGTTCCTCGCCCAGGGCACGCTCTACCCGGACGTCATCGAGAGCGCCTCGGTCGGGTTCGGCGCGCAGGTGATCAAGACCCATCACAACGTGGGCGGGCTCCCCGAGCGCATGCACCTCAAGCTGGTCGAACCGCTGCGCACGCTGTTCAAGGACGAGGTGCGCACGCTCGGCCGCGAGCTGGACTGCCGGCCCCGCTGGTCGAGCGCCATCCCTTCCCGGGCCCCGGCCTCGCCGTGCGCACGCTCGGGGCGGTGAACCCCGAGGATCTCGCGATCCTCCGGCGCGCCGACGCCGTCTTCATCGAGGAGCTGCGGCGCGCGCGCTGGTACGACCGCACCTGGCAGGCGTTCGCGGTGCTGCTCCCGGTGCAGACGGTGGGGGTCAAAGGCGACGAGCGCTCGTACGAGCGCGTGATCGCCTTGCGCGCGGTGAACAGCGAGGACGGCATGACCGCCGATTGGACGCGGATCCCGCACGCCCTGCTCGCGCGCGCCGCCGGGCGAATCGCGAACGAGGTGCGCGGGGTCAATCGCGTGGTCTACGATGTC
>DAIUEO010000055.1:16180-20766 GCA_036845125.1 Candidatus Eiseniibacteriota bacterium | reverse complement strand
CGCGTGGTGGCGCGCGAGGTGCGCCTCGAGCCCGGCACCCATCTCAAATGGACCGGCCAGTACGAGCTGCTCGAGCGGATGCTCGCACGGATGCAGATCCTGGTTCCGATCACGCTCGTCGTGGTGCTGCTCCTCCTCTACCTCACCTTCGGCAGTCTCGCCGAGGCGCTGATCGTGCTCGCCTCGGTGCCGTTCGCGCTGGTCGGCAGCGTCTGGCTGCTGGCGCTGCTCGGCTATCACCTGTCGGCCGCCGTGTGGGTGGGGCTGATCGCGCTGGTCGGTCTCGCCACTCAGACCGGCGTCGTCATGGTGGTGTACTGCGACTCGGCGTATCACCGCCGCAAGGCCGAGGGTCGGATCCGGAGCTACGACGACATCGTGGAAGCCACCCTCGAAGGCGCGGTGCAGCGCGTGCGGCCCAAGCTCATGACGGTCGCCACCATGATGATCGGGCTCGTGCCGCTGCTGTGGTCGCAGGGGAGCGGGGCGGACGTCATGAAGCGCGTCGCGGCGCCGATGGTGGGCGGGCTCTTCACCTCGGCGTTCCTGACGCTCGAGATCATCCCGGTCGTCTACACCTGGTGGCGCCACGCCCAGCTCCGCCGCGAGCAGTTGCCGGTGGCTGCCAACCCTGTTACCGATTCCCCCTCACCTCACTGAAAGGAGCACCCCATGAGGTTCCACACACTCGTTGCCGCTACCGCGCTCGCCTTCCTCGCCTCGTGCGCGCCGAAGCCGGCCGATCAGGCCGCTGCGCCGGCCGACGGTCCCATCCATCTCCAGGTCGTTCCGGACGGCTTCGAGCCCAACGTCATCACCGTCCGTCAGGGGCAACCGGTCACGCTGATCGTGACGCGCACGACCGACAAGACCTGCGCGACCGAATTCGTGCTCAAGGACCACAACATCAATCAACCGCTGCCGCTCAACCAGCCGGTCACGATCACGTTCACGCCGGACAAGCCCGGTGACCTCCAGTATTCCTGCGCGATGGACATGTTTCGTGGGACCATCCGCGTCCAGTAAGGCACCCGCGCGGGCCCGCGCGACGAACGTGCCGCGCCACATCGCGGTGCTGACGTCGGGCGGGGACGCACCGGGCATGAACGCCGCGATCCGCGCGGTGACGCGCTCGGCCGTCGACCGCGGCTGGGTCGTGGACGGCGTGCGCCGCGGATTCCGCGGGCTGATCGAGGGCGAGTTCCTGCCGCTCGACGCGCGCTCGGTGGGCGGCATCCTGCAGCTCGGCGGGACCATGCTTGGCAGCGCACGCTGCCCCGAGTTCGTCGAGCCGGCGGTGCGCCGCCTGGGGCTGACCGCACTCGAGGGCCGCGGTGTCGAGGCGCTGGTGGTGATCGGCGGCAACGGCTCGCAGGCCGGCGCCTACGCCCTTCAGACCGACGGCTTCCCGGTGGTGGGTGTCGCCTCGACCATCGACAACGATCTTCCCGGCTCGGAGATCACGATCGGCGTGGACACCGCGCTCAACATCGCGCTCGAGGCGATCGATCGCGTGAAGACCACCGCCTCCTCGCACGAGCGCGCCTTCCTGATCGAGGTGATGGGCCGGAACTGCGGCTACCTGGCGCTGGCGGCCGGGCTCGCGGGCGGCGCCGAAGTGGTGGTGATCCCCGAAGTGGAGACCACGCCCGAGCAGGTGGCGGAGGATCTGCGCGAGGCCTGGCGCAAGGGCAAGTCACACGCCCTCGCGGTGGTGGCCGAGGGCGCGGCCCTCAACGCCGACATGCTGATGGCCTGGTTCCGCGAGCACTCCGAGCGGGTCGGCTTCGACCTCCGCGCCACCGTGCTCGGCCACGTCCAGCGCGGCGGCGCGCCGCTCGCCTTCGACCGGCTGCTCGCCTCGCGCCTCGGGGCCGCCGCGGTGGAGGCGATCGCCGACGGCGAAACCGGCGTGCTCATCGGGCGGAGGGCGGCGCAGAACGCGCGCACGCCGCTCGCCGAAGTGGCCGGCCGGATCAAGCCCCCCGATCTCGCCCTGCTGGACCTCGCGCGGGCGCTCGCGACGTGACCGAAGCAGAACCCGCCGCCATTCTCCCTGGTTGGCGAGGGAGAACCGCTCTCGTGACTCAACACGCGACCCTGACTCCCGAGCGCTGGACGACGTTCTCGCTGGACCAGCAGATTCTCATGATCGCGAACGAGATGAACCGGGCATCGAAGCTCTTCGGCGCGGAGGATCGCGATCTTCTGAAGGGTTGCTACGAGCGGGTCCTGAGACTCACGGACCTGACCATCGAGGCCCGCGGCCTAGAACCTGCCCTGCTGCTCTGCGCCCCGCGGGGCGAGGATTTCGTAGGGGTCGAGCCATGTGCCGGCGGCATCAGCGCGCGGCCTGCATCTTGCGCGTCAGCTCGTCCGTCCAGTTCAACACCACGTCATAGCGCGTAATCTCGCCCTCGTCTTCGGTCCTGAGCGCGACGAGGAAACGGTCGTCCGGCAGCACGCAGTAGGTGAAGATGCCGAGCTTCTGGAGATCGAAGACCTGAACCGGCGACGAGACCGACAGCACAGGTGTTCGGCGGACCGAGACCTTCAGCATCTTTCCGTGAGCATCGTCGTAGTACAGAGACCCGCCGTCGGGGGACCAGCTCTCTCCGGATCCACCTTCGGTTGATACCTGGAGGGGACGACCCACGCTGGCATCGGCGCCAAACTCGGCAACGAAGATCTCGGCTCTACCGGAAGCCTCACTGGTGAACGCCAGCATCCGTTCGTCGGGGGAAATCCGCGGCGTGTAAACGCTGAAGCGGCTCGGCAGCAGCGGCCGCAGCCGGCTCGAATCCGCCTCGGCTCCGGCCAGGGTCAAGAGCTTGATGAACCGGCGTCCTGAGATCGCGCTCGAAACAATCAGTCCGGAGCCACCCGGCAACCACGCACTGGGGGCATATCCCTCCGCTCGGGGGGCGAAGATCCGCTTCGCTTCTCCTCCTTCGACGGGCTGGACATAGATGCCATCGCGATCGTCCTTCGCGACCCGTTGGTATGCGATCAACTTGCCGTCCGGAGACCAGCGTGGCCAGAAGCAGTCGGCGTTGGGGTCGGTCCCCAGCCTGCGAAAGCCGGGGCGGGAAACGTCGGAGATCCAGATTTCATCGATCCCGCGCGGATTGAGGATCATGCAGGCGAAGTGATGTCCATCCGGTGCCATTACGAACTCGGCCTCGACATGCCAGCGTTCGGATGACCATGGCTGGAGGTGCCCGGACAGATCGAGGAACGCCAGAGCGCGGGCGCCTCCCCCCTTGCCGGGGCGATAGAACAGCGAACCATCCCGGGTGACCGCGAAGTGCCCCGGCTCGGTCGAGAAGGGCGTGCTGAGCCCTTTCCAGACCGCGACGGCGGGACCACGGGTCTCGAGGCGGCCAATATCGAAGCGCACCGCGAGCACAACATCGTCACGCGAGAACAGCAGGTAGCCGGTCGGGACATAGACGGGACGACCACCGTCTTCCACGACGACCTTGACCTTCCCCGTCCTTGGATCGAGCACCCCGACGTTGTAGTGCCAACCCGACTGGCCATAGCCACCGAGCGTGGTCAGCACTCCGCGGTCGCCCGGTAGCGCATCACCGAGAGTGACGTCACGGACCCCCGGCCTGTCGGCGTCAATCCTTGTGGCGGGCGATGGCGTCCCGCCCGCCTTGGGAAGGCGAAAGAAACTCGTGCCGACCAGCATGAGGAAGTCGCCATTCGACAGCTCACATCCTCCGCCCCAGCCCTCTTGCCAGTCGAAAAGCGCAATGGCGGGTGCACTGCCGTCGATCGGCATTCGGAAGAACCGGTACTGGGATGCTCCCGTCTGCACCGGGGCGGTGAAGAAGAGGGTCCGGGAGTCCAAGCTCGTTCCCGCCCACGCCGCTCCCTCCGTGCCGGGCAGGGGTTTGAACTCGAAGCTGTCGAGAGGACGGACGTACACGCGTGAAGGAGATGCCTCCGTTCCGTTCCCGCTCCTCGGGCGCGCTGCAACGACGAGTACGTGCCCGTCGCGCCTGATCTCGCCGCTCGAGACCACGAGATCCGACGGGATCTGAATCGACGTGCAACGTAACGCCCCGCCATGGCCTGTAACCGTCGAACCGAGACCGATCCCCAGGCCGACGGCCGTCACCGCGCCCAGGCCCACCCACAGCGGGGCGACACCCCGAGATCGGGGTCGACCCGAGTCGCCGCCGCCTGCGGATTCACCGATCAGCAACCGCCCGGAAGGCGAGCGCGAAGCGAGCACCTCGTCCAGCACGATTCGGGCGTCGCCGATGTCGCGCAGACGCAGCTTCGGGTCCTTTGCCAAGCAGTACCGCAGCAGTTCACGCAGTCGTGTCGGCGTTCCCGTGGGCAGTGCCGCGAGATCCGGGTCGCGCTCGAGGATCTTCGCCAGCGTGTCGGACACGGTCTCGCCGGCGAACGCTCGCCGGCCCGTGAGGCACTCGTAGAGCACGCAGCCGAACGCCCAGATGTCGGCGCGACGGTCCACTGTCTTACCGCGCGCCTGCTCGGGGCTCATGTAGGCGGCGGTGCCGAGGATCACGTTGGCCGCGGTCATCGGGCTGGTGATGGTCGGCGAGTTC
>DAIUEO010000055.1:9251-16170 GCA_036845125.1 Candidatus Eiseniibacteriota bacterium | reverse complement strand
GCCGCTCACACCCGGCGCATCGCCCTCGAGCGCCTTGGCGAGGCCGAAGTCCAGCACCTTGACCTGCCCGTCAGCGGTGCTCTTCACGTTGGCGGGCTTCAGATCTCGGTGGACGATGCCCTTCTCGTGCGCCGCCTCAAGAGCCCCGGCGAGCTGGCTCGCCAGTTCCAGCGACTCAGCGACCGGCAGCGGCCCACGAGCGATCCGGACAGCGAGGTCGTCGCCCTCGACGAGTTCCATGGCCAGGAAGCGCACGCCGGCGGTGGAGTCCACGCCGTAGATCGAAGCAATGTGCGGGTGGTTGAGCGAGGCGAGCACTCGCGCCTCGCGCTCGAAGCGCGCCATGCGCTCCGGGTCACGCGCAAATGCTTCTGGCAACACCTTGATTGCGACTTCCCGGCCGAGCCCTGAGTCGCGCGCGCGATACACCTCGCCCATACCACCCACGCCCAAGAGCGCGACGATTTCGTAGGTGCCGAGGCGGGTGCCCGGGGCCAGCGGCATCGGGGGAATCTACATCAGAATCGCGGGGCCTGCCGACCCCGGTTACGGGTCGCGGGCCATCGCACAGGAATGAAAGCACAGTTGGCGAATTCGAAGTCTTCTCAACAGCTACGGGTCTCGATCATCCGCTCGAGGCGGGCCTTCACCGCCGGCCACTCGGTGTCGACGATGCTGAAGATCGCGGAGTTGCGGGTGCCGGTGTCACCGGTCTGGTAGTTCCGGAGAATCCCTTCGAAGGTGCAGCCGATCCGCAGCATGGCGTTCCGCGAGCGCTCGTTCTTCTCGTGGGTCTTGAGCTCGATGCGCTTGAGGCGCCAGGTCTCGAAACCGTGGCCCAGCATCAGGTACTTGGCCTCGGTGTTCACGTGGCTGCGGCGGAACCCGCCGCCGATCCAGGTCCAGCCGATCTCGGCCCGGCGATTTCCGCGATCGAACGTGCTGAAGCGCGTCGAGCCGGCGATGCGGCCGCTCGCGATGTCCACGGTCGCGAAGGGAAGCGAGCGCCCCTCGTCGCGCTCGCGGATCGCAGTCTCGAGGTACTCGCGCAGGTGGTCGGCGCTCTCGACCCGGTTGAGCGTCCATTTCCACAAGTCGGGTTCGAGGCCGATCGCGACGAGCCCCTCCCAGTGGCGCTCGAGGTCGAGCGGCTCGAGGCGCACGCGGCGGCCTTCGAGCGTGACAGAGCTGAGGACGAACAGGGCGGCACTCATTCGCGCACCAGATAGTACGCGGCCTGCGGGTGATGCACGATGATGGCGGTGGTCGAGGCCTCGGGCACGAGCTGCCAGGCGCTCGTCAGCGTGACGCCGATCGAGTCCTCGGGCGCGAGCAGGCGGAACAGCTTGGCCTGATCGGCGAGATCGGGACACGCGCTGTATCCGAACGAGTAGCGCTTGCCGCGCTCCTCGTCGATCCCGAGCTCCTTCCGGATCTTCCGGTGGTGCCACTCGGCCAGTCCCTCGGCGGCCGACACCGCGAGGCCGTGGATGAAGAGCGACTTCGCGTACTCGCCACGGTTCTGAAGCGCGTTGCTCAGCTCGTCGGCGTGCGGCCCCACCGTCACCACCTGGAACGACACCACGTCGATCTTGCTCGAGTCGGCCGGCAGGAAGTAATCCGAGAGACAGAGCCCCTCGCGCTCCGCCTGGCGCGGGAACGTGAACCGCAGCAGCTCCTCGAGCTTGCCGCGCGGGGTGAGCGAGCCCGCGCTGAAAGCGCGCGGGTCGTACACCACGAGGTCCTGTCCCTCGCTCTGGCAGGGGAAGAAGCCATAGGCCGCGGTCGGACGCAGCCAGCCGCTCTTCTCGGCCTCGGCTTCCAGCTCCTTCCGGGTCGGCTCGAACTGCTCGCGCACGAGCTTGTCGAACTCCGCACCGGTGCCGCGTCCGCCCCAGTGGAGCCGGTAGAGCGTCTTGAGATCCATCCCCGCGTACATCCCGGCGAACGGAATCTCGCGGGTCGGCGTCACGTGCGCACCCCAGAAGGGCGGCGCCGGCACCGGCACGTCGCGCGCCACCTGCACGCGGAAGTCCTGCTGGCGCGCCGACGAATCGGCGACCCGCGCCTCGCGCTCGGCGGCGGCGTCGCGGAACTCGAACGCCTCGCGCTTCGCCTTCTCGACGAACTCGGGACGCTGCGCCGGGTCCACGAGCACGTTCATGGTGTCGAGCCCCTCGAAGGCGTCCTTGCAGTAGTAGACGCCCGGCTCGTAGAACGTCGCGCCGTCCACCAGCGCCGCGCGCCGGCCGAAGTTCCGGTTGATGGCAGCACCCCCGATCATCACCGGGTACTGGAGCCCGGCGCGGTGGAGCTCGCCCACGCAGATCGGCATCTGGCGGCTGGTGGAGACGAGCAGCGCCGAGAGCCCGATCGCGGTCGCGTTCACTTCCTTCGCCTTGTCCAGGATGGTCTGGACCGGCACCTGCTTGCCGAGGTCGAAGATGGTGTAGCCGTTGTTCTGGAGGATCGTCTTCACCAGGTTCTTGCCGATGTCGTGGACGTCGCCGTACACGGTCGCCAGCACCACCCGGCCCTTGGTGACGTCGGCGCTCTTCTCGAGATAGTTCTCGAGTCGCGCGACCGCCTTCTTCATCACCTCGGCGCTCTGGAGCACGAACGGCAGGATCAGCTCGCCGGTCCCGAACTTGTCGCCGACTTCCTTCATGGCCGGCAGCAGCACCGTGTTCAGCACTTTCACGGGATCCTGGCGCTTCACCGCCTCGTCGATCAGCCCTTCGATCCCGCCCGGCTTGCGATGGACGATCTGGAAGTGGATCCGTTCTTCCACGTTCATCGCCGCCTCGGCCGCTTCGTCGGCCTTCTCGCGCAGCTCCGGCGTGCGGCCCTCGAAGTGGGTGATGTAATGGGCCAGCGCTTCGGGATTGCGGTTGAAGATCAGGTCGTCGGCGAGCCGGCGGTCTTCGTCGGCGATCTCGGGGTACGGGGTCACGTCGGCGGGGTTCACGATCGCCATGTCGAGGCCGGCCTGCACACAGTGGTAGAGGAACACCGAGTTCAGGACCGCGCGCGCCTCCTTGGAGAGCCCGAACGAGACGTTCGAGACGCCGAGGCTCGTGAGCACGCCGCGCAGCTCGCGTTTGATGAGCCGGATCCCCTCGATGGTCTCGATCCCGGAGTCCAGGAACTCGGCGTCGCCGGTCGCCAGCGTGAACGTGAGGTCGTCGAACACCAGCCGCTCGGGCGGCAGCCCGTATTCCTTCGTGACGATGTCGTGGATGCGCTGCGCCACCTCGAGCTTCCGCTCGGCAGTCTTCGCCATCCCGGTCTCGTCGATCGTGAGCGCGATCACCGAGGCGCCGTACTTCACGACCAGCGGCATCACCGCCTCGATCCGCTCGCGTCCGTTCTCCAGGTTGATCGAGTTCACGAGCGGCGAGCCCGGGCAGGCCTTGAGCGCCTCCTCGATGACGTTGGCCTCGGTGGAATCGATGACGAGCGGCGCCTCGACCGCGAGCGAGAGCTTCTTCACGAGCCGCCGCATCTGGGACGCCTCGTCGGTGCGCTCGGTGAGCGCGGTGCACACGTCGAGGGTATGCGCGCCGCCCTCGACCTGCTCGCGGGCGATCGGAATGAGATCCTCGATCTGGTCCTCGAGCAGGAAGCGCTTCACCTTGCGCGAGCCCTGAGTATTGAGGCGCTCACCGATCAGGAGCGGACGCGGCTCCTGCCGCATCGAAGTCGCGGTCATGCCGCTCGACAGGAACCAACCGCTCCGCCCGGGGCGCGAGGCCGGCACACGATCGCGTCCGACCGCCTGAACCAGCGCCCGGATGTGCTCGGGCGTGGTGCCGCAGCAGCCGCCCACCGCGTTCACGCCAAGCTCCGTGACGAACTCGCTGAGCGTCTCCGCCATCGGCCCCGGCCGCATCGGGAACACCGCGCGGCCGCCGTCGTTGATCGGGATGCCGGCGTTCGGAATGCAGTGGA
Source organism: Candidatus Eiseniibacteriota bacterium (assembly GCA_036845125.1). Taxonomy (GTDB): domain Bacteria; phylum Eisenbacteria; class RBG-16-71-46; order RBG-16-71-46; family RBG-16-71-46; genus DAIUEO01. The sequence goes on along the minus strand of DAIUEO010000055.1, from coordinate 12,219 downwards.
TCGGCGTGCTCGCGTTCTGCGACAGGTAGCGGATCGCATCGCGCATGAGATCGGGACCGGTCGAGCAGTTGAGCCCGATCACGTCGGCGCCCATCGCCTCGAGCGTGGCCAGCGCTCCGCGGATGTCGGTGCCGAGCAGCATGCGTCCGGTCGGATCGAGCGTGATCGAGCACTGGATCGGGACCCGCCGGCCGGTGCGCTCGAACGCCTCGCGGCACGCGAGGATCTGCGCCTTCATCTCGAGAATGTCCTGGCAGGTCTCGAGGATCAGCAGATCCGCGCCGCCCTCGAGCAGGCCCTGGGCCTGGTCGGCGAACGACACCACCAGGTCTTCGAGACGCAGCCTGCCGAGATCGGGATCTTCGGAGGACGGCAGCATGCCGGACGGTCCCATCGAGCCCGCGACGAAGCGCGGCCGCCCGTCCTGCGAATAGCGATCCACCACGGCGCGCGCGATCGCTGCCGCGGCGCGATTGATCTCGACCGTGCGCGGAGCCAGGTCCCACTCCTCGAAACGCGTGCGCGAGGCCTGGAAGGTGTTGGTTTCGACCACGTCGGCGCCGGCGTCGAAGTAGGCCGCATGGATCGCCTCCACCACGTCCGGCCGGGTCACCGACAGGTAGTCGATGCAGCCATCCCAGCGTTTCCCGCCAAAGTCCTCGGGGCCGAGGTTCCGGGCGTGCACCTGCGTCCCCATGCCCCCGTCGAAGAAGAGGACACGGCGGCGGAGGAGGTCCAGATAGGGGCTGCGCATGGCGGTGGATGCTCCTGTCACGGTGCTGGTTGACCGGAGAGCCTATCAGCCCGCGCAAGACAGGCAAGTTCCGCGCCCCCCAGGCACACCGACGTGACTCTGACTGCGATCGGCGGGAGCCCGCGGCGTCTTGACCCGGCCCGATCCCCGATGCTACATAGGCGCTCCTACTCCTTCTTAGCTAACCCTAAATCGAGTGAGAGGACCCCTCATGACCCAGTCGGAAACCGCCCCCGTTACCCTGATCCCACCTCCCCGCCCCGGCGAATTCGTTGCGGTGAATTACATTTCCTGCACCGACGCCTACCGCGAGCGCTTCGAGACCCTGTTCCGCTCCCGGGCCCATGCCATCGAGAACGTGCCGGGATTCAGAAACATGGTGGTCTTGAAACCGACGAAGGAAGGCGGCGACTATCTGGTGGTCAGCTTCTGGGACAAGCGCGAGTCGTTCGACGGCTGGCGCGAATCGCCGTCGTTCATGGCCGGCCACCGGCGGGGATTCGAGGACGTCCGCGCCGCGCGCGAAAAGGGCGAGACGCCGCCGATGACCTCGCGCATGGAGCTCTACGACATTCTCTGCGACTGACCCTGAACCCCTGATCGAAGGAGCGACAAGTCGATGTTCGAGCAGTCGATGATCCGATTCGCGACGTCGGGAACGCTGATCCTCCTGTTCGGCATCACGGATTACATTGCGCGGCGCCGCTCGGGCGAGCGCTCGAAGCACCCGTCCCCGAAATGGGTGAAGCCGCTGATCTTCGCATCGCTCGGCGCCTACTACCTGCTGATCGGGCCGACGGGCGGCCCGCTGCTCGGCGGCGTGGGCAACTTCATCGGCATCGGACTCTGCGTGGTGTCGTTCGTCGTGCGCCTCCTCGGCGGCGTGCGTTACCCGGACCTCGCGGCCCGCAACCTCTTCTACGTCGCGCTGCCGATCGCGGTCGGTGTGCCCTGGGGACTTCTCGCGCTCAGCCTGCCGGCCTGCCTGGCGTCCTTCTACTGCTGCCGCGTCGCCGAGCAGCAGCGCCTGGCCCGCACGATCCCGCCCGTCCCGGGCCCGCGCTATCGGATGATCCACGGCATCTGGTAGCACCGGAGGTCGAACGCATGGGATTCCTCGACGGCAAGGTGGCGCTCGTCACCGGCGGCAATCGCGGCATCGGGCGGGGGATCTCCGAGGCGCTGGCTGCCGAGGGCGCGCGCGTGGTGCTGACCGCACGCGGATCGGCCGAGGCGGCGCGCGCGGCGGGCGAGATCGGCGGGGACACGATCGGGCTCCCCTGCGACGTCCGCTCCTATGAGCTCGTGCAGCGGCTGTTCGGCGAGATCCAGAACCGCGCGGGCGGGCTCGACATCCTGGTCAACAACGCCGGGATCGGGATCTTCTCAGCGATCGCCGAGATGGACCCCGAGGACTGGCGCGCGGTGATCGAGACCAACCTGAACGGTCCCTTCTACTGCTGCCACGAGGCGATCCCGATGATGCGGCGGCGCGGCGGCGGCTACATCTTCAACATCTCGTCGCTCGCCGGGAAAAACCCGTTCGCGAACGGCGGCGCCTACAACGCGAGCAAGTTCGGGCTCAACGGATTCAGCGAAGCGCTGATGATGGAGGTGCGCTACGACGGGATCCGCGTCTCGTATCTGATGCCCGGCAGCGTGGCCACCGAGTTCGGCCGCGGCGCGCGCGACAAGGGCGAGTGGGCGCTGACGCCGGAAGACGTCGCCGAAGTGGTGATGGACCTGCTGCGCTCGCCATCCCACGCGCTCTACAGCCGCGTCGAGATGCGCCCGAGCCAGCCGCCCCGCAAGGGCTGATCGAAGAACGGGCCGTCAGCCCTGCGACGCGGCCACGCGCTCCCGCGCGGCCTGGGCCTCCTCGATGCTCCGGAACTTGAAGACGCCGCGCGGATACTTCCGGGGGTGGATGCGCCAGTAGCGCGCACACAAGCGGACGAATCTCTCGAAGGAGTCCCCGGACCGCGCGCGGACCGGAGCCGCGTTCATCTCCTCACCGGAGCGAAACTTTTCGACCGGCATCAGGCGCCTTCCTCAGGTGATCCCATGAACCATCAACCAGCACGCTATCCGATCCATCAGGGTGCCGGCCAGCCGCACCCGCGGCCATCCAAAGCCGCGTTCGTCGCCCAAATCGTTGTCCGGCGTCCCCCCGTCGGGTAACCTGCCCCGGCTCGCGACCCCAAGTGTTCCCCA
>DAIUEO010000055.1:0-9241 GCA_036845125.1 Candidatus Eiseniibacteriota bacterium | reverse complement strand
TTTTCGCCCCGGCCGGCCTGATCGTGGCCGGCCGTGACCGCTGCTGTTTTTCCTCAAATGGAGGCAGTTGTGACCCTCAACAGAAGTCTCCTGTCCGCGGTCGCGGCCCTCGCGCTCGCGGCGCTCCTGCCCGCGACCGTTCCGGCCGCCACCAAGAACGCCGCTCCCGCGGCCACCGCCGATGCTCCGTTCTGGACGGGACAGCCGAACGCGGCCTCGTTCGAGAAGATGCAGCGTGACCGGCTGGCGAAGGCGCGCGACCTCATCTCGAAGCTCGCGGCGGTCTCCGGCAAGCGCACGCTCGACAACACGCTCAAGCTCTACGACGACGCGCTGATCCAGCTCGACATGGCGGCCTCGCAGTCCTCGCTCATGGAGAACGTGCATCCGGATTCGGGGGTGCGCTCCGCCGCCGAAACGATGAGCCAGGAGTCCTCGGCGCTCTTCACCGAGATCTCGCTCGACCGCCGCGTGTACGACGCGCTCGCCGCGATTCCGCTCGACGGCCTCGACGCTCCGACCGCGCACTACATCAAGACCTCGCTGCGCGATTTCAAGCTCTCGGGCGTCGACCGTGACGACGCCACGCGCAAGAAGGTGAAGGCGCTGAACGACGAGCTGGTCATCATCGGCCAGGCTTTTCAGAAGAACATCTCGACCGACAAGCGTCCGATGGCGGTCGATCCCGCCGAGCTGGACGGGCTGCCGGCCGACTACATCGCCCGCAAGAAGCCGGGCGCCGACGGCAAGATCATGGTGACCATGGACTATCCGGACGCCCAGCCGATCTTCACCTACGCGAAGAACGAGGCGCTCCGGAAGCGGCTGTACATGGAGTACAACAACCGTGCGTTCCCGTCGAACGTCCAGGTGCTCGACCAGATGATCGCCAAGCGCCACGAGCTCGCGAAGCTGCTCGGCTTCGCCAACTGGGCCGACTACATCACCGCGAACAAGATGATCGGCAGCGGCCGCAACGCCTCCGACTTCATCGACCAGATCGTGACCGCCTCCACCGACCGCGCCGCGGCCGACCTGCAGCAGCTGCTCGCCCGCAAGAAGAAGGACACGCCCGACGCCCAGGTCATCAATGCCTGGGAGGTGCAGTACTACATGGAGGCGGTGCGGCGCACCGACTACAACTTCGACCAGCAGTCGATCCGCCCCTACCTGCCGTACAACCAGGTGAAGCAGGGCGTGCTCGACGTCAGCGCGAAGCTGTTCGGCGTCACGTTCAAGCAGATGAAGGACATGCCGGTGTGGGACCCTTCGGTCGAGGCCTACGAGGTGTACGAGAAGGGCAAGCTGGTCGGGCGCTTCTACCTCGACATGCATCCGCGCGCGAACAAGTACAACCACGCCGCCCAGTTCGACATCCGCACCGGTCTCGAAGGCCGCCAGATTCCCGAGGCGGCGCTGGTCTGCAACTTCCCGGGCGGTGACGCGAGCGATCCCGGCTTGATGGAGTTCAACGACGTCAAGACCTACTTCCACGAGTTCGGGCACCTGCTGCACACGATGTTCGCCGGACACGGCAAGTGGGTCGGGATCAGCGGCATCCGCACCGAGCAGGACTTTGTCGAAGCGCCGTCCCAGATGCTCGAGGAGTGGATGATCGATCCGCCGACGCTCCAGAACTTCGCCAAGCACTACCAGACCGGGCAGCCGGTGCCGGCCGAGATGGTGACGCAGATGAAGCGCGCGAACGACTTCGGCAAGGGTCTCAACGTGCGCCGCCAGATGGTGCTCGCCCGCACCTCGCTCTCGATCTACGACCGCGACCCGGCGCAGGTGAACGTCGACCAGACCTTGAAGGACGCGACCACCAAGTACCTGCCCTATCCGTACGTCGACGGCACGCACTTACAGTGCGCGTTCGGTCACCTCAACGGCTACTCCGCGGTCTACTACACCTACATGTGGTCGCTGGTGATCGCGAAGGACATGTTCAGCAAGTTCGACAAGCGCAACCTGCTCGATCCGACGATCGCGGCCGAGTACCGCCGCGCCGTGCTCGCCCCGGGGGCTTCGAAGCCCGCCGCCGAGCTGGTGAAGGATTTCCTCGGCCGGCCCTACGGATTCGATTCGTACAAGGCGTGGCTCAACGAAGTGAACTGAGGGGGGTTCGATGCGACATCGCATGATCGCCGGACTCGTGTTGGGCCTGGTCCTCGCCCCGGCGGCGCTCAAGGCCGCGACGCCGGTCGCGCCGCCGTTCTGGAGCGGCAAGCCGGACGCCGCCGCGTTCGAGGAGATCCAGAAGGGGCGCATCGCGCGCGCCCGGCAGGGGATCGAGAAGCTCACCGCAGTCAAGGGCAAGCACACGATCGAGAACTCGCTCACCGTGTACGACGCGATCCTGACCGAGCTGAACCTGGCAGGCTCGCAGAGCAATCTGGTCGAGAACACGAACCCCGACTCCGCGCTGCGGGCGACCGCCGAGAAGATGAGCCGCGAGGTGTCGGCGCTCTCGACCGAGATCTCCCTCAACAAGGGCGTCTACGACGCGCTGGCCGGGATGGACGTTTCCAAGGCCGATCCCGCGACGCGCTTCTACGTGGAACGCACGTTGCGCGACTTCCGGCTCGCCGGGGTCGACCGCGACGAGGCGACACGCAACCGGGTCACCGCGCTCCGCAAGGAGATCGTGGAGACCGGGCAGCTCTTCGCCAAGAACATCCGGAACGGAATGCGCACGGTGACGGTGGCGGGTGCCGCGGATCTCGACGGCCTGCCGGCGGATTTCATCGCGAACCACAAGCCCGGCCCCGACGGCAAGATCACGCTCACCACCGAATACCCGGACGCCTATCCGGTCCTCGACTACGCGAACAAGTCCGACGTCCGGCGCGAGATGTTCTACGCGTTCCAGAACCGGGCCTACCCCGAGAACATGGCGGCGCTCGACAGCCTGATCGCCAAGCGCCATCGGCTGGCCACGCTGCTCGGCTTCCCCAACTGGGCCGACTTCACGACCGCCGACAAGATGGTCGGGAGCGGAAAGAACGCCTCCGATTTCATCGACAAGATCGTCGAGATGTCGCGGCCGATCGGCGATCGCGAATACCAGGAGCTGCTGCGGGAGAAGCGCAAGACCGATCCCGCCGCGGCCGAGGTGTTCCTCTGGGAGTCCAGCTACTGGCAGAAGAAGGTGCGCGCGGCGTCCTACGACTTCGACGCCCAGTCAGTGCGCCCGTACTTCGCCTACGACAAGGTGAAGCAGGGCGTGCTCGACGTTACCGGCCGGCTGTTCGGCGTCACGTTCCGCCGGGTCGACACGCCGGTCTGGCATGCAAGCGTCGAGTGTTACGAGATGGTGGAGAACGGCGAGGTCCGCGGCCGCTTCTACCTCGACATGCACCCGCGCAAGAACAAGTACACGCACGCGGCGCATTTCAACATCCGCACCGGCATCGCCGGCAAGCAGATCCCCGAGGCCGCGCTGCTGTGCAACTTCGCGGGCGGCGAGCCCAATGATCCCGGCCTGATGGAGCACAGCCAGGTCGAGACGTTCTTCCACGAGTTCGGACACCTCGTGCACAACATGTTCGCCGGCGGCCAGCAGTGGGTCGGGATCGGCGGCATCCGTACCGAGCGCGACTTCGCCGAGGCGCCGTCGCAGATGCTCGAGGAGTGGGTGTGGGATCCGACGGTGCTCGCCTCGTTCGCGAAGCACTACCAGACCGGTGAGCCGATCCCCGTGGAGCTGGTCCAGCGCATGCGGCGCGCCGACGAGTTCGGCAAGGGTCTCGCGAACCTGCGGCAGATGACGCTCGCGCGGCTCTCACTCTCGGTCTACGACCGCAACCCGTCGCAGGTGAACACCGACGCGATGGTGGCCGACTTCACGAGCAAGTATCAGCCGTTCAAGCCGCTCGAAGGCACCCATTTCCAGGCCGCCTTCGGGCATCTCGACGGCTACTCCGCGGTCTACTACACCTACATGTGGTCGCTGGTGATCGCGAAGGACATGTTCAGCAAGTTCAACCGCAACGATCTCCTCGAGCCGAAGATGGCGAAGCGTTACCGGGACATGATCCTGGCACCCGGCGGCTCCAAGCCGGCCGGCAAGCTGGTCGAGGACTTCCTCGGGCGCCCGTTCAACATGGACGCCTACAAGGCATGGTTGAACGAGCCCATGTAATCCCGGCGGCGAACGAAACGGCCCGTCCGCCACCAGCGAACGGGCCGTCTTCTTTTGGACCTAGTCCGCGAGCTGGCCCCGAAGCATGGTGATGGCGCGGCCGCCGAGCATCACGCGGTCACCCTCGACCCGCACCCGCACGGTGCCACCGCGCGGCGAGAGCTGACGGCCGATCATCGCGCTCTTGCCGAGCTTCTTCCCCCACCAGGGAGCGAGCGCGCAGTGGGCCGAGCCCGTCACCGGATCTTCGGGGACGCCGACCGCGGGCGCGAAGAAGCGCGAGACGAAGTCGTACCCGGCCGTGGCGGCGCGGGCGGTGACGATCACGCCCCGCTTCGGGAGCTTCGCGACGGCCGCCAGGTCGGGGGTGACGCCCTTCACCTCGGCCTCGGAGGCGACCTCGACGAGGTAGTCGAACTCGTTCGTTCCCACCTCCAGGGGCCGAAGGCCGAGCGCCGCTTCGAGCCCGGGCGGCGCCGACGCCGGAGTTGCCGGCACGGCGGGGAAGTCCATCTCGATCGCGTCTCCGTGCCGCGTGCACACGAGGAGCCCACTCTGGGTGTGGAACTTCGCGGGAAGCGAATGGGCCAGCCGCTCCGTCTCCCACAGCAGGTGGGCGCTCGCGAGGGTGGCGTGGCCGCAGAGCTTCATTTCGACCGTGGGCGTGAACCAGCGCAGATCGAACTCGCCGTGGCGCGGAACGACGAAGGCGGTCTCGGCGAGGTTCATCTCGGCCGCGACGTGCTGCATCCACGAGGCGTCGACCGGGTGCTCCAGTAGGCAGACGCCGGCGGGATTTCCGGTGAACGGACTGTCCGCAAAGGCGTCGACGGTGAAGATGGATGCCGGCACGGCTCAGACCGCCTTGCTGGACTCGCCCGCGCGCACCGTTCCGGCCAGCTCGTCGGCGTGGAACGAGCTCCGAACCAGAGGTCCGCTCGCCACGCTCTCGAAGCCGAGCTCTCCGGCGATGCGACCCCACGCGGCGAACCGGTCCGGGTGCACGTATTCGCGCACCGGGAGATGGTTGGGCGAGGGGCGCAGGTACTGGCCGATCGTGAGGAGCTGGCAATGGCGGGCGCGCAGGTCCTTCAGCACCTGGTGCACCTCGTCGTCGTTCTCCCCCAGGCCCAGCATGATCCCCGACTTGGTCTTGATCGGCGCGCCGCTCTCGTGCACCCGCTTCAGCAGCTCGAGCGTGCGGTCGTAGCGGGCGCTCGGGCGCACCAGCGGGTGCAGGCGCTCGACGGTCTCGATGTTGTGGTTGATCACCTCGGGGCGCGCGTCGATCACGCGCTGCAGGTCCTCGATGTGACCGCGGAAATCCGGGACCAGCACCTCGATCACGGTGTCCGAGCGCTCGCGGATCGCCTGGATGGTGCGCGCGAAGATCGTGCTGCCGCCGTCCGAGAGATCGTCGCGCGCCACCGACGTGATCACGGTGTGACGGAGCTTCATCCGCGCGACCGCCTCGCCCACCCGGCGCGGCTCGTCCCAGTCGATGAACCCGTTGGGCCGTCCCGGCCCGACCGCGCAGAATCCGCAGCGCCGCGTGCAGAGATCGCCGAGGATCATGATGGTCGCCGTGCCGCGCTCCCAGCAGTGTCCGAGATTGGGGCAACGCGCCTCCTCGCACACCGTGTGGAGGTTGAGCCCGCGCAGCATCGTCCGGGTCTCGGCGTATTCGCCCGAGCCCGGCAGCTTCACCTTGAGCCAGTCCGGCAGCCGCCGGAACCCTCCAGGGGTGGCCGCCTCGGCGCCCAACCCCACGCCCGCGCCGGAGGCACAGCCGCCGAAGCGCGGGGTCACCGGCAGACGCTCGGGCACCGCCGGACGCGGCGCGCCGTACACGTGGATGTCGGCGTCACCGGCGTTCAGGATCGGCAGGTCGTGCGGCGTGGTGTCGTCCACGTCTAGTCCTTCCCCATGACGTCGCGCGCGGTGGCGCCGTCGCCCTTCAGCGCCAGCATGCGCTCGAGCGCGACTTTGGCGTTGCGCCTAATCTCCTCCGAGACCCGTACCACGTTGACCGCGTGCCCCGCCACGAGATTCTCGAGCCCCCACAGCAGGTGCGCGGGATCGATGCGGTTCATGGTGGCGCACGGACACACGTTCTTCTGAAGCGAGCGAATCCTCTGCTCCGGGTGTTCGAGCGCGAGCCGGTGGATGAGATTGATCTCGGTGCCGATCGCCCAGCTCGAGCCCGGCTTGGCCTGGCGCACCTGCTCGATGATGAACTCGGTCGAGCCCACGAGATCCGCGTTCAGGACGACGTCGAACGGGCACTCGGGGTGGACGAGCACGCCCACCTTCGGATCCTCGGCGCGCACCTCGTCGAGCATGTGCTTCTGGAAACGGGTGTGCACCGAGCAGAACCCGCGCCACAGGATGATGCGCAGATCGGGATTGAAGCACGCCGGGTTGGCCGCGACCGGGTCCTCCGCGCGCCAGTCCCACTCGGCCATCTGCTCGAGTGGAACGTCCATCGCGTAGGCCGTGTTGCGCCCGAGGTGCTGGTCCGGGAAGAAGAACACGCGCTTCCCGCGGCGCCATGCCCACTCCAGCACCTCGCGGGCGTTGGACGACGTGCACACCACGCCGCCGTTCGCGCCGCAAAAGGCCTTGAGCGCGGCGGTCGAGTTCATGTAGGTGACGGGGACCGTCGTCTCCTGGTGGCGCTCGCCGAGCACCGCCCACGCCTCCTCGACGTGCTCGATGCTCGCCATGTCCGCCATCGAGCAGCCGGCCTTGAGGTCCGGCAGGATCACACTCTGGTGGGGCTGGCGCAGCACGTCGGCCGACTCCGCCATGAAGTGGACGCCGCAGAACACGATGAACTCGGCTTCGTGGCGCGAAGCGGCGAGCTGGGCGAGCTTGAGCGAGTCGCCGCGGAAGTCCGCGAACTCGATCACGCTCTCTCGCTGGTAGTGGTGGCCGAGAATCACCGCGCGCGTTCCGAGCGTGCGGCGCGCGGCCCACGTGCGCTCGCGGATCTCGGACGCGGTGAGCGACGTGTACTCGGCGAACGGGCGGGCGCCCGACACCGATGGCGACAGCGTGACGGTCACGATGGGGTTCCTATTCCAGCTCGAGGCGCTGGCGATTCGCGAACCCGCCGTCGAGCGTGTGCCAGTGAGAAACTTCGGGCTCGCCCAGGCGCCAGCACAGGAACACCAGCCGGTCGCCGGCGAGCGAGTAGAAATCCACGAGGCCGCTGTCGAGGTCCTTGAGCTGGCAGCCGGTGCGCTGGAGCTTGAGGATCAGGCTCTGGATGCGGTCGGCGATCAGCTTCCGTCGCTCGACCAGGCTCGCGCGCTCGCGCACATCGGGATTGGTCGGGCTGGCGCCCGCCATTGCGAGCTCCAGCACCTCGACCTTGGACTGCGCGCGGTCCAGCTCGCCCTTCAGGCGGCGCAACTCCTCGAGTTGGGGACGAATCGTCGGCAGCATCCGGTTCGCCGACTCCACGGTGAACAGGGTGATCTTCACGCTGCTCCCTTCCCCGCGGCCGGTTCCATCAGACGATGCACTTCCGTAGGCAGCGCCCACCGCGTTCCGGTGAATCCCAGGCGCTCCGCCATGCGTTCGGCGGTCCGGTTGCGGACCTCCGCCATCGCGGGCGCGCCGCTCATCAATTTCGCCATCGAAGTCATGCTCACGTCGCGCAGCCCGCACGGATGGATGAGGTCGAAGCCGGCGAGATCCGGCGCCACGTTGAGCGCGAAACCATGGTAGCTGACCCACCGGCGCACAGCGACGCCGATCGAGGCAATCTTCTCGTCGCCGACCCACACCCCGGTGCGTCCGGCCGAGATGCCGGCGGCGATGCCGTGATCGGCGAGCACGTCGATCAGGGCCGACTCGAGCGCGCGCAGGTAGCGGTGGAGATCGCGCCCCAGCCGGTCGAGCAGCAGGATGGGATAGCCGACGAGCTGTCCCGGGCCGTGCCACGTGATGTCGCCGCCGCGGCTCACCTCGAAGCGCTCGATGCCGAGCTCCGCGAGCGTCGCGTCGTCCACGATCTGGTTCCCGGCGCTCGGATTCCGGCCCACGGTGAGCACCGGCGTGTGCTCCTGGAAGAGCAGCCAGTCGCCGGTCTCGCCGGCCGCGCGCGCCGCGGCGAGCGCCTGCTGCAACTCGAGGCCCTCTCGGTAGGAGAGCCGCCCGAGGTCACAGCACTGGAGCAACATTTGGGAAACCTCGATTCCTCGCTTGGAAGTTTCTCGCTACGCGTAGAACCAGAGCAGCTCCGGCCGCTCCAGCAGCTCGCACACGCGGCGCAGGAACTTGACCGCCAGCTCGCCATCCACCACGCGGTGGTCGAAGCCGATCGAGGCGTTCATCATCGGCCGCGCCACGATCTGGCCATCGCGGATCACGGGCCGCTCGACGATCTTGTGCACGCCCATGATCGCCACCTCGGGCACGTTGATCACCGGCGACGAGTTGATCGCACCGAACACCCCGGCATTCGTGATGCTGAAGGTGCCGCCCTGGATGTCCTCCAGCGTCAGGCGATCGGCGCGCGCCCGCGCGGCCAGCGTGTTCACCTCGCCGGCGAGCTGCGCCACGTTCTTGCGGTCGCAGTCCTTGATGTTGGGAACGATCAGGCCCTTTTCGTCGCGGCCGACCGCCATTCCGATGTTGTAGTAGTGCTTGACGATCATGGCATCGCCCTGGGGCGAGACCGAGCCGTTCACCCACGGGAACTCCTTCAGGGCGAGCACCGAGGCCTTGATGAAGAACGGCATGTACGTGAGCTTGACGCCCTGGGCCTCGAGCTTCGGCGCCCACTCCTTGCGCAGCGCGACAATCGCCGACATGTCGGCCTCGTCGTAGCAGTGCGTATGCGCGGCCGTCTGCTTGGCCTTCACCATGTTCTCGGCGATCACCTTGCGCACGCGCGAGAACGGGATGACCTCCTCGCGCGGGCCGGTGCCGGCGGGCGCGGAGGCCGCACGCATGAAGGCGGGCAGCGCGGCCGGCGAGGCCGCGGGCGCAGCCGCCCGCGCGGGAGCCATGGTGGCCGTCGCGACCGCCGCCGCCGGCCGGTTCTTGAGCCAGTCGAGCAGGTCGTCGCGCGTCACCCGGCCGGCG
>DAIUEO010000054.1:13391-20921 GCA_036845125.1 Candidatus Eiseniibacteriota bacterium | reverse complement strand
CGGTCTGGCGGTCGCCGATGATCAGCTCGCGCTGGCCGCGGCCGATCGGGATCATCGCGTCGATCGCCTTGATGCCGGTCTGGAGCGGCTCCTTCACCGGCTGGCGCTCGATCACTCCCGGCGCCTTGAACTCGATGTTGCGGTAGTGGTCCGAGCCGATCGGGCCCTTGCCGTCCACCGGCTGGCCGATCGCGTTCACCACCCGGCCGATCATCGCCTTGCCGACCGGCACCGACGCGATGCGCCCGGTGCGCTCGACGCGGTCGCCTTCCTTGATGTTCTTGTCCGAGCCGAAGAGCACCGCGCCGACATTGTCCTCTTCGAGGTTCAGGACCATGCCCATGACGTCGTCCGGGAACTTGAGCAGCTCGCCGGCCATGGCGTCCTCGAGGCCCCACAGACGCGCGATGCCGTCGCCCACCGACAACACGGTGCCGACGCTCTTGGTCTCGAGCTTGGCTTCGTAGCGCTCGAGCTCCTGCGCCAGAACGGCGCTCACTTCTTCCGGTCGAAAGGACATCGGGTCGGGTTCCCTCTGTGTGTTGAGGTAATTCGGTCCCGGAACGAGCCGGGGAGCAACGGGACTATTCCTAGACGCTGACTTCCTCGAGCCGGTGCTCGATGGTCTCGAGCAGCGTGCGCACCGAGCGGTCCACCACGCGATCGCCGATCCGCACCAGCGCGCCGCCGAGCAGCGCCGGGTCCACTTCCGTGAGGAGCCGGATCTTCGCTCCGGTCGTCTTCTCGAGCTCGGCGTGCAGCCGGGTCTTTTCGGGCTCCGTGAGCGGCACCGCGCTGACCGCATGCGCCCAGCGGATGCCTTGCTTCTTCTCGACCAGCGCCTGGAACTCGATGACGATGTTCCCGAACTCGCGGAGCCGCTTCTTCCGGAGCAGCAAGTCCGCGAACAGCTCGACCGACTTGAGCGCGCGGCCCTCCAGCACCTTCTTCATCGCGGTGCGCTTGTCCGAGAGCAGCACCTGCGGCGTGGCGAGCAGGGCGGCCACGCGGGTCCCCGGCTCGAACACCGTTCCCAGGCTCTTCAGGTCCTCGAGGGCGCGCTCGGTCTCGCCGCGCTTTTCGGTGACGATGTAGAGGGCCCGGGCGTAGCGCCCCGCAACGGAGCCGGTGCTCACCTTTGGGCTCCCACCTCGTTGATGAACTCGGACACGAGCTGGCGCTGCGTTCCGTCGTCGAGCCTCTGGCGCAGGATCTTCTCGGCGGTTCGCATCGCGAGCCGCACGACCTGCTCCTTCACCAGCTCCTTCGACTTCTCGCGCTCGCGGTGGATCTCCTCGTCCGCGGCAGCCATGCGATGCTGCGCATCGCGCTGCGCCTGCTCTCGGATCTCGGCTGCCACCTTCTGGCCCTCGGCGATCCCCTCCTGCATGCGGGCGCGCGACTGGGCCTCGATGCCGCGCAGTTCCTGCTCGTAGCGCGACTTCATCTGGTCGGCTTCAGCCTTGCGGTTCGCAGCGTCCTGGAACTCGCCGGCGATCTTCTGCCGGCGGGCCTCCAGCATGCCCAGCACCGGACCCCACGCGAACCGCCGCAGGATCCACAGCATGATGAGGAAGCCCAGGACCTGGGTGATGACCTGCCGGACGTCGATCAGGTTGTTCATGAGTGCTCCTTCGGCGTGCGCGCCCGCGTTCCCGCGATGGGTGGCGTGGCGCGCGGCAAGCCGATGCTCAGCCTCCGATCTTTCCGGAGAGGAGGAACATGGTCACGAACGCGTAGATCGTGAGCGCTTCGGCCAGCGCGGCGATGATGATCATGGCGAGCTGGATCTTGGCGGTCGCTTCCGGCTGCCGGCCGATCGCGGTCATCGCGCCCTGGCCGATGAGGCCGAGACCGATGCCGGAGCCGATGGCGGCGATGCCGATGCCGAGCGGAAGACCGAGCGAGAGTGCTGCCTGGAAATCCATCGAATCCTCCCGGATTGGGGTCTAGTGAGCGTGCTGCGCTTCCCCCTCGTGGCCGTGATCGTCGTGCGGCAGCATGAGGAGGAAGTAGATGGTGCTGAGCACCGTGAACACCAGGGCCTGGAGCGTGCCGGTGAGCAGCGCCAGAAACATGAACGGAAGCTGGAGCGGGAGCCCGAACGGCAAGCCGGTGAAGGCGAGCGTCGTGATCCCGAGGCTGACGAAGGCGACCAGCAGCATGTCCTCGCCGAACACGTTGCCGAAGAGACGGCACGAGAGCGAGATCGGCTTGGCCAGCTCGCCGAGGACGTGGATCGGAAGCATGATCGGCATCAGGATCCAGCCGGTCAGGTTACGCGGGCTGCCCATCAGGTGGTCGACGTAGCCGATGGGCCCCAGCGAGCGAAGCCCGATCCACTGCGAGTAGAGGAAGACCGTGACGGCCAGCGCCAGCGTGACGTTGAGGTTCGAGGTCGGCGACTCCATGAACGGGATCAGTCCGATCAGGTTCATGAACCAGATGTAGACGAAGAGCGTGCCGAGGAACGGCACGAAGCGCTTCGCGTGCTTCTCGCCGAGGATCCCGGTGATGAAGTCGTTGAGACCGCCGACCAGCATCTCGACCACGTTCTGGAGCGGCCCCGGAATCATCTGCGGGTTGCGGGTGGCGAGGAAGGCGATGACGCAGATCAGGATCGCGATCAGGATCGAGAAGATCACGACCTCGAACTCGTGCAGGAAGTGCGCCCAGGGGGCGCCGGGGTTGGCACGGGCGATCACAGTGATGAAGTTGGGGAACTTGGCCGGCCCGCTCGATTCATGCTCGCCGCCGTGGGCGGCTGCCTCGCCGTGAGTCGTCTCTCCCTCGGCATGCTCCGCGCCGGCCGTGGGCGTCTCCGCCGAGTGCCCGGTCGTGGCGTGCGAGTCGGACGGTGCCTGCGCCGTCGCCGGCGTCATGAGTCGCGACGGCACGAGCCACCACGCCGCGATCAGAATGGCCGCCACGACCAGCGCCGAGCGCCACGGGCTCGCGGTCAGTCGCCGCCAGAGCGCGCTGCCGATGAGCAGGGTCGAAGCTGCCTTCAGGGTGAGCACGGCGAAGGGCAGCAGGAATCCCGAGAGCAGGAGCACCGGAGGCAGCAGAAGGAGCAGGACGCCGCCCGCTCCAAACAGGGCAAGAGTGCCGAGCGCCGCACCGATCAGACGCTTGAGCCCCGCGGGCGCGGTGCGATCGGGCGAGGTCAGCACGACCACCATGCGCTCGAGGAGCGCCAGGTTTGCGAGCGACCAGGCGACGCCCAGCATCACCGCCAGACCCGGCTTCAGGCCGGCATAGGTCGCCGTCACCACCGCGGCGATCAGTCCGACCACGATGCTGGTACGGCGCACACGTGTGAGGAATTCGAGGCCCATGTCGAGTCGGGCGCCTCAGCGGCGCTTCTGCTGCTCCTCTTCAGCCATGTAGCGGCGGTAGATGCCGTAGGTCTCGCGTCCCGCGGTGACGAACCCGAGGACGAGACCGAGGATTCCGAGCCATGGGGACGTTCCGAAACGCCGATCGAACCAGCCACCCGCGAAGAAGCCGACCAAGGGTGAGACGATGAGCAGCGTGGGAATCGCGAGCAGCAGTCCGGCCGATCGAAGGGCGGAAAACTGCTCGTCCTTCCGAGGCGGTTCGGTCATGCGGCGCCCCCGTGAAACTTTTCACAAGCGCCCGGCAAGTCGTCGAGCTTTCTACTCTTGCGAAAGCCGGCGGACCTTAGAGAAAGCCTTCCCGGCAGTCAACCCCCGAAGGCTGGCCGGAGGGCCATCCCGTCCCTTAAGGTCGGCCCGTGCCGAGAATCCTGAGCCGCCACGTCGAGGTCTACCTCTTCCGCCGGAAGGGTCGGGCGGTGCAGTTTCTGGCGTTACGGCGGTCCCCCGGCCGGAAGCTGGCAGGGGTCTGGCAGCCGGTCACCGGGAAGCCCAACTGGGGCGAGTCGGCCATCGCGGCCGCCGCCCGGGAGGTGCTGGAGGAGACCGGGCTGACCCCGCTCCGCTGGTGGGCGCTCGAGCAGGCAACGGTCTACTTCAACCCCGATGCGGACGTCGTCGAAGTGCTGCCGCTCTTCGCGGCCGAAGTCGCGGCCAAGGATCGCGTGCAGCTTTCGGACGAGCACGACGCCTCGCGCTTCGTCACGCTGGCCGCGGCCGGGAAGCTCTACCTGTGGGAGGCGCAGCGCGCTGGACTCGAAGCGGTGCGGCGCCAGGTGCTGAGTGGCGGCCGGCTCGCGAAGGCGCTGGAGATCCGGCCAACGGCGCCCGCGAGACGACGTTCGAAGCGAGCATGATGAGCTCGTCGAAATTTCACAATTCCCGAAAGGAGATCGGATGGCGGCAACCAGCTCGTTCGATGTGACGACGGGAGTCGACGACATGGAGGTCGTGAACGCGGTCGATCAGGCCACCAAGGAGATCACCCAGCGCTACGACTTCAAGGGCCTGAAGGTCGGCATCGAGCTCGCGCCGAAGGACAAGAAGATCACGCTGACGGCACCCGACGAGTACAAGCTCAAGGCGGTGTGGGACGTGCTCCAGGGCAAGATGGTGCGGCGCGGGGTGCCGCTCAAGAACCTGAAGCCCGGGAATATCGACGCCGCGCTCGGCGCGACCGTCCGCCAGGTGGTCGAAATCGTGAGCGGACTGAACGCGGATCAGGCGCGCGAGATCGTGAAGGTGCTCAAAGACGCCAAGCTCAAGAAGGTGCAGTCGGCGATCCAGGGCGACACCGTGCGCGTGTCGAGCCCGAGCAAGGACGATCTCCAGGGCGTGATGGCGCTGCTCCGCCAGCACGACTTCGGCGTCGAGCTCAAGTTCGGCAACTACCGCTGAACCGAACCGGAACTACTTCCTCTTGACCGCCGGCTCGAGCACGAGGCGCGGCTCGCGAAGCCCCTTGTCGGTGCAGTCGACCACCACGTCGTGCACGGCCTGGAATTGCTGGCGCCCGTTGGTTCGCACGGCGTAGCGCAGCAGGTGCGACCCGCAGCCGCGCGCGTTGAGAGCGAACTCGCGCGGGGCGCCCATGAACATGTGGACGCGCTGGGAGTCGCGCGGCGCGCTCTCGAGCCACACCACCACATCGAGCGGCTCGTTGAGGCGCGCCACATTCAGCTCGACCGTGCCCTCCACCCGGCAGCTGCATCCGGGCGCGTAGGTCGGGACGGCCGCCCGCGAAACCGGCGCGAGCAGGGGGGCCATGGGGGCCGGGGCGGGATGGGATGTCGCCGGAGCCGGCTGGACCGGTTGTGATTTCGTGGAAGCGGGCGCGGGCGATGTCGGCCCGCCGACTGCGGTCGCGGTCGCGACCACCGAGCCGGGAGCGGGCCGCGAACCCGTGGTGCGCACCTTGTGCTCGGCGATGAGCTTCTCCTCGACGGTCACCGGCGCGCCGAGCTCACCGACGAAATGGACCTGGAGCGGGCCCGCGACCTGGCCTTCGAGCACCGTGGCTCCGGCCAGGCTGAGCACGACCGTCGAATCGTTCGAGCGCAGGCGGTAGCACAGGACGCGATCCGAGTCCGGGAACGCCGAGATCTCCACGCGCAGACTGTGACCGGCGCCGCTTTCGAGACCGAGCGCCCATCCGCGGCGAAACGCGGCGAGCGTGAACTCGACCGGGGATTTCGCGAGCTGCTCGAGCGCCGGGACATCGAGCTTGATCAGGTACCAGCCGTCGCGGTCCACGCCGGCCGTAGCCTTGCGCGAGCCCTCCAGGTAGACGCGCGACTGCGTGAGCGGAAACCCGCGGCCGTCGACGACACGGCCGCGCAGGATCAGCTCGCCGGCCGGCGCCGCCGGGACCCGGACGAGCAGCAGAGCGAGGGCCGTGATGGCAGCAGCCAGGCGGGCCCGGAAGCGAGCGTTGGTCATCCCGAGCGTGGAGAGCATGCCCTCAGATGATCGGCCTTCGGACCGGTCGGGCCACAGGCCTGCGTTGCGGGAGCCGCCGGCGGGAAATCAGGCGGTGCGGGCGCCGGCGCCGGCCTCGGACCTGAGCTCATCGGGGGCGAGCCGGCCGATCTCCTCGTAGAGATAGGCGCAGCTCTTGGTGCCGCCGTGGAACGAAGTGAGCGAGAACTTCTCGTTGGGGGCATGCACCTGGTCGTCGTGGAGACCGAAGCCCATCAGGATGCAGGGCAGCCCGTGCGTGCGCTGGAACGTCGTCATGATCGGGATCGAACCGCCTTCGCGGATCATCACCGGCGGCTTGGTCCACGAGCGCGCGAGCGCCCGACGCGCCGCTTCGAGCGACGGATGGTCCGGACGCGTGATGAACGGCGTCGCGCCGTGGAGGTCCATCACCTTCACTGTCACCTGGGGCGGCGCGATCTTCTTCACGTACGCCTCGAGGGCCGCGAAGATCTTCATCGGGTCCTGCTTCGGCACGAGCCGCATGCTGACCTTGGCCGCGGCGAAGGACGGCAGCACCGTCTTGCTGCCGGGACCGGTGTAGCCGCTCCACATGCCGTTCACGTCCAGCGTCGGCCGCGTGCTGACCCGCTCGAGCGTGGAGTAGCCGCGCTCGCCGAACGCCTCCGGGGCGCCGCTCTCCTTGATGAACGCCGCCTCGTCGAACGGCAGCTTCGCGTATTCCTTGCGCTCCTCGGCCGACAGCTCGACGATGTCGTCGTAGAAGCCCGGAATCGTGGCGCGTCCGTTGGCGTCGCGCAGCGCATCGATGATCCCGCACAGCGCGTTGGCCGGATTCATCACGGCGCCGCCGAATTCGCCGGAGTGGAGATCGCGGGTCGGGCCGGTGACCTCGATCTGGGTGTAGCAGATGCCGCGCAGCGCGTAGCACAGGGCGGGCTGGTCCGGCCCCGGCATGCTGGTGTCGCTGACGACGATCACGTCGGCATCGAGCTGCTTGCGGCGCTCGACGAGGAACGCCTCGAGGTGCTCGCTCCCGACCTCCTCCTCGCCCTCGATGATCACCTTGAGGTTGACCGGCAGCCTGCCGTTCACCGCGAAGTGCGAGGCGATCGCCGACAGGTGCATGTAGACCTGGCCCTTGTCGTCGCAGGCGCCGCGCGCGTAGAGCTTGCCGTCGCGCAGGGTGGGCTCGAACGGCGCGGTCGTCCACGGCTCGTTGCCCTCGGTGGGCTGGACGTCGTAGTGCCCGTAGAGGAGCACGGTCGGCTTGCCGGGGGCGCCGAGCCATTCGGCGTAAACCACCGGGTGCCCCGCGGTGGGCACCACTTCCGACCGCGACATGCCGATACCCTTCAGGTGCGCGGCGATGTGCTCCGCGCAGCGCGCCACGTCGCCCTTGTGGGCGGGATCGGCGCTCACGCTCGCGATGCGCAGCGTGGCTTTGAGGTCTTCGAGGTAGCGGTCGCGATTCTGCTCGAGATGCTGCGTCAGGGCGTCCATGGGCTGCTCCGGTACGGGAAGGCCGAGTTCGAGAGCACGGAATCTATCACGGAGCCCCCGGGGGCAGCCGATTCTTTACTTGCCCCGCCGAATCTGATTGCATCGATCACCCACCCCGAGAGAGGAAAACCTCCCGCCATGCAGCTCCAGATCCGGCGAAGTGAGTGCTGTGGCCACGGCCAATGCGTTG
>DAIUEO010000054.1:5325-13381 GCA_036845125.1 Candidatus Eiseniibacteriota bacterium | reverse complement strand
GCCGTACCGGCCGGCCTCGATGGCGAGGCGCGCGGCCCGCATGAGATCCAGGTAGTGCTGCAGGTTGTGGACGGAGAGGAGGCGCGGGCCGAGCGGCTCCTTGCACTTCATCAAGTGGTGCAGGTAGCCGCGGGAGTGGCGCGCGCAGGTCGGGCAGCCACAGGAGGGATCGAGCGGGGCGTCGGAGAGCTTCAGCTCGCCGCGGGTGAGCCGGACGCGGCCGCGCGAGGTGAAGGCGGTCCCCTGCCAGGCCATCGTCGTCCAGGACGACCAGGGCAACGCGATCTTCCCCTAGGCCGGGTCTACCTCGAGCGCGCCGGGCCCGCTCCCGCCGGCAACGGTGCTACGCGGCCCAGGTAGAGATCGCCTGAGATCAAAGCAATCCGCAGCGAGTCGGCCTGGACCACCCCGCTGAGCTGGCGGATCAGGAGCCGGCCGTGCTCCTTGGAATCGCCGAGCTCATAGCGGACCCGGCGCACGCTGTCGGGTGGGGGCGGGAAGGGCCGCAGCTCGAGTGCCCGGATGAGGGAGTCCAGCGGCACCTGCCAGTGGGATCCCCCCGGTGTGTCCACCGTCAGCGCCCGCGCCGGTTCGTTCACGTCGATCTTTCCCGCCCCCTCGTCGGTGCGGAACTTCACCGGCGGCACGCCCTGGAAGGTCACGATCCGGCTGAATCCGCCCACATCCTCGACCGCGATCGGCGGGAGCTGCTCGTAGTAGTTGACGTGGTGCATCTCGGCGCTCTCCCACGGCTCGATGTAGCCGATGCCGAGCTCGTTCATCACCGCACGCGCCACGAGCGTTCCGCGCTGCCACCGGTAGTTGTCGTTCTTCCTGAGCTCGGACTCCGACGGGGCCAGCCGCCGCACCGGCGAAGGCAGCGCCCGGACACCGTGGGTGCGCGCCAGGTAGTCGATCGACGAACTGAGCTGCTTGCGCTGCTCGGGGACGAGAGCGGGCGGCGGCGTGACGCGCTCGCCGTTCTTGAAGACGCGGTAGCGCTCGAGCATCCCAGTGAGCCGCCGCGCCTGGTCGGTGCGCGAGATCCCGTAGGCGCCCCACGGCCCCCACCACGTGGCGAACGCGATCACGCAGAGCGTGATAGGAATCCAGCGGATGTCGTGGAGACGGCGGAAGCCGTAGCCCACGGCCATCAGCGCCACCCAGCCCGCGAGGACCAGCAGGAAGTAGCGGTCCTCGGTCATTCCGTACTGGCCGATGCGCTTGCCGATCGCGGCGAACAGCATGGCGATCGAGGGCAGCAGCACGAGGTAGAAGGTGCGCGAGTAGATCGCGATCCAGCGGTTGCCCGCGCGCTCGCGCACGGGATGCACGAGCAGCAGGGAGAGCATCCCCGCCACCGACACCGAGGAGACGAGCCAGCCGATCCAGCCCTTCGGCCACTGGCCCGTCACCAGCACCCGCACCAGGTAGGCGCTCAGGATCGTGAGGTACACGACCACCAGCGGGGCCAGGATGTACTGGGCGAACACCTTGAGCCCGCCCGGGTAGCGGTCGTCGCGCTCGAGCTCGTCGAAATCCCCGGGAATGCCCGCGAGGAAGTAGCCGGTGTTGAACAGGAACGCTATTCCGAACCACAGGTCCGTGAACACGTCGCCGGGGACCTCGATTCCGAAGAGCGGCTTGCCCGCGGCGAGCGCGATCGCGAGTCCCGCGAACAGCACGCCCGAAAACAGCGCCGCAGTCACGAACCGCACGAACAGCGTGCGGTTCCACTGCCAGAACGCATTCGAGCCGTAGTCGAAGAGGAACGGGGCGAAGGCGACGAAGAGGTGGATCCCGAGCGACAGATGAAGGAGGCGCTTCATCTGGATGTCACCGCTCCATCCGTCCCAGGCCCACCCGAAGGCGGCGAGCAGGGCGAAGAGGAGCAGGGCCGTGAGCGGCCTCAACACCCGCGGGATTCCGCGTGCCGCCTGCGCCAGTCGTTCGAACACGACCGCGAGGGCGACGCCGGACGGGATGCCGAGCGCGGCGGCGCACACCCAGCGCCACCACGAGGAGTGATCGAAGGAGCCGGAGCCGCCGAGCGCCTGCGTCGCGAACGCGTACGCGGCGAGCGCTGCGATCAGCGATTCCGGGAAGCGGCGTGCCACCCGTCGCGACGAATCGACGAGGACGGCCGGCGTC
Organism: Candidatus Eiseniibacteriota bacterium; assembly: GCA_036845125.1. Taxonomy (GTDB): domain Bacteria; phylum Eisenbacteria; class RBG-16-71-46; order RBG-16-71-46; family RBG-16-71-46; genus DAIUEO01. The sequence goes on along the minus strand of DAIUEO010000054.1, from coordinate 11,230 downwards.
GGAATCCTCAACGCGGCCCTGCCACCGGGGAGCCTATCCTCCGCCTGCCGCGGCGGCGACTTTGCCCTGCCGGTACTGATCCACGATCTGCTCCAGCACGACACGCGGCGGACGCACGCGGTCGAGCGGCAGCGCGGCGAGCGGCTCGTCGACCAGCTTCTGGTCGACGTCGAACCCGCGCGGCTCGGGGTTCACGTGGAGGAGACCGGTGAGGAGCCGCTGCTCGCGCGCGGCCTCCGCCAGCCGGTGGAGCGCCATTTCGGCGTCCGTCGGGTCGTAGTCGGCTTCGAGCTTCTTGAGCACCAGGTGCGAGCCGTCCGGCATCGTGACGTCGTAGGTCATGCCGGGCTCGTAGTCGACGTGCATGTCCTCGAAGTAGGGCACGAAGTCGATCGAGTGGAGCGGCGCGTCGTGCTCCTTCACGAAGGCATAGGACTTGGTCGAGCCCTCGTGGTCGGCGAACGTGACGCACGGGCTGATGACGTCGATCACCGCGGTGCCGCGATGCGAGAACGCCGCCTTGAGCAGCGGGCGGAGCTGCTTCTGGTCGCCCGAGAACGAGCGCGCCACGAAACCGCAGCCGAGCTGGATCGCGATCTCGCAGCAGTCGATCGGCAGGAGCTTGTTCACGGCGCCGGTCTTCTGCGTGCTGCCGACGTCGGCGGTCGCCGAGAACTGGCCCTTGGTGAGGCCGTACACGCCGTTGTTCTCGATGATGTAGACGACCGGCACGTTGCGGCGGATGAGGTGGCAGAACTGACCGAGCCCGATGCTCGCCGTGTCGCCGTCGCCGGAGACTCCGATCAGCAGCAGGTTGTGGTTCGCGGCGTGGACGCCGGTCGCAATGCTCGGCATGCGCCCGTGCACCGCGTTGAACCCGTGCGAGCGGCCGAGGAAGTAGGCTGGCGTCTTGCTCGAGCAGCCGATGCCCGAGAGCTTGGCCACCTGCTGCGGCTCGAGCGAGGACTCGTACGCGGCCTGGATGATGGCGGCCGTGATCGCGTTGTGCCCGCAGCCCGGGCACAGGGTGGTCTTGCCGCCATCGTAATCGGCGCGCGTCAGGCCGACGCGATTGCGGTCGCCGCCGGCTTTCTCGATCGTCTCGGTCATCGCGTCACCTCCGCGACCGCCTCGCGCACGCCTTCCTGGCGGCGCACGCCTTCCGTCACCGACTGCGCGTCGATCGGCAGTCCGTCGTAGTGGAGCACCAAGCGGATTTTCATGGCCTCCGCCGGGAACTCGGCGCGCAGCATCTGCGCCACCTGGCCGTCGCGATTCTGCTCGACCACGTAGATGCGCTTGTACTTGTTCAGAAACCGCGCGACCTCGGAGGTGAAGGGCAGCGCCTTGAGCAGCAGGTAGCCGGTCGGAAGACCGGTCTTCGCGAGCTGGTCGCGCGCTTCGACCACCGCCCAGTGACTCGATCCGAAGGCCAGGACCCCGACCTGCGCATTGGGGTGCTCGGTGACCACCGGCGCCGGCACCAGGTCCCGCGCGGTTTCGTACTTCCGGTTCAGACGATCCATGTTGCGGGCGTAGGTCGCCGCGTCTTCGGTGTAGCGCGCCGCCTCGTCGTGGCCCGAGCCGCGCGTGAAGTAGGCGCCCTTGAGGTCGCGATGGCCGCCCGGCACCGTGCGGTACGGGATGCCGTCACCCTCGAGATCGCGGTAGCGCTCGAACTTCGTGATCTGCGCCAGCTCGTCGTCGCCGAGCACCTTGCCACGGTCCCACGCCTCGTCCGGGTAGAGGAACGGCTCGCTCATCCAGTTGTTCATGCCGAGGTCGAGATCGGAGAGCACGAACACCGGGGTCTGCAGCCGGTCGGCGAGGTCGAAGGCACGCCAGCCGAACTCGAAGCAGTCCTCGACCGAGCTCGGGATCAGTATCGGATGTCGCGTGTCGCCGTGCGAGAGCTGCGAGACGAACTGGAGATCGCCCTGCATCGTGCGCGTCGGCAGGCCCGTGCTCGGGCCCACCCGCTGGATGTCCCAGATCACGGCCGGGATCTCCGCGTAGTAGCCGTAGCCCGTGAACTCGGCCATGAGCGAAATGCCGGGTCCCGACGTCGAGGTCATCGCCCGCGCCCCGGCCCAGCCCGCGCCCAGCACCATGCCGATCGCCGCGATCTCGTCCTCGGCCTGGACCACCGAGTAGGTGGCGGCTCCCTCCGGCGAGCGGCGGAAGCGATCGAGGAAGCCGATCAGCGACTCGACGAGGCTCGACGACGGCGTGATCGGGTACCAGGTGACGACCGTGACCCCACCGAACATCGCGCCCAGCGCACCGGCCGCATTGCCGTCGATCAGGATCTTCCCGGTGTTGGCATCCATGCGCTCGAGTCGGTACGGATCCTTCTTCTCGATGTTCTCGCGCGCCCACTTGGCTCCGGCTTCCAGCGCCTGCTGGTTCAACCCGAGCGCCTTGGGCTTCCGCCCGAGCTGGGCCTCGAGCGCGCGCTGGATCTCCACCGCCTCGATCCCCAGGAGCTCCGCGAGCACGCCGACGTACACCATGTTGATGACGAGCTTCCGGAGCTTGACGTCGGTGGTCACCGCGTCGGTGATCTGCTTCATCGGGACGCGGTAGACGAAGCGGTCGGCCGGGACCTCCGGAACCGTGATCTGCTCGTTCAGCACGATCACGCTGCCCGGCCCCATCGCGGCCACGTCCTCGGTGGCGGTCTCGGGGTTCATGACCACCAGGATCTCGTTCCCGCGACGGCGGGCGACGTAGCCGTCCTTGCTCGCGCGGATCGTGAACCAGGTGGGCAGCCCGGCGATGTTCGAGGGAAACAGGTTCTTGCCGCTCACCGGGATGCCCATCTGGAAGATGGCGCGCATGAGCACCGTATTGGCCGTCTGGCTGCCGGAGCCGTTGACGGTCGCGACGTGGATGCTGAAGTCGTTGAGGGCGGGTTTCACGCGCCTGATCGGGCCTTCGGGCCCGCCTCCGTTCGCGGGAATGGATGAGTGGTGACGAGAACCGTGACCGTAGCCCCGCGTGGAATGACGGTCAAGGGAGCGACTGCTTTGACCCTCTCCGGCGCGCTCCCTAATCTGCCGCGGCCATGACCGACTCCGATGACACCGCGCGCCCGTTCCGCCTCTGCATCATCGGCTCGGGCCCGGCGGCCTTCTACGCCGCCGAGCACGCGCTCAAACAGACGGCGCAGCGGTTCGAGGTCGACATGCTCGACCGCCTGCCGACGCCCTACGGGCTCGTGCGCGGCGGGGTGGCGCCCGATCACCAGAAGATCAAATCCGTGATCGCCGTGTACGAGAAGATCGCGGCCCTCCCGGGTTTCCGCTTCTTCGGCAACGTCGAGTTCGGGAAGCACGTGACGCGCGCCGATCTCGAGAAGCATTTCCACGCGATCCTGTTCGCGACCGGGGCCCAGACCGACCGCCGACTCGGCATCCCCGGCGAAAACCTCGCGGGCAGCCACTCGGCCACCGAGTTCGTCGCCTGGTACAACGGGCACCCGGATTTCCGCGACCGCACGTTCGATCTCACGCAGGAGCGCGCGGCGGTGATCGGCGTGGGGAACGTCGCGATCGACGTCGCGCGCATCCTCTGCCACCCGTCCTCGGTGCTCGAGCGCACCGACATGGCCGATCCGGCGATCGCGGCGCTGTCGGAGAGCCGGGTGCGCGACGTGTGGATCCTCGGCCGGCGCGGGCCGGTGCAGGCCGCCTTCACCAACCAGGAGGTGAAGGAGCTGGGCGAGCTGCCGGAGACCGACCTCATCGTGGAACCCAAGGAAGTCGAGATCGACCCGATCAGCGCCGCGGAGCTGGCGGCGAGCGGCCGCAGCGCGCATCAGGCGAAGGTCGACATCCTCCAGGGCTTCTCGAAGCGCACGCCCGAGGGCCGGCCCCGGCGACTGCACCTCCGGTTCTTCGTCTCCCCGCTCGAGATCCTGGGCGATGCCGCGGGTCATGTGCGCGCGCTGCGCCTCGCGCGCAACCGGCTGGAGGTGGATGCAGCGGGCCGGGTGTCCGCCGTTCCGACCGGCGAGGAGGAAACGCTCGAGGTCGGGCTCGTGTTCCGCTCGGTCGGCTACCGCGGGGTCGCGCTGCCCGACGTTCCCTACGACGCGAAGGCGGGCGTGATTCCGAACGCGAAGGGCCGCGTCCTCGGCGGGAACGGCCTGGCCGCTCCCGGGCTCTACGTCTCGGGGTGGATCAAGCGCGGGCCGAGCGGCGTGATCGGCAACAACAAGGCGGACTCCGTCGAGACCGTGAACGCGCTGATCGAAGATGCCGCCGCGGGCGCGCTGCCCCGGCCGGCAGAGCCGTCGCCCGAGGCGTTCGAGCGGCTGCTGTCCTCGCGCCAGCAGGATCTCGTGACGTTCGGCCACTGGAAGCGCCTGGACCGGATCGAATGCGAACGTGGCGCGCCGGCCGGCCGGCCGAGGGTCAAGATGACGTCGGTCGAGGAGATGCTCGATGCGCTCGCGGAGAAGTAAGGAGAAAGCCCTGCCCGCGAGCCGCGCGCGTCGGGCTCCCCGGCCGCCAGCCTCCTCCTACCTCCTCTTCTATAGAGCGGTCCGGCGGGTTCCCCGCGGGAAGGTCGCGACCTACGGCCAGATCGCGAACGCGGCCGGGCTGCCCGGCAATGCACGGCGCGTGGGCTACGCGCTCTATGCGCTGCCCGCGGGGTCCGGCGTCCCGTGGCACCGCGTGGTCAACGCCGCCGGGGTATTGAGCGTCGGCCGGCTCGATCCCGACTCGGCGCGCGAGCAGCGGCTGCGGCTCGAGATGGAGGGCGTGCGCTTCGACGCGCGCGGCCGCGTGGTGCTCGGCCGCCATGGCTGGAAGGGCGGGCGGCGCGCGGCGGATTGACCGGATGGGGCGCGCTCGCTAGCGTTCCGCCCATGAGTCAGGATGAGGGTCGCATCCAGCCGGGCGAGGAGATTCTCTCGGCCACACGCGAATGGCTGGCCGCGGTTCGTGGCGCGCTCGGCGCCGAGTTCCTCTCCGCCTATCTCCACGGCAGCGTGCTCACCCAGGGATTCGACCCGGCGCGCTCCCACATCAACCTGCTCGTGATCGCGCGCTCGCTCGATGGCCCCGTGCTCGACGCGCTGGCGCGCTCGATTCCGAAACCCGGGAAGCGCTTCCGCTTCCAGCCGCTGTTCATGTCGCAGCTCGGGATCGAGAAGTCCCTCGACTCCTTCCCCATCGAATGGCTCGAGATCCAGGAGCGGAATCTGCTCCTCGAGGGCGCCGATCCGCTGCGCGACATGGATGTGCCGCGCACCTACCTGCGCGTCCAGTGCGAGCACGAGCTGCGCGGCAAGCACCTCCAGCTCCGGCAGGCCTACCTCCTGAGCCACGCCGACCCGGCCGCGCTGCAGCAGCTGCTCGAAGCCTCGGCGAGCGGGTTCGCGACGCTCTTCCGCACCCTGCTCCGGCTCGCCGGCGAAACGCCGCCCGCCGACGCCGCGCGCGTGATCGAGCGGGTGGCGGACCGGTTCCAGCTCGATGCCGAGGGACTGCTGATCGCCTACCTCGTCCGCTCCGGCGGGAAACGTCTCTCGAAGGAAGAAACGGCGGCGACCTTCCGGCGCTTCCTGGATCAGATCCAGCGCCTGGTCGTCGCGATCGACCTGCTGCCCGTTTGAGCGCCGCGCAGGGCGGCCGGCGACCCCTCTTTCTCGCCGGAATCCTCGCGGCCGGGCTCGCGCTCACCGCATTCGCCCAGGATCTCGCCCCGATTCCGGAGCCGGTCGGCTTCGTCAACGACCACGCGAATCTCATCTCGGAGCCGGTGCGCGCGAAACTCGAGGCCTTCCTCGACCAGCTCCAGAAGAAGACCGGCGCCCAGTTCGCGGTGCTCGCCGTTCCAACCACCGCGCCCGAGACCCCCGAAGCCCTCGGCGTCGAGAGGTTCCGCCGCGCGC
>DAIUEO010000054.1:0-5315 GCA_036845125.1 Candidatus Eiseniibacteriota bacterium | reverse complement strand
CCAGTACAAGGTGCGGGTCTTCGAAACCTGGAAGATCGGGCAGAAGGGCGAGGACAACGGGCTGCTCATGCTGCTCTCCGTGGAAGACCGCGAGCTCAAGTTCGAAACCGGCTACGGCCTCGAAGGCGTGCTGCCCGACGGTCTCCAGTCGCGCATCTTCCGCGAGAGCATGGCGCCGCGCTTCCGCGAGGGCGACTTCGAAGGCGGACTCGTCGCCGGCATCACCGAGTGCGCGGGGCGCATCGCCGCCGAGAAGGGCGTCACACTCGAGTGGGACGGCAAGGAGCTGCGCTACGGGAACCGGCGCCGGCCGGAGGCGAAACTGCTCGGACTGCTCGTCGCGTTCGTGGTCCTGATGGTGGTCCTCAGCATCATTGGCGGCAGCGGCGGCGGACGCCGGCGGCGGCGCGGCGGGTACGGCGGCTTCTGGGGACCGTGGGGCGGCGGCTTCGGCGGGGGCAGCTTCGGTGGGGGCAGCTTCGGCGGGGGCGGAGGCGGGTTTGGCGGCGGTTCGTTCGGCGGGTTCGGCGGAGGTTCGAGCGGCGGCGGCGGGGGTGGCGGCAAGTGGTAGCTTCTCGCGCGGATCGCGGCATGGGCGCAGCAACTGGGAGGAGAGACACACCATGAATCGTGGCTTGCTCATCGGAGTGGCGCTGGTGGCCATCCTTCTGATCGGTGTCGGTGGCTGCCTGGTCGGGAACTACAACCGCCTCGTGTCGGCGAAGGAGACGGTGACGAACCGCTGGGCGCAGGTGGACAACCAGCTCCAGCGGCGGAACGACCTCATCGGCTCGCTGGTCGAGACCGTGAAGGGCACCGCGATCCAGGAGCAGGAGGTGTTCGGCCAGATCGCCAACGCGCGCGCGCAGCTCGGCGGCGCACGAACGCCGGAGGAGGGCATCGAAGCCGGCCGCGCAATGGACACCGCGCTGTCACGGCTGCTGGTCGTGGTGGAGAACTACCCGCAGCTCCGGAGCAACGAGGCCTTCCTCCAGCTCATGGACGAGCTCGCGGGCACCGAGAACCGGCTCGCGGTCGAGCGCAAGCGCTACAACGACGAGGTCCAGGGCTACAACGTGCTCGTGAAGCGCTTCCCGATGAACCTGTTCGCCGCGGCATTCGGCTACAAGGAAGCGCCCTACTACCCGATCGACGAGACGGCGCGCACGGCTCCGAAGGTGGACTTCGGAGGCCTGCGCAAGCCGTAACGACTCGTCACCGGGTCGCGATGACGCGCACCCGGTGGCGGCCCGCGGTCACCCAGTAGATCCCCGGGGTGACCGCGAGGCCGCGGTCGTCGCGCCCGTCCCACACCACCTCGCGCCGATCGCGCGACAGCGCGACACGGGCCACGGGGCGTCCCGCGAGATCGTAGATGTGTGCCTGGTCGGGCAGATCTCCGCTTGACCCGAACGCGACGCGAAGCGACCCGTGCCCCGGCGTGAACGGCACCGGCCACGCCCTTCCCGCGTCATCGGGCTCGGGGCCGGACGGCGAGACATCCAGCGCGTTTTCCGACCAATCGATGAACCGGAAGAGCAGATTTCGCGTCATCTGGCGTACGACTTCGCTCACCCTCGGGGTCTGCTGGAAGAAGCCCCGGTAATCGTCCAGACCCCAGTTCCACTGCAGCGTGCCGGCCGCGAACACCATGATTCGCGTCCCCGTCACGCGGTAGATCGTCATGTGCGAGTTCGGTTCGGCGAATGTCGCGGGGAGGACCGGCGACTGCCCGAGGATCTCGATCCAGGGCGGTGCCGCAGAGGGATAGACGCGATCCATCTCGTTCCCGAGCAGTCCGGGAAGCACGGTGCCCGCCACGACGCCGGTGCCTTCATAGATCCAGTGGGTCGGGTTGCTGACCACCAGGTCGAGAGGGGAAGGCGGGGCGACGATGAAGCGGTCGTCGAACATGATGCCGATGAGTCGCGATTCGGGCTTCGCGACTGGCGGCTGACGCCAGCGCGCCGTGACCAGGGAGTCGTTCGACGGATCGACGTCGAGTGCCAGGGGGTCGGCCGAGAGGGCCGCGTCCTTGTAGCAGACCATCGTCGAGATACCCGATTCCGCGAGCGTCCCCGCTTCCAGCCGGATCTGCCAGTAGCACGCGTTCGCGGTCAGAAAGGCGAGGTTCACACCACCGTCCCGTGCCGCCTCGACATGCGATCTCATCGGGGCGGACCAGTACTCGTCATGTCCCGATGAGATGAAGCCCGTGTAGCGCGGCAGGAGGTCGGACCGCTCGTGCACATCGAGGCTCGTGCAGTACTGAACGTCGTACTCTTCCCGCTCGAGGAATCGGACCAGGTTGATCTCGAAGTAGAAGAACTCACCGGCGCCATCGGTGTTGGAATAAGGGCGCAGGAACGAGACCCGGGTAGCCGGCGCGCACGAAGTGCTGTTGAAGCCGTAGAGCGATTTCCCGCCCCAGCAGTTGTAGGCCTGCCAGGTGGTCACGCTGCACTGGACGAGGAAGTCGGCGGGTTGAACGTCGTTGCGGACCACGAACGGGATGTAGCTCTGACGCCCGCTGGAATCCGCGGTCAGCTTGGCGAGATAGACGCCGCTCACCCACGAGGAGGGAATCGCCACCGTGAAGGGATCCTGCCAGTCGCATTCCACGAAGCCGGTGGGGTCCGGTTGGGGGATGGTCTGTCGCACGCCCGGGAGCTGGAGCGGCGCCATGATCTCGCGGCCGCCGGCTCCGCCGTACCAGCCCATGCGGTAGATGGCGAGGGTGTACGAAGGCTCATCGGTGCTGACGTGAAAGTCGATCGTGTCGCCGTGCGCCACGCTGGCGGGGTAGGCATACCCCTCGATCGCGGGCTCACCGGCCGCTGAACCGGAGCACGAGTTGTTCGCCGGACACCGGCGATCCGTGAACGCGGTCAGCGTGATCTGCCAGGCGGTGGTGCCGGGCTTCGCGTTCTCGATCGAGATCGCGTTGGGATAGGCCAGCGTGCCCGCGAAGAGTATGCGGGGAGCGAGCAGCAGGATTCCCATGAGGAGGCAGAAGCGAAGGGGGCGTCGCACGGGAATAATTGTGAAGGCCCGTGGCCCTCGGAATCAACGCGCGCCGAGGGCGTCCCTGAGCGAGCGGTCGAGGCCCGGGGTCTCGATCGCGGCCGACACGGTCGCGGACTCGAGATCGACACCGGCGCCCAGCAGCTCCGCGATCCGGGAGCCGAGGGCCACGAAGCGGCGCGCGGTTTCGAGATCGACGGGCTCATCGGGGAGCGCGCTCGCGAGTGCGAGCGCTTCGATGCGCGCGGCGGTGCCGGTGGGATCGATGGCCGCCAGGCGCGCGAGCGATTCGCGGCCGCCGGTTTCCTCGAAGGCGCCCTGCATCTCCACCGCCAGCGCCGCCAGGGCCGGCCACGGAGCCGGGATTCCCTCGGCGAGCGCTGCGCGCTCCGCCGCCCGCGCCGCCTCGAAGTGGGCGGGCCCGAAGCCGCGGCTGCGCGCGCCGTCGGCGAGCAGTCGCACCAGATCGAGGGCGCGTTCCCGGCGCTCGCGGTGACCGGCGAGCGACGCCGCCGCCAGGCGTGCGAGCGAAGCCACTCGCGCCACCCGTTCGCCGTCGTGCAGCCCCGAGCCTCCCACCAGCGCGATCAGCGCTTCGAGTGAGCCGTGGTGGCGGACCGGCACGAACCCGTCGAACCCGGCGGTCTCGAACGGACCGAGCTCGTCGCGCATTCCGGCAATGCCATCGAGAGAACGCGCCGTCACCGGGCGATCGGTCGAGGCCAGCGCCTGGTCGAGAGCGCCGCCGCGCGCAACGCGGAGGGCCTGGGTTTCGCTTTCGACGCCGAGCGCGTCGGCCGGAGCGAGACCGTCCTCGCCCGGAATCAGGAGCAGCGCGGAGCGCGCACCGGCTTCGGCGCGGATGCGCGCGAGCAGCGATCGCCCGAGCGTCTCCATGCCATCCGCCTGACCGAAGGCTTCGCGTGCTTCGTCGAGGGTTTCCGTCACCCGCGTGGAGCGCCGTGCCTCGTCGCGCGCACGGCGCGACTCCTCCCACGAACGCCGCAGCTCGTGCTCGAGCTCGGCCACCTTCGCCCGTGCCCGATTGAGATCGCGCGACCGCGCGATCAGCCGGCGCGCGCGGGCCACCAGCTCCCGCGGCGAGAACGGCTTCGCGAGGTAGTCGTCGGCGCCGCGGTTGAACCCCTGGAGCCGGAGCTCTCCTTCGATCGCGGCCGAGACCAGGATGATTGCGACCGGGACCTCGCTCGAGCTCTGACGCAGCATCTCGCACACCTCGAGCCCGCTCCGGCGCGGGAGCCGGATGTCGAGGATCACGAGGTCCGGGTGATGCTCGGCGACCCGCTTGAGGGCCTCGTCGCCGTCGCCGGCGGTCAGCACGCGGTAACCCTGGTTGCCGAAGGCGATCTCGAGCAGCTCGCGCACGCGATGATCGTCGTCGACGATCAGCACGGTCGGTGCCGGCTCGCGGGTCCCGGGGATGGGCGCGGTGCTCATCGGGCGTCGTGCCTCGGGCCGCCCAGCAGGCGCAGGAGATCGTCGACCTGCGAGGTGCGGAAGGGCTTGTCGACGAAGGCGAATCCGGCGCGCTCGGCGAGCTCGCGCTCCCCGCGATCGCGCACCACCGCCACCAGCGGGGCGCTCACGGCGAGGCTGGCGGCCCGGCGCTGCACGGCGTCGAAGAGCCCGCGGCCGCGCGCGTCCGGCAGCTCGATGTCGACGAACACGGCTTCCCACGTCCCGGCGCCCAGCATCTCGACCAGCTCGTGCGCGGTCGCCACCGGGGTCACTTCGTAGCCGCGGGCTTCGAGCATGTGCGAAAGCGTGATGCGCGCCGCGACAGAGTCGTCGGCAATGAGGATCCGACGGCTGGCCCGGCGCGGCGGAACTTCCGGGGTCACGGGTTGAACCGGAGCGTCTTCCGCGACCGGCGCCACCTCGGCAGCCGGCGCCGCGGGCGCGGGAGCTTCGGGGAGAGGCTTCGAGTCGTTCGCGGCAGCCGGTGCGGGTCCCTGAGCCGGCGTGGTGGCGGGCGTGTCCACGACATCGCGCCGCGGCTCGGGGCCCGCGGGATAGGCCGGATCCTGCACCTCTTCGAGCAGGCGGGCCGGATCGAGCAGGTGATAGCGCTCGCCGTCGTCGGTTTCGAGCTGGGCCACCGCTTCCGGGATCACCGCAGCGCCGACCTCGACCGGCTCCGCGGGCAGCCGCCACACGAGCTGGTCGGCGACCAGGTACGCGCGTTTGAGGCCGTGCGCGACCAGCACGATCGGATACTCGTGGGCAGTGGTCGAGAGCGGCGAGAGTGGCTTCAGCACCGGCAGCCCGAG
>DAIUEO010000053.1:0-21078 GCA_036845125.1 Candidatus Eiseniibacteriota bacterium | reverse complement strand
TCGCGGGCTGCGAGGACTGCCCGGAGATCTACCGGTTCGAGCGGCCGTCGGCTCCGGTCACCGAGATCGTTCCGCTACCGGGCCTGGTGTCCGCGTACATCGGACTGCCGTCCAAGGCGCTGGCGCGCTCGCCCGATGGCCGGACGCTGTGGGCGGCGAACTGGGGCCTCTCGCTGCTGGGCGTCGTCAGAGCGTTCACCTTGACCGACGGCACGCTGCTCGGCGTGGTGTCGGGCGAGAACCAGGGGGTTCCGCCTTCGCAGACGCTCCCGCAGCCGGTGCGGGTGCATCTCGTCGCCAACGGCGGCCAGGACGCCTCGGGCGCGCTCATCCGCTTCTCGCTCGCGAGCGCGGCGCACGGTTCGATCGACGGCGGGCTCACCGAAGTGGTGAAGCCCACCGATCTCCTGGGCGAAGCCGAAGTGAGCTGGACGATGCCCGGCAGCGGCGGCCCGGTGTCGCTGACCGCCACCGCCCTCGGGGTTGCCGGAGCCGCGGTGACGGTCGAAGCCGAAGCGGTGCTCGACGAATCCGTCGCGCTTCCCGCCGTGCTGGACATTGGTCCTGCCGCGGGCGCGATCGGCGTCAACGCCGGCTCCGAGGTGTTCGTGCGCTTCAGCCAGCGCATGGACAGCGTGAGCGTGTTCCTCGGCCTGACGTTCAAGGCAAACGGCATCACCGCGGGGGCCGTCCAGAGCTACGCGGACGATCATCGCGTCCTGTTCCTCGACCCGGCGGAACCGCTGCCCTATGGGGCTACCGTCTCCCTCACCCTGCCCACCACCGTGAAGGACCTGCAGGGTCAGTTCCTGCCATCCCAGGTGACCTCGTCCTTCACCGTGCAGGGCCCGCCGGTGCTGTCGATCCGCTCCGTCACTCCGCCGTCGGCGCCGCCCGGCACCATCGTCACCATCAACGGAGACGGGTTCAGCTCCGTGCCATCGCTCGATCTCGTGAGTTTCGCGGGCAACGACGCGCCGGTCACCGACGCGACCGGGACTTCGCTGATCACCTCCGTACCAGCAGCAGCCACGAGCGGCTCGCTGAGCGTGACCGTCGGGGCCGACATGACCTCGATCCCGTTCACGGTGCTGCCCCTCAATCCGCAGCCCCTTGCCATCGGCGCCGATTACGATGCGCGCGAAGGGATCGAGGACATCGCGATCACTCCCGACGGCAAACGCGCCTACATCACGCTGCCGGCGGCGAACAGCGTGCTCGCGTTCGACATCCCCACGCGCCGGGTGCTGACGGCGATCCCGGTGGGCCGGCGTCCGCAGGGCATCGTGATCCTGCCCGACGGGAAGCATGCCTACGTCGCGAACAACCGCAGCAACAACGTGACGGCGATCGACATCGATCCCCAGTCGCCCACCTATCACCGGGTGCTGGCGTCGCCGCAGAGCCCGATCAAGGTCGGCAGCCTGCCCTCCAGTCTCGCGGTGTCGGCGTTCGGGCCGGTGGTGATGGTGCTGAACTCGGGCGACGGCACGCTCAGCATCGTGGACGCGGCTTCCGACGTCGGCACCTTCAACCGCGTGACCTCGACGGTGCCGATCGGCGGCGGCGGGAACGACATCCAGATCTCGCCCGACGGCACGCGGGTCTACATCTCGACCACCGCCGGCATCACGATCGTGGACGTCGCGAGCCGCGCCGTGACCGCGAGCGTGCCGATCGGCGGCGGCGGCGGCAACGTGGAGATCTCGCCCGACGGCACGCTGCTCTACCTGACGCTGACCGATCTCGACGTGACGCGCATCTTCAAGATTATCGAGGGCACCTCGGGGGGTCCTGGAAGCAGCGTCATCCCTGGTGTCATCGCCTCGCTCGAGCTCGTGGCCAGCGTGGACGTCGGCAGCGCGCCCCAGGGGGTCGCGGTGCTGCCCAATGGCTCGGCGGCGATTGTCGTCAATCAGGCCTCGGGGACCATCAGCCTGCTGCGCGCGGGCGTCACCGGGGTCGAACCTCCAGTAGTGGCCGCTCCCAGCCTTTCGCTCGCGATCCATCCCACGCCGAGCATCGCCAGCGCGACGCTCGAGTTCACCCTGCCGTCGAGATCGGAAGTTCGTCTTTCGATCTTCGACGTGCAGGGCCGGCTGGTGAAAGAGCTGGCGGGCGGCCGCCTGGAAGCCGGGCCCCACGTGGTCCGCTGGACGGGCGACCAGAGCGAGGGCGGGCCGGTCGGGGCCGGGGTCTACTTCGCCCGACTCGAGGCGGACGGCCATTGGATCCGCCGCCGGATCGTCTGGCTGAGGTAGACTGCGCGGCGTGAGCCGCCTTCTGCTGCGCAGCATTCCCGCTCTGTTGCTGCTGTGCCTCGCCGCGCCGTCGGCGCGCGCCGACCACGGCACCGGCACCTTCTCGATCGTCGCTTACGACTCGGTCACGCAGGAGCTGGGCGTCGCCGTGCAGTCCAAGTACTTCAGTGTCGGGCGCATGGTGCCATGGGCCGAAGCTGGAGTCGGCGCGGTCGCGACGCAGGCCAGCGTGAACGCCTCTTTCGGCGTTCAGGCGCTCGCGATGCTGAAGGAAGGAAAGAGCGCCTCCCAGGTCATGGCGGCACTCGCTGCGAGCGATTCGTCGTGGAGCGGACGCCAGGTCGGCATCGTCGACGCCGAAGGACACGCTGCGAGCTGGACCGGACCCAAGTGCAACGACTGGGCGGGCGGCGAGACCGGCGCGGGCTTCGCCTGCCAGGGCAACATCCTCGCCGGGCCGGCCGTGGTCGCGAACATGGCGAAGGCCTATCGCGAGACCAGGGGCGAGCTGGCGGTGCGCCTGATCGCGGCGCTGGAAGCCGCGCAGGCCGCGGGCGGCGACAAGCGCGGCATGCAGTCTGCCGCGCTGATCGTGACGCGTCCGAGCAAGACGCATCCCGAGTACCGCTTCCGCTACGTCGATCTCCGCGTCGAGGATCACAAGACGCCGATCGCCGAGATGCGCCGCATCTGGAACATCCACGCCGGATTCCACGGCGCCGGCGCCCACCTCGACTATGCCGATCAGTACGAGAAGGAAGGCCGCAAGGATCTCGCCGAGCTCGAGAAGTCGCGGGTGCGCGAGACGCTCGACGACGCGCTGACACGGAAAGAGACCGACGCGGGACTCCTGAACGGGCTCGCGTGGTCGTGCGCGACCCGTGACCTGTTCCTGCCCGAGTCGGTGCGCGCGGCGGAACGGGCGGCCGAGCTCGAGCCCAAGAGCACGGACATCCTGGATACGCTCGCCGAGTGCTACTTCCGCGCCGGCCAGGCCGCCAAGGCGGTCGAAGTCGGCACGCGCGCGGTGAAGCTCGACCCCAAAAGCCAGTACCTGAAGGACCAGCTCGCGCGCTACCAGAAGGGCGCCGCGCGGTAGCTGTGGAGTATCTGTCCAAGTTATCCACATCAACCTGCCCCGGGGCAGGTCTTGATTGCGCGCCCCGAACACTATTCCACGCCGATGTACATGAGATGCTGAAATACTTCGCCCTGGCCCATGATCGAGCCAGGGCGTTGAGGAACGTCAGGGACGATACTCAGCCCTGCATCCCCCACTCGCGCTCGAAGTAGGTGGCGTCCTCGTCATTGTGCGGACTGACGCCCATGACGATCCGACCATCCTTGAGATCCGTCTCGTGCACCTTCGCGCGGTCCTCCGGGATTCCCATTCCCACCAGCGTGCCCACGATGCCGCCGGCGCCCGCTCCGGTGGCTCCGCCGGCCACCGCACCGGCGAGCGGTCCCGCGATCACCAGGCCGACCCCCGGCACCGCGAGTGAAGCACCGGCCGCGGCGATCGCCGTCAGCGTGGCGCCGATCGTTCCACCGGTGGCGCCGCCGACCGCCGCGCCCTCGAGCGCCTTGTTGCCGCGCTCGCTCCGATCGTGCCCGTTGCCCTGGTCGTAGCCGTTCGAGAAGTACCGCTTGCGGGTGTCGTCGGACATGATCAGGTGGATGTCCTTCTCGGAGTAGCCGTGTGACTTCAGCTTCGCGTACTCGCGTTCGGCCTCGTCCCGATCCCGGAACGCGCTGGTCACCATGCGGCGACTGTCCTTGTTCTTGTCCGAACCCATGGAGTCCTCCTGACAAAGTGTTGAGTCGCTCGCGCGCGAGCGGATGCGATCACGTTGATCGCGAACCAGCGGCTCATGCACCCGATGTGCCATCCGGGCCGATCGCGCAACCCGTGGCGCGGCAACGGCCGATTGGCCGGCGCTCGCTGCGCGGCGATCCCTGATCTTCAATCGCCGGTCCATCCGGCTCCGCTCTTCCGTGGGCTGTCAGGGAAGCTTCACGGAATCGTGCAGCGGATGGGCGGCGATGGCTCACTTGCATTCCACGATGCTGAAATGCCAAGGTGCCGCCGCTCGCACACGAGCGTCGTTGGGGGTGGCCGGAATACCGGCCTGAGAACACACCCTTCGAACCTGACCTGGTTAGGACCAGCGTAGGGAAACGACCATGTTCAGCACACATTGGCTGGATTGGGGACTCGTCGCCGCATACTTCGGCTTTCTGGCCGTCGTGTGGCTGCGCGGCCGCGGCACGAACCCCGACGCCGTCGACTACCTGGTCGCCGGACGCCGCGTCACGCTCCCCGCCTTCGTCGCCACCCTGGTCACCACCTGGTACGGCGGCATCCTCGGGATCGGCGAGTACACCTGGCGCTACGGCGTCTCGAACTGGCTCGTGTTCGGCGTGCCCTACTACCTCGGGGCGCTCCTGTTCGCCCTCTTCTTCGCACGCCGGGCCCGCACCGCCGCGCTCTACACCCTTCCCGACTTGATCGAGCGCCGTGCCGGCCGCGCACCCGCCCTGCTCGCCGCTCTGCTCGTGTTCGTGAGCGCCACGCCCGCGGCCTACGTGCTCATGCTGGGCACCTTGTTCGCCGTGATGTTCGGCGCGCCGCTCGTGCCGTGCATCGTCGCCGCGGCGGCGCTCTCGCTCTTCTACGTGGACAAGGGCGGGCTCCGCAGCGTGGTGCTCGCCGACCAGGTGCAGTTCGTGCTCATGTTCGGCGGCTTCGCGGTGCTGCTCTTCGTGCTGACGGGTTTCGGCGGGCCCGGCATGCTGCGCGCGGTGCTCCCGCCCACGCACCTCACGTGGAACGGCGGAAACCACCCTCAGGCGATCTTCGTCTGGTACCTGATCGCGCTCTCGACGCTGGTGGACCCAGCGTTCTGGCAGCGCGCCTACGCGGCCCGCAACCCCCGGGTGGCGCGGAACGGAGTGCTGTGGTCGATCGCGTTCTGGATCGTGTTCGACCTCATGACCACGACCTGCGGGCTCTACGCCCGGGCGCTGCTGCCAAACCTGTCCGACCCGGTGATGGCGTTCCCCGAGCTGGGACGCATCGTGCTGCCGCCGTTCGCCCTTGGCCTCTTTTATCTGGGCATGATCGCCACCGTGATGAGCACGATCGACGGCTACGGGTTCATTGCCGCGACCACGATCGGACGCGACTTCATCTGGCGGCTGCGCGGCGAGGCGGACGAGAGCCGCATTCCGTTCTACTCACGACTCGGGCTCGGCATCGCGACCGTGCTCGCCGCGGTGCTCGCGCTCGTGCGCGGCAGCGTCGTCGATCTGTGGCACGACATCGGCTCGATCGTCACGCCGGCGCTGCTCCTGCCCACCGCGACCGCGCTCTATGGCCGCGGCGTGCTGGGACCGGGGTGGTCGCTGGTGGCCATGGCCGCGCCGTTCGCGCTCGCACTCGGCTGGGTGCTCGCGAAGCTGATCGCTCCCCGCGCGGGCTACCCGCTCGGCATCGAGCCCATCTACCCCGGTCTCGCCTGTTCGCTCGCGATTCACCTCGCGGGCTGGTTCCTACGAAAGGAGAAGGCATGAAGTGCAGCGCTGCTCTGCTCGCGGCGATGTTGGTAGGCGCTCCATTCGTCGCGGCAACCGCTCCATCCGTCGCGGCTGCGGCGGCCACCGACGCCGACACGCTGTCGCAGGTGGTGCCGCTGCCCGAGGTGGTGGTGAGCACCGCGCGATTGAAGCCCGACGCGCCGGCCGCGGTCGGCACGCTCGACCGCAAGCAGATCGGCAGCCAGAACTGGGGGCAGGACACACCCATGCTCCTGTCCAAGCTGCCCGGCGCGTACGCCTATTCCGACGCCGGCAACGGCATCGGCTACTCGTACCTCTCGATCCGCGGGTTCCCGCAGCGCCGCATCAGCGTGCTCGTGAACGGCGTGCCGTTGAACGACCCCGAGTCGCACGAGGTCTACTGGATCGACCATCCCGATCTACTGGCCTCGACCAGCGAGGCCCAGGTCCAGCGCGGTGTCGGCTCGGCGCTCTACGGCGCCGCCTCGGTCGGCGGCAGCGTGAACCTCGAGACCGCGCCGTTCAGCAGCGAGCCCGCGATGCGGACCGTCGTGGGCTACGGCTCGTTCGACACCAAGCGGCTGATGGTCGAGGGCATCTCCGGCCGGCTGCCCGCGGGCTGGGATCTCTACGGTCGTTACTCACGCATCGAGACGCTTGGCTACCGCGACGATTCGTTCTCCAAGCTCTGGTCCTACAACCTCACGGTGCGGAAGCAGGTCGGAGCGCACTCGTTCCGTCTCAACTTCTACGGCGGACCCGAGGAGACGCACCTCGCCTACCTCGGCGTGCCGCGTGAGGTGCTGAACGGCTCGCTCACCGGCGACGTGGAGAAGGACCGCAAGTTCAACCCGATCACCTACGAGAACGAGCGCGACCACTTCTTCGAGCCCCACTACGAGGCGATGCACTCGTGGACACCTCGGCCGAACGTCGCCATGACCGGGACCTGGTTCTACAACGACGGCAACGGCTACTACGACGAGCAGCGCTTCGGCCAGTCGCTCGCGAGCTACCGGCTCACCCCGTGGTACACGGCCGACACCACGAGCTACCCGGCCGAATACTTCGCACGCGACACGTCAGGCGCCTACATCACCGACGCCCAGGGCCGGCGGTTGCTCGAGCGCGCCGACATCGTGCGGCGGCGCACGGTCGAGAACCGTCACTACGGCTGGTTGCCACGCGCACGGATCGAACACGCGAGCGGCGCACTCACCGTGGGCGGCGAGCTGCGCGCCCACGACGGCCGCCACTTCGGCGAGGTGAAGTCGGGCGACGGCCTGCCACCCGGCACGCCGCCCGACCAGGCCTATTACGACTATCACCCGCGCACGCTCTCGGCCTCGCTCTACGCGCGCGAAGAGTGGAAGTGGCGGCCGCAGTGGCTCGTCACCGCCGATCTCGCGTGGCGTCACCAGGCCTATCACATGCAGGACGACCACTTCGACAGCATCGAGTTCGACCAGACGTACGACTTCGGCCTGCCGCGCCTCGGCCTGACCTGGCTGCCGCGCCCCGGCCTCTCGGCGTTCGCGTCGTGGGCCTACTCCGCGCGCGAGCCGGCGTTCCGCGACCTCTACGACGCCGAGGGCGTGGGCAGCGTTCCGCTGTTCGCGGTGCACGACACCGTGAACAACAACTGGTCCGATCCCCTGATCGATCCCGAGCAGGTGAACGACTTCGAAGCCGGCCTCGCGTGGACGCGCGGCGGTTTGTCGGGCGACGACGCGTCACTCCACGCCAGCCTCAATCTCTTCCACATGAGCTTCCAGGACGAGCTGGTCTACGCGGGCCAGTTCAACACCGACCTCGGCTACCCCATCCTCGGCAACGCCGCACGCTCGTTGCACCAAGGCGTCGAGTTGGCGCTGGGTGGCGGCCGCACGGTGGCGGGCGGGATGCGCCTCGGTCTCGAGGCCAACGCCACGCTCAGCGACAACCACTTCGTCGAGTATCACGAATACGGTGACACCGTCACAAAGGTCGTGAGCTACGACGGCAACGCCATCGGCTTCTTCCCCGCGACGATCGTCAACGCCGCCCTCGCGCTCGACTGGCGCGCGGTCGGCATGACCGCCGACTTCCGCCACACCGGCCGCATCTACCTCGACGCCACCGAGAGCAAGGGCGCGAGCATCGGCCCCGGCGGGGTGCTGGACCTGACCGGGCGGGCGCGATTCCCGGCCGGTACCGGCCGCGGAACGTTCCGGCTCCGGGTGCTCAACGTCTTCGACCGCCGCTACGAGACGGGGGGTTACATGGATTTCGACTCAGGCGTGCCCGTGTTCATCCCCGCCGCCACGCGCGGAGTGCTCGGCGAGGTCGAGGTGGCATGGTAGGCAAGTGATCTGTCAGGGCAGCACGACCACCCGAGTCGATCCTGTCCAACTTCCCGACCGGGCTCTGACGAAATAGAGCCCAGCCGCAAGAACGCCCGTTCGGGGTATCCGCACGCCTCGACCTGATTCCGCAGCGGTCGTCATCCTCCTCTCCATGAGGCGACCTGACACGTCGTAGATCGCGACAAGCGCGTCCGACTCGAGACCGCTGATAACGAGGCGTGTGTAGGCTCTCGTGGGGCTCGGTGCCACTCGCATCTGCACCAGCGTCGCAATGGGCGGGACCGAGACAGTGGCCCCTCGCCGATAGACGGTCAACGAGTCACCGAAGCCGCATGCCGTAATGACCTCTCTCACTCCATCTCCGTCCAAATCGCACCCAACGCTAGTTACCGGAGCATCTGGCTGAGCCAATGTGCCTTCATTCGTGAAGACACCGGCTCCATCATTGAATAGGATTGAACTCACCTCGCCTGTGGTTGCAATAAGGTCCGGCGTCCCGTTTCCGTCCAGGTCTACCAGGTCCAAGGCTGTCGGACAGCAATTGACGGTGGTAGTTGAGACCAGTTTGAAAGTTCCATCACCAGCACCTCGCCAGGAACGGACGGTGTTGAAATACCCGCCCTGAGTATTGGCGAGATCCATATGACTATCAGCGTCAAAGTCGCCTACAGCGAGCCCGGACGTTTGGCCAATTGCGAGCGTGGTTCGCGAGAATGTCCCCGCTCCCGACCCGCGAAAGAGGCGATTAAGCCCGCCGAGTTCTCCCGCAACGACATCGAGATGACCATCCTCATCAAAGTCACCAACCACGATGTCGGGGACAATCTCGCCTACAAAGTAGTCCGATGTCTTGAAGAGGGCGCCAGCACCCTGATTGAGTAGGACATCGATCCAACCTTGCATCATTGTTCCCACCACAACGTCCACCATTCCGTCCTCATTGAAATCACCGGTT
Organism: Candidatus Eiseniibacteriota bacterium; assembly: GCA_036845125.1. Taxonomy (GTDB): domain Bacteria; phylum Eisenbacteria; class RBG-16-71-46; order RBG-16-71-46; family RBG-16-71-46; genus DAIUEO01. The sequence continues at coordinate 11,959 of DAIUEO010000053.1, read as the reverse complement.
GCCGCGCACCTGGGCATGCCTAGAAGCGGAACTGTCTGTTGCGCCGCAAATCTCCCGTCGGAGAGCCCCCTCAGTACGGTCAGTCCTCCCGCCGTTCCGCCACCGCCATATGGGATGACGAGATCACCAACCCCGTCTCCGTCAAGGTCCGCAACAGCAATGTCGTTCGGCTGCAGGCCGGCGGGTCCGGTCCAGGTCGGAACCAGACCCCCCTCGCCATCGCTCAGAAATGTTTTGATCGAATCCAGTCCCTTCAGCGTGCATGCCACATCCGCCAAACCGTCGTGATTGAAGTCTCCGGATACAACTGACGATGGTGTCCCGATCACCCAATAGTCTGCTCGCTGCGTGAAGGGTGCGTCCGCGCCTGCCTCGGTGATAAGGCAGCATGCTGCGAGAAAGGTCAGAATTAGCCGTGGTCCAGGCACTTCAGAACCCCTTGTGCGCATCTGTGACCTCAAGCGCCAAGATTCTCGGCGAGCTCGAGGTCGCGTGGAAACCGATCGAAGAGCGGGGTCCAAGGATAGCGGGTTCCGAGGGAGTTGCTCGAGAATGGTTCGAGGCTCGGAGATCCCCTTGGCATCGACTCGCTTAGACGCACGGACAGGAACTGCCTCCCCTCAGTACCAGAGGCAAGGTCACGCGGCCGGACTCGATGGCCGCGCCGGCCGCAGGAACTTGATGGCTGCGATCATCCGCTCTTCCGGCGAGGCGGCACCCATGTCTGCACAGAAGGCGGCGGCCTGATCGACTTCGGTCCTTCGGAAACCCAGCCCCATGAGTCCCGCGACGAGCTCCTGATCCCGTTCATCGACCACCGCTCGGGCGCTGCGCTCGACCTTGGCCGGTTCGAGTGTTGTCCCTGAGAACCTCTGCCGCTCCGCCAGCCGCACCGCGGCCTTCAACACCCAGTCGAGTACCTCGGCGAGGTTGCCGGACGGGATCCGGTGACTCAGGAGCTCTTGCAGGTAGACGAGATTCGCGTGCGTCTCCTCTCCGATCGAGGCCTGGATCGCATAGCGACCCTTCGCGATGGGGGAAGTTCGGGAGAACGGAACATGAGGTGCCGGCGGCTGTTCGCTCACGCTTTCCATCCGTTCAGTGGTGCTGTCAATAACTGTCCGCGCGGACAGTTGAGCAATCGGCACGCTCACCATCGGGAGCAGTTCGGTTCGCGGGAAGCGCCGGGCCAACAACTCCTCGATCTCACCGCACGGCTTACCTCGGGCGGCATCGATCAGGTCGCCGGCATTCTCCGGCCGCAGATGGGGAGCGAGGAGGACGACTCCGGTGAGGTTCAGCGCCCCGTCGGCCAGCGCGTCGAGCAGCAGCGGGAACCCTCGTGCCGCCCGGGCGACCTGGATGCGCTTGTAGGCGGAGCCTTCCGACAGCCCCAGCTTCTCGACGCAGTACGCATACATCGAGGAATAGCCGGCGGGCAGGTAGAGCTTGCGGGCATCCACCTCACCGATGCACGCCACCAGCTCCGTCGTGGAGCTTCTCACTCTGACTTCCAGTTCGCACAGCAGGTCGCGATCGCTCAGGTGCTCGAGCGAATGGGCGCGCATGACGAACATCCGATCCCGGGGGCGCGCTCATGAGGTGAGTCGCTTCGCGCGACTCGTGACGTCGATTCGATGCAGCAGTCGCCGAGAGCGTCGCGAAGTATTTCGCGCGCAGGTGACAAGCTCTGTGGCCTGCGCTCGATCGTGATCCGCGTTCTCTCGCGAGCCCGAAACTTGCTTCGAGCCGACGCGGCAGGAACCAGGACCTCCTCGCTACCGGGGGATGGCACCCAGCCTAGCCCCGGGCCAGCTGGAGGCACCGGATTTCCCGCCGGTCCCCGGCTCCCCATCCCCACTTTTCTCTTGACCCGGCCACCGTGGCGCCCGTACCGTTTCCGCATGTTCAACGGATCGCGCCATTCTTACGCCACTCCGATGTGTTGTTGCCCGTCACAGCGGGCAGGAGTCGCGCGCGGCTGATCCCCTGAGCTAGAACGCAGACACCTCCACCCGCTGACGGCAACGGCAGCGGGTGTTTCGTTTTTGCATCCGAGCCGGAGCCGGACCTCCAAGAACAGGAGCATCCCGTGTCACCGCCTCGGACGATCGCCGTTTACTACGAACACCCGGACTGGTTCCGCCCGTTGTTCGACGAGCTGGATCGGCGGGAGCTGCCCTACGTTCGCGTGGACGCGAGCCGGTTCCAGTTCGATCCGGCTGAGGGCCTGGGCGCGGTGCCGTGGACCAACGGCGCGGCGCATCGCGAGCGGCCGGCGCTGGTGTTCAACCGCATGAGCCCGTCGGCGTGGAAGCGCGGGCGCGCGCACGCGATCCTCTACACGCTCCACTACCTGCGCTACCTCGAGCAGTCGGGGGTGCCGGTGGTGAACGGCGTGCGGGCGTTCACAGTCGAGACGAGCAAGGCGCTCCAGGTGTCGCTCATTCACCGGCTCGGGCTGCGCGCGCCGCGCACCCGCGTGGTGAATCATCCGTCCGAGCTGCCGGCGGCTTCCGAGCACCTCGAGTTTCCGCTGGTGGTGAAGCCGAACATCGGCGGCAGCGGCGCAGGCATAGCCCGTTTCAATACAAAAGACGAGCTGGAGGATGCGGTTTCCCACGGCCGCGTCTCCAGCTCGATCGATTCCATCCTGCTGCTCCAGGAGTTCCACCCGTCGACCGACGGCAGCATCGTGCGCGTCGAGACGCTGGACGGGCGCTACCTCTACGGGATCCGCGTGCACATCGAGGAGGGCGCGGGCTACGACCTCTGCCCCGCCGACATCTGCCGCGACACCTCGGGGAACAAGCTCGAGAGCGCCGCGTGTCCGGCGAACGCGGTGAAGAGCGGGCTCACCGTCGAAGCCTACGAGCCGCCGGCGGAGATCATCGAGCAGGTCGAGCGTTTGTCCGGAGCGTCGGGACTCGACGTCGGCGGCATCGAGTATCTCGAGAGCGCGCGCGACGGGCGCCGCTACTTCTACGACTTGAACGCACTCTCCAACTTCGTTGCAGAACCCCGGCGGGTCCTGGGATTCGATCCCCACGCGAATCTCGTGGACTTCCTGGTGGGCAAGGCGGGAGTCGCCCCGCGCGAAGCACGTCCGCGCGTGGCGGCGACCGTTGCAGTGGGAGCCAACGGGGGGCTGTCATGATCCGGTTCGGATACTGGCTCCCGGTGTTCGGCGGCTGGCTGCGAAACGTGGACGACGAGGGAACGTCGGCCACCTGGGCGGAGGTGAGCCGGCTCGCATCTCGCAGCGAGCGCATCGGCTTCGATCTCACCCTGGTCGCAGAGCTGCTGCTGAACGACATCAAGGGGCCGGACGCGCCCGCACTCGAAGCCTGGTCCACGGCCGCGGCACTCGCGGCTGTGACCGAACGGCTCGAGCTGATGGTGGCGGTCCGGCCCAACTTTCATCACCCCGGGCTGCTCGCGAAGCAGGCTGCGAACATCGACCGCATCGCGGGCGGGCGGCTATCGCTGAACGTGGTGTCGTCGTGGTGGAAGGACGAGGCGACGCAGTACGGGCTGCCGTTCGACGCTCACGACGCGCGCTACGCCCGCACCGAGGAGTGGCTCGCGGTGGTGAAGGGGCTGTGGAGCACGCCGCGCTTCAGCTATTCCGGGAAGCACTACGAGATCCACGACGCGATCCTCGAGCCCAAGCCGGTGCGCCAGCCGTGGCCCACGCTCTACGCCGGCGGCGAATCGGAGGCGGCGAAGGAGCTGATCGCCCGCGACTGCGACGCCTACGTGATGCACGGCGATTCGCCGGAGCGGGTGGCGGCCAAGATTGCAGACCTGCGGGCCCGTCGCGAGCGGCTTGCTCCCCATGCGGCGCCACTCGTCTTCGGGCTCGCAGGCTATGTCGTTTTGCGGGACACCGCCGAAGCGGCACGTCGGGAGGTGGCGCGCATCACCGACGTCCGCGGCTCTGCGCGCGGCTATTCCAACTACCAGCAGTGGCTGTCGGGCACGCAGCTCGAGCGGCGCGTTTCGCTCGAGGAGTACTCGGTCTCGAACCGCGGGCTCCAATCGGGGCTGGTCGGAACGCCGAATCAGATCATCGACCGTCTCGAGGAATTCGAGCGCGCGGGCGTGGATCTGCTGCTGCTGCAGTTCAGCCCGCAGGCCGAGGAAATGGAGCGCTTCGCCGAACAGGTGATCGCCCCGGTGCGCGGTGCTGTCCGCCAGCCGGTGGCGGATTACTCCGGCATGGTCTTTTCCAGCTCGGCGAACAACCGGTTGTAGGTCGCCGTGGCGGTCACGCGGTCGGTTTCCGCGAAGGCGACGCCCTTTTCGGCGCCGTTCTCCTGGTAGCCGATCTTGATCCACGGATTCGGCATGTTGCGGCGGTGGCCGCCATAGCGGATGGACGTGATGGCCGAGCGGGGGACCTCGACGATCTTCCCGTCCTCGCGCACGTACTTGAGCGTGGTCCCGTCGAGCGTCAGCGTGCCCGTGTGCTGCTCGAACTCCTGAGCCGCATCCGACTCATCCATGAGATCCAGGTACCAGACCTCCTTCACGGCGATCGGAAGCACCGCGGCGGTCTTCGACTTCTCGACTTCGGTGGCCAGGACCTTGGGGTCCGGCATGCGCTTCTTCATGTCGCGCGCGATGGCATCAAGTCCGGCCTGGGTCGCCACCGCGAGCTGCATGCCCTTGGCCACCGCGAAGTCGGCGTAGCCGTCGCGGGAATCGCGCACCAGGTCCACCTTCCAGTTGGTTTCGGTTCCTTCCTCGCGCACGCGCACGAGGTACCGACCGCCCGCCACGAACTCCATCCAGACTCCGGCACGCGTTCCGCGTCCGAGCCACACGCGATGCCAGCCCGCCGGGATCTCGGCGGTGACGGCGGCCTTCTGCGGGAGCTGGCCGATCGGCATGGAGTCCACCAGCACGAACTCGGGCTTGAGGCCCTGGCCCATGAAGCGCTCGCGCGCGACGAGCACACGCGCCGTGCCTTCGCGCGGCGGCGGGAACGAGGTCGTGTCGCGAAGCATATAGGGCGACTGTGCCGATGCCGCCTGCGCGAACAGGCTCGCGGCGACGAGTGCGATCATCGTGATCATTCGAGACGACTTCATCCATCCTCCTGAAGGTCTTGATTTCAGTTTCAGCTTTCGCGCTCCTCGAGGAGCCGGACTTCTGCCATGCCCCAGGAGTGGTTCTCTCCACAATGCGGACAAGGAGATTGATTGTTCTGAAACATGGAGGTCTTGAAGCTCTCGGGGGCGATCTGGATACCAAACGAGAAGTACTTTCCGGTCTTCGGGCACTTGATCATGAGCTGGCCCACGACGGCCCTCCCCCCCGGTTGGTGGTTTCAATGGAACCATACTGGGCGGATCGAGGGAATTCACGAACTTTCGTTTCCCCTCGAGCAATCGCGCTAGAATGGGCCCATGACTTTCGATGCGGCGCGTTTCGCTCGCGAATGGCCGGAGCAGCAGGAACGGTGGAGGCAATTCGCAGACCATGAGGCCGAGTGGGATCGGCAGCATCCGTCCTCGCTGGCGGAGAAGACGGCCTGGTTCTCGGACGCGTGGGAGCTGGCTCGGCGTTTCGACCCGGATTGGGGCTCGGAGGGCCGTGCGCGCGAGCACTGGGAGGAACTTGCGAAGGCACGCGAGCGCTTGACAGAGATTCGTTCCCGCACATGACGCGACTCGACAAGGCCGTCATTGAAGTTGTCGAGTTTCTGAATGGCCAGAAACTCCTCTACATGATCTTCGGCGGCTACGCAGTGCTCGTCTGGGGTCGCGCCAGACTCACCGAAGATGTCGACTTCAAGATCAGGATTCACCCCGAGCAGTTTGAAAGCCTGATCCGGGCTGCCGCAGATGTTTTTAGAATACGCACCAGGAACCCTCTCGAGTTACTCAGGGAGCTTCGGGTGCTTCCGCTCGAGACCTCAACCGGAATCCGGGCAGACGTGGTGGCGGCGGGGCTCCCATATGAGGAGGAGGCCATCCGCAGAGCGGTTCCGCTCGCAGTGGGCGGACTGGACGTCCGCGTCTGCACGGCCGAGGACCTGATCCTTCACAAGATCATCTCGGATCGGCCGCGGGACCTTGAAGATGTGGCAGGCGTGATCGCGAAACAAACGTCGAAGCTCGACCGCGTGTATCTCGATCCGCGAGTCGAAGAGATTGCAGCCGGTCTGGAGCGCCCGACGATCAGCACGTTCTACAGGGAGTGCCTGAAGAAGGCCAAGCTCGACTGATCTATCCTTCGAGCCGCAGGGTCTTCTCCCGCTCGCGCCACCAGGCCGCGATCTCCGCGGCGTGGGTGACCCAGGCCGCACGATCGGCCAGCCAGTCGAGGGTTGCCAGGTAGCTGCTCCACCAGCCGGGGAAACGCTGCTCGTCGGCGGCGTTCGGGTGCCACAGGAGCACGGCGAGTCCGCCGGCGGCCTCGACCCGCTCGAGGTGCTCGCGCGTGCGCCGTGCCGCCGCCTCGCCGTCGAGCCCGAGATTGCGGAACAGCGTTCCGTCCATCAGCGTGAGCGGCAGCTCGAGCAGCTCGTGCTTCCCGCCGCGCGTGGCGTTCCAGGGGTGGAACGGCGCGGCGATCCCGGCGCGGAATCCGACCGCCTCGTTGAACCCGAACGTGGTGTCGTAGCGGAATCCGGCCTGGTCCTGCGCGCTCCACGTGGCGGCGGGATCGAAGCGCAGGAAGTGCTGGCGGATGCCCGCCGCCGCCGCACCCGACGCGCGCTCGACGGATTGTTTCTGACGGCTCAATTCTTCGCCACTGCGATGACTGAGGTAGCCGCCATGGAGCCCGATGTCGAAGCCGCGGGTCGCGAGCTGCTTCATCATCTGCGAGACCGTGACGCGGCGGCCTTCGAAGTCGATCAGGTCGCTCCACGTGTAGGTCGGATCGTACTCGTGCGACGCCGCGCGATCGGGCGGCACGAAGTAGAACGACGAGCGGAATCCGCGCTTCTCCTCCTCGGCCGCCCAGCGGTCGAAGCTCCAGTAGGGGTCCCGTCCCCGTGGCGCGGTTACGGCCCGCGCCAGCGCGGTGAGGCCGCCGCGCATCGCGTAGCCGCGCGGGGAACGTGCGCGCCCGAGCAGGCGGAAGGCGCCGGCCCACGAGTGGAGCGAGACGTCGTCGACGTCGTGGGTGAGCGCCACCGCGAAGCGGGCGCTGTCCTTCCAGAGCGGCGCGCGTGGAGTTCCGATCCCGCGCGACGCCGCGTCCTGCTCGATGCGGCGGGCGAGCTGGCCCGCGGCGCGATTCACCGACGGCTCGTCGAGCACGTCCTGGCGGCGTGACCACGTCCCCTTGAAGCATTCCCATTCGTCGCGCCGCGGATCGAGCCGATCCTCCTCGGCGCCGAGCAGGAAACCGATCGCGCGCAACCATCCCGCGGGGAAGGCCCGCGGGTCCGGGCCCTTCGCCAGCCCACCGGCTGGCGCGAGCATCGGCGCGTCCTCGAAGCGCGCCACGGTGAGGGACTCGAGCGGCCATTCGGGCCAGCCCGTGCACTCGATCGCCGCCGCCGCATCGGGTGGCGCGTCGGCAAGAGGCCCCGCGTAGATCACCACCTCGGACGAGCCGATCGCCGCGCCGAGCGGGGCCGAGCGCCACGGCCAGCCGAGCAGTCCGGCCACCGTCTCGAGCGCATGCCGCGCGCGCGCCTCGTTCCACGCGAACGGGTGCCACAGGAGGCACAGGTTCACGCTTCGCCCCGCAGCTCGCGATAGTGTCGCAGCAGGATCCCGCCCACGGTGCGCGTGTCGTGATGCTCGCGGGTGAACGTGCGCCCGCGTTCGCCCAGCTCCTGCCGGCGCGCGGGATCCCGCACCAGGTCGCGCAGCACCTCGAAGATCGTGTCCCGCTCCGCGCTGACGATGGGCAGGTCGGGGTGTACGCGGCGGAAGTCTTCGCGGATGTACGTGACCACCGTCCGGCCCTCGGCCATGCCTTCGATCGCGCCCAGGCCGTACCAGCCCATGAAGAGCTGGTCGACCAGGATGTCGCAGCCGGCGATGAAGGCCGGCATCTCCGCCCACGGCCGGTGCTCGACCAACCTCAGCTCGATCCGCGGCAGCTCCTGCTTCAGCCGCTCGACCGCATCGATGATGTGCTGAGTGCCCTTGATGAGCCGGTTGTACGGCGCGTGCGCGATCACCACCGGACCGTGCACACCGTCGCGCCGCATCGGATCGGCGAGCGGGACGCGTCCCGCCTCGGCCCAGCGCTCCCACTCGATCGCGAGCGGCAGGTGCACGCCGCCCGGCACCGACTCGGCGAGGTCGAGCGTCGAGAAGAAGCAGCGGTCCGCGTATTTCGCGGCGCCTTCCAGGATCGCGCGCTGTTTCGAGGGCACGCAGAACGGGTCGCACTCGGTGCAGGTCGCGAGCCGGTGCTGCGTGAGCATGTGCGCGCGGTTCCGCACCTCACAGCCGTGGAAATGGAACACCACGGTGGCGCCCCGGCTCTTGAGCAGCGGCACGTCCCACAGCCGGGGCAGGAACGAACGCCCGAAATGGAGGTGGAACACGTCGTACTCGGAGGCGTGGCGGATGAACGTCGCGATCTGGACCGGCAGGCGCCCGAGCGCACCCCCCGGGACGCGCCCGAGGTCCACGATCACGTCCGGGCGCCGGCCGTCCCACGCCACCTGGTAGGTGAGCGACTTCGCCTCGCAGCCGTTCTCGCGCAGGCCCTTCGCCAGCATCATGCCCTGGCCCGCGACCTCGTATGGCGCATGCAGCACGCGGAGCGCGCCGCTCACCGCGGGAACGCCTCCGGCCTGAGAACCCGTCGCGCGGCGCCGCGCAGGAGCTGGTACCCGGCGCCGAGCGAAGGCCGCCGCAGGAACTTCACACCCTGACTTCGCCATTCGTTCCAGATCGAGGCGCGCTCGAGCCGGAACGTGCGCGGCGCTTCGAGCAGCGCACGCTTCAGCCCGGCGTCGTCGGCCGGCAGCTCGCCCTCGAACTCGTTGCGCGCGAGCAGCAGCTCCCCCGCGCGATGGGCATCCGAGCCGGCCAGCACCGGCTTCCGCCACCGCTCCGCGAGGGCCTCGGCCAGCTCGTTCTCGGGCGCGGCGCAGCGGGCGTTGTGGGTCTCGATCAGGTCCACCTTCTCGATCATGGCATCCTCGAGGCGATGCCACTTGTAGGGATGCGGCAGCACGACGAGGCCGCCCTGTGCGTGCACGGCGTCGCAGAACCGGAGCGCGGACTTCTCGACCACGTCCGCTTTCAGAAGCAGCCCGATCAAATCGCCGTGATCCGTGAAACGCTCCACGCCGAGCACCACGCGGAGCGCGCTGCCGCGCGCCGCCTCGCGCACGTCCAGCGAGCCCTGCCAGGTGTCGTGATCGGTGACCGCGAGCACGTGGACGCCGCCCGCGAGCGCCACGCGCACGAGATCGGCGGGGGCTGCCAGCGAGTCGAACGAATGGCGCGTGTGCGCATGCTGCACGAGCGTCCAGGTCACTTCGAATTCCTCAGCTCACTCCACGCCCCGGGCGTCGAGCGCGCCCACTGGACCAGCTCGAACCAGGTGGGCGCCGGATCGCCCCATATAAAGGTATGGGCGGCAGTGGGTGAAATGGCGTCCCACAGCACCTGCGGCAGCGCCGACGGCCGCGAGAGGCCGTGCCACACGTCGCCCCCGAGCGGCCACGACAGCCGAACCGCGCGATAGGGTTTCTGCTCGCCCATCGTGCGGCCTTCGGCGAGCGCCACCAGGTCTCCCGGGAAATCCACGCCCGCCGCCAGCGCGAGATCGTGCGAGCCCCAGAACTTGGCGTTGATCTCCATCAACGCCAGGTTTCCTCCGAGCAGGCCCTTGAACTCCACCATTGCGACCCCGTTCCACGCGAGCGCATCGAGCAGCGCTCCGCCCGCCTTCTCGATCACGGGCGCCGACGGCACGCTCTCCGCGCACGCGCTCGTGCCCCCGCTCGGCGGCCACTCGCGCACGCGGCGATGGATGAAGTGCCGCATCCGCCGGCCCTTCCAGTAGAGCGCCGAATAACCGTACCCCTCGCCCACGACGTAGCGCTGGGCGAGCACGCCGCCCGAGGATCCGGCCTTCACCTCGGTGTACGCCTTCTCGCTCTCCATGGCCGTCCGCACGTAGCGCACCACCTTGCGCCCTTCCTCGGACGCCGATTTGAGCACCAGCGGCGCCCCCATGGTGGCGAGCGCCTTGCGCGCTTCGACCGTGCTCCCGACGAGGCGCTCCTCCGGGGTATCGACGTCCAGCGAGCGTGCGAGCGTACCGGTCGCCGCCTTGTCGTTGGCGGTCACGAGCCCCGCGTGCGGCGGCAGCGGACATCGCACCCCCTCCGGCCAGCCGTCGCGCAGCGAGTCCGCCGCCGCGATCGAGTGATTGCCGACCGCGACCACCGTGATCGGCGCGAGCGCCGCCGCCACATGCCGCAGGCGCGTCGCGTAGTCCGGAGTTCCGGACGCCGGCACCGTGTGCCACGCCTTTACGGCGTGCGAATGCACGCTCGGGGCGCGCGCCGAGCGCGCGGTCACGTGTACCTCGTGACCGCGGGCCGCCAGCGCCCGGACGATCCCCAGCGCGTGCTTGAATTCTCCGTCGGTGACCAGCACGCGGCCGGGCGCCGGCTCAGGACTCGCCATGGTTCGCAGTCTACCGAACGATCTTCGCGGGAACGAAGCGCGAGCGCAGGCGCACCAGGCGGCGCGCGAGGCCGGTGAGCGGCACGCCCGGTCGCACCGGGTCGATCAGGCGCACGAGTTGTGAGTTCCGTGACTCAGGCCGGGACGCCGCACCCACCCAGATCTCGGCTTCGATCGCGCGGTGGGTGATGCGATGGCGCACGCGCTCGCTGCTCTTCACGAGCGCCGCGCTCACCCCGAGTCGGACGAGATGACTCCGCAGCTTGCGCGCGGCACTGCCGCCGTTCTCACCCAAATCCACCGCGGGCGGCTCCCACAGCCCGGCGAGGAGCGGGCCCTCACGCCGCACCATGACCCAGCGACCGCGGTGTTCGACCACGGCCACCGCGCGGCGATGCCGCTCGGTCGCGCGGCGCGGCGCGCGGCCCGGGTAGCGCTCGGGATCGCCGGCCGCGAAGGCCCGGCAGTGGGCGCGGCACGGGCAATCGTCACAGCGTGGGGCCCGTGGTGTGCATACCAGCGCCCCCAGCTCCATCAGCGCCTGGTTCCACTCGCCGGGCTTCCGCGCCGGGACCAGCGCCTCGGCTTCCGCCCACAGCCGGCGCGTCGCGGCCGGGTCCTTGAGGGGCGCGGCCAGCGCCAGGAGCCGCGAAAGGACCCGCGTCACGTTGCCATCAAGAGCAGCCAGCGGACGGTCGAAAGCAATGGATAGAACCGCGCCCCGCGTGTAACGCCCGACACCCGGCAGACGGCCGAAAGCCTCCGGGTCGTCGGGCACGCGGGACGCGTAATCGTGAACGACCATGCGCGCGGCCTCGTGGAGCATCCGCGCGCGGCGGTAATAGCCCAGACCCGACCACGCCTCGAGCACGTCGGCTTCACGCGCGCGGGACAGAGCATCGATCGTCGGAAAACGCGCGAGAAAGCTCTGATAGTATGGGGCAGCGGTCGCGACCTGGGTCTGCTGGAGCATGACCTCGGAGACCCAGATCCGATAGGGATCGCGGGTCCGGCGCCAGGGAAGGTCGCGCCGGTGACGGCGATACCAGTGGAGCAGCACGCGCCGCAGGGCCGTTCGGCGCGCCGTCCGAGCAGCGGGAGATCGATCAGCCATGAGCGGCGACAACCTTCGCCCTGACAACATCCGCGCCGATTTCGTCCGCATGGTGCGCGGTCCCGAGACGGACATCGAACTCGCGCGCACGGCGCTCCTCGTGGCCGCCGAATCCGACCCCGACGTCGACGTGGACGGCGAATTGCGCCAGCTCGAGGAGTGGGCGGCCGAGCTCCGGTCGCGCTTCGAGCCCGGCTGGAACAACCTGCGGAAGCTC
>DAIUEO010000052.1:11257-21195 GCA_036845125.1 Candidatus Eiseniibacteriota bacterium | reverse complement strand
CAACTCGGTTGCATCCTCATCCTGTTACGCCGGTGTTTGTGAGACCACTTCTAGTGACCACGAAGAGATTTATGTCGCCCGCGGACTTGGCAATGGACAGTTCGGCTTCGTAGACACCGTTTACGTTGGCTATGGAGAAGGTCAGCGCGACACGGTTGCAGACCTCGATGGTGATGGTCTCGATGAGGTGATCGTGACCGAGTACACCACCATGACGGCGTCCCTAAAGATATGGGCCAATCGCGGGGGCGCGTTGGAAGCGCAACCATTCACGATCAATACGCACGGATATCTCGATGGAGTACACGTAGGGGACTTCGACGGAGACGGCGCGCCCGATCTCCTCCAGATCAATCAGCGGAGATACCACAGCGATCGCCATGACGTGTTTCTGCACATGAACCGTTTGATGCACATCGGTACGCCGACCGTGTCGTCGCCGACGGCAACGATTCCAGCCCCCAGGCTGATTCTGCGGGCGAACCCTTCCCGCGATTCAGGCCGGATCTCGCTGCTCATAACCCCGGTGAGCCGCGAGCCCATTGAGATCACCGTTCACGATCTACAGGGCCGGCGGATGGCTGCCACTCGTCGCAATCCGAGGGCAGCCGAGGAGAGTGAGGAAATCGACATCGAGTCGGCTACGCCGATGAGGACGGGGATTTACTGGGCAACCGCCAGGCAGGGGAAGCTGAGGGCGACGGTCAAGATCGTTCGCATCTTTTAGCCAAGGGTCCTACTCCAGCTGCTTGTGGAACCTGAGCGTGGAGAAGGTGAAGTACAGGACCGCGAAGCCCACCAGCGCGAGGGCTTGCGGCCACAGCTCGGCGAGCCCTACACCCTTGAGGAAGATGGCGCGCATCACCTGCAGGAAGTAGGTGAGCGGCAGGGCGAGGCCGATCCATCGCGCGACGTCGGGCATGGCCTCGCGCGGGAACATGAAGCCGGAGAGCAGCACGTTGGGGAGCATGAACAGGAACGACGTCTGCATCGCCTGCACCTGGCTCTTGGCGAGCGTCGAGATGAAGAGGCCGAGGCCGAGATTGGCGACGATGAAAAGAATGGCCATGACGTAGATCAGGAGGATGCTGCCGCGGATCGGCACGTGGAACAGCAGGTGGCCGACGATCATCACCGCCGTGATCTGGACCAGTCCGACCAGCGCGTACGGCAGGATCTTGCCCAGCATGATCTCGCTGCTCTTGAGCGGCGTGACGATGAGCTGCTCGAGGGTACCCACCTCGCGCTCGCGTACTACCGCCATGGCCGTCATGAGGACGAGGATGTTGGACAGGATCATGCCGATGATGCCGGGCACGATGAACAACGCACTGGTGAGCGCCGGGTTGTAGAGCGGCCGGACGCGCACTTCGAGCGGCGCCGGAGAGCGCAGGGTCCCGGCCTTGGCGCGCACGAGCTGGCTGCTGATGCTCAAGCCAACGAGCTGGGCCGATCCGATCGCCGCCTGCGAGCCGGTCGGGTCCGTCGCATCCACCAGCACCTGGATCTCGACCGGGCGGCCGCGCTTGAGGCTTTGCGCGTAGTCTGCGGGGATCACGATCGCCGCGCGGGCACTGCCGTTGTTGATGCTGTTCAGCGCTTCGGTGTAGGAGCTCACGTTGCCGCGGATCTGGAAGTTGTCAGTGGCCTCGAACTTCTGAACCAGGTCGCGGCTCTCCTGGGACCGGGATAGGTCGAACACCACGGTCGGGAGGTTGCGCACTTCCTGGCGGATGGCGAAACCAAACATCAGGAGCTGCATGATCGGGACGAAGAGCAGCAGGCGCAGCGTGTGCTTGTCGCGCCGCATCTGGATGAATTCCTTCCAGAAGATCGCTCGTAGCCGCGCGAAGTTCATGCGTTCTGCTCCTGAAGCTGAACGAAGATGTCCTCGAGCGTCAGGTTCTCGCCGAAGGTCGCCCGCACTTCCGCGGGCGTGCCGATCGCAGTGAGGTGGCCGCGAGAGAGGAACGCGAGCCGGTCGAAGTGCTCGGCCTCGTCCATGTAGTGAGTGGTCACGATGATGGTGGTGCCGTCGGCGGCGAGCCCGCGGATGATCTGCCAGAACAGCCGCCGTGCCCCGGGATCCACGCCGGCCGTGGGTTCGTCGAGGAACAGCACCGGCGGCTGGTGGAGCATGGCGCACCCGAGCGCGAGGCGCTGTTTCTGCCCGCCCGACATCGGGTCCACGATGCGCTTGAAGATTTCGTCGAGCCGCATCCGCTCCCGCGCCCAGGCGATGCGTTCGTCGAGCTGTTGGTCGATTCCGTAGAGGCCGCCGTAGAAGCGCAGGTTCTCCTCGGCGGTGAGATCGCCGTAGAGGCCGAACGCCTGCGACATGTAGCCGATGCTGCTCTTGACGTGGTCGGGCTGGGTGGTGACATCGAAGCCCGCCACGCTGGCCGAGCCGGACGTGGGCTTGATCAGGCCGCACAGCATGCGGATGGTCGTGGTCTTGCCGGAGCCGTTGGGCCCGAGAATGCCGAACAGCTCGCCGCGGCGGATGTCGAACGAGATGTCCTGGACCGCTTTCACCGGCCCGAAGGTCTTCACCAGATTCCTGACCTGGACGACGCCGTCGCTCATTTCAGTTCCCGGAGCGTTCCACCTCGACGTCGGCTGGAACGCCGGCCTTCAGCGCTCCGTTCGTCGGGTCGAGCACGACCTTGATCGCGAACACGATGTTCGCTCGCTCCTCCTCGGTCAGCGCGGCGCGCGGCGTGAACTCGGCCTTGGTGGCGATCTCCGCCACGCGTCCCGGGAAGCGGCGCGAATCCCCGGTGAGGTGAACGGTCGCGCGCGCGTTCCGGCGGATGTCGGTGATGAGCGGTGCGGCGACGTACGCGCGCACCCACAGGCTGTCGGGATTCCCGAGCGTGATCACCGGCTGATTCGCCTGCGCCAGCTCGCCGGTCTCGAAGTTGCGGAGCAGCACGACGCCGTTCGAGGGCGCCAGCAGCACCAGCTCGCGGCTCCGGCTCTCGGCGGCCTGCAGCGCCGCATCGGCGGCCACGGAGGCTTCGCGGGCGGCCACGACCTGCTCCTGGCGGCTGCCGGCTTCGAGCGCGCGGAGCTGCTCGCGTGCCGCGTCCCGCCCTGCGCGCGCCTCATCGCGTGCATTCTGAGCGCGGTCGAGGTCGGCCTGCGCCACCACCTGATCGGCGTAGAGCTTCGAGATGCGGGCCAGATCCGCCTCGGCGAACGTGAGGCGGGCTTCGCTCGAAGCGAGCCTCGCACGCGCCGCTTCGACCTCCTCGACGCGCGGGCCGCGCGCGACTTCGCGCGACTGGGCCGCGGCGCGCTTCGCCGATGCAGACTGCGCCCTCAGTTCGGCGACCAACTCGTCACGCGCGAGCACGACGAGCGTATCGCCGGCGCGTACGGTGTCGCCTTCGTCCACGTAAAGCCGCGCCACGCGACCGCCCACCAGCGAGGCGACGTCGATCTCGTCCATCTCGAGCATGCCGCCGGCATGAATGGTCCGGCTGTTGCGATTGCAGCCGGCCAGCGCCAGCAGCAGGCAGACGAGGAGCAGCAAGCGGGGGCGCATGAAGGGGACAGAATGACGTGGAAACGGCGTCTGTTGCAAAGCAAGGCGAGTCCGGCGTAATCGTTGGTGGCCGTGCCCGAGTTCCCTCATACACATTCAGGAGGCAGGACATGGTCCGCAGATGGCCTCTCGTCGTCGTCGTCGCGCTGTGCACGTGGTGTTCCCGGTCCAACGCCCAGGGAACTCCCGCGGTCTTCACCCTCGACACGTCGCCTCGGTCGGCGGCGCTCGGCGGTGCATCCACCGCGCTGTTCTGGGGCAGCGACCTCAATTACTGGGCCAATCCGGCGCTCACCGGGTACTTCCGCGGTCTGAGCTACGAGTACCGGCGGGCGCAGCTCATTCCGGGGCTGGCCCCCACCGTCGCGATCGAGAACCAGCCCATCAGGATTGGCGGCGGTGGTGTCGGGGTCGTGTTCTCCGGAGAGCCGTTCGGCAGAGGGACTGAGCTGTCATTCGGTGCAGGCCCCAAGGATGAGGGCGATTCCTGGGGGTTCGGTGTGAGCGCGGGCGGACTGGTCACGACGATCGCGCGCATGACCGACGGCGAGACGCCCGGCTGGATGGAACGTGTGGACGTGGCTTACGGAATGAACTTCAAGGAAGCCGAAGTCAACATACTGGGCGTCACCGAGGAGACAGACGCCTCGGACTGGGGAATCCTGGTGCGCGGGACCCCCATCCTTTCCGAGCCACACGAGACATCGGAGTTTCGCTTCGACATCGCGTACGGCCATTCCGTGCTCAGCCAGGAGGATGACGCGGAACTCTTCGGTGTCCGCATCTCCGAGCAGGTGAAGGATGGCATCGCGGCGCGGCTCTCGTGGAATCCGTGGATCCGCACCCTGTCCGATCTACCGGGTGGCTGGTTTCTCGAAGGGTTCTTCCCGCTGCTCACGGTCGGCGCCGTGGCCGACTGGACCGATGTGAACGGTCCGGGATCCGAGTTCGAGACGTCAGGCCAGGGCCTCGAGGTGGGGCTCGCCAACTTTGTGGCGGTGCGCGTGGGTCACTATCTCGACGGCGAAGGTCAGATCGAAGGCGCGACCTGGGGCTTCGGCCTCGGGCTTCCCGTCGGGCGCATCGGCCGGCTTCAGTACGACACCGGCCTCGTGCCTCAGTCCAGCACCCTCGACCACCGGCAGCAGCACGGATTCACGATCTGGCTCGACCCGCTCGCGGCGTGGAGACTGCGCTCCGGTTCCTGAGGAACCCGATGTACGTTCACGAGTCCGGTGCGCCGGGTTCCCCGGCCGTCGTGTTCCTGCATGGAGCTGGCGCGAGCGGGCAGATGTGGCGTTATCACATGGCAGACCTTGCCGAGTTTCACTGCTTGGCACCGGACCTCCCCGGCTTTGGCCGCAGCAACGACCTGCCACCCGCATCACGCGTCGAATCGGCGGACCTCGTTGCTCGACTCATCGAGACGCGCGCCCCCGCGCGCCGGGCGCATCTCGTCGGTCTTTCCTGGGGCGGGGGGATCACCCACACCCTGCTGGATCGCCGCCCCGAGCTCGCCGACCGCGTGGTGATCGATGACGCCGGCATCCTGTCGGCGCCCATCGGCAGACTGATCCTCCTCGGAGTGATCGTGGTGTCGCCCTTCCTCCACACCGCTCCGGTGACCAAGTTCTTCGGCGACATGATCGGGATGGACGAGGTGGGCCGGGCCGATCTGCGCGCGTCATCCACCCGCGCGTTCCGGCGCGCGTTCGTGGAGGGTTTCAGGACCCAGGTCTCTCGCGTCGAGATCGGCGCGCCGTGCCCGACCCTGCTGGTTGCGGGGGAGAAGGAAACCGCGATTCGGCCGGCCAATGCGGCGCTCGCCTCCCTCATGCCGAACGCGGTCGCGATGTACGTGCCGGACATGGCCCACGGCTGGATCGCGAGGAAGACGGACTTGCATATCCGGATGGTGCGGGCCTGGCTCACCGGGAAGGAGCTGCCATCCGAGCTCCGGCCCGAAGTGCCGGCGCCCGCGGCCGTGCAGCGGGTGATGCGCGAACTCGAAAGACGGCGCTAAGCCGGGACCACTGCCCCCGGAGCCAGTGTCTTCGCCACGCCGTCCTGGCCGGCTGGCAGACCCTCGGCGCTCCGCACCAGCTCGACCATCAGGGCCTTCTGCAGGTGTAGGCGGTTCTCCGCCTGCTCGACCACGATGCTGGACGCACCGTCCATCACCTCGTCGGTGACTTCCTCGCCGCGGTGTGCGGGCAGGCAGTGCATGAACAGCGCGCCGGGCCTGGCGAGCCGCATCAGCGCCTCGTTCACCTGGTAGCCGGCGAACGAAACGCGCCGCCAGTCGGTCTCCTTCTCCTGGCCCATGCTCACCCAGGTGTCGGTATAGATGACGTCGGCGTCCCGCACCGCGGCCTGGGGATCGCGGAAGCGCTGGATCGTGCCGCGCGCGCGCCGCTCGGCTTCGAGATAGAGACCGCCGTCGGGCTCGAACCCATCGGGCACCGCGAGGTTGAGGTTGAAGTCGAAGATGGTCGCCGCTTCGAGCCATGAGTGGAGCACGTTGTTGCCGTCGCCCACCCACGCCACGGTCATCTTGTCGAGATCGCGTCCCGCACGCCGGAGCGTGTAGAGGTCCGCGAGCACCTGGCAGGGGTGCGAGTAGTCGGTGAGCGCGTTGATCACCGGCACGCTCGAGTGCGCGGCAATGGTGCGCACGATGCGGTGCGCGAAGGTGCGGATCACGATGAGCTGGCACATGCCGGAGAGCACGCGGCTGACGTCGGGCAGGCTTTCGCGCCCGTGCTCCGACACTTCGACCGCCGAGAGGTCCACCGCGTCGCCGCCCAGCTCGTGCATGCCGACCGTGAACGAGACGCGGGTCCGGAGCGACGGCTTGTGGAACACCAGCGCCGCCGTCTTCCCCGCCAGCGGGCGCGGCGCGTAACGGGTGCCGCGCTTCGCCCGCAGCTCGTCCGCGCGACGGAACAGGTTCAGCACCCAGTCGCGGTCGAGGCCGAGCAGGTCGATCAGATGGTTGGGGACAGCGGTTTCGTCGGACATCTCGGGGCTCCTCAAGAGACGATGATCGGAAGCGAGGTTTCGGGAACAGCCGGCGGCGGGATCGGCAGTACCCAGGAACGGCCGCTGGTGCGCGCGGCCTCGGAGGCACCGGGAACGAGATCGAGGACGACGGCGGTTTCGTCGCAGGCGTGGCGGCGCGGGCAGCGCACGCAGTCGGTCCACACCTTGCGCGGCAGCGTCTCGCGCTGCTCGACGGTGAAGCCGGAGCGCTCGAAGAACCCGACCGTGCGGGTGAGCGCGATGATGCGCGGCAATCCGATGGCGCGGGCATCGTCGACGACGCGCGCGACGAGCTCGGCGCCGAGGCCCTTGCCGTGGTGGTCGGGGGCGACCGCGAGCGACCGCACTTCGCCGAGGTCCTCCCACAGCACGCGGAGCGCGGCGCACGCGACGATCCGGCCCTGGCTCTCGGCAACGTGGAACTCGCGGATGCACTGGAACAGCTCGCTGACCGGGCGGGGCAGCAGCGTTCCTTCGATGACGTAGTCGGCCATGACGCCGGCGATGCCGGGGACGTCTTCGAGGCGCGCGCGTCTCAAAGTGATCCCGTCCGTTCTCGAGGGTGTTCCGGGGGTCGTCGGCGGAGAGACCCTGTCCGTTCTCGGAATACTCTGCGCGAACTCCGAGAGCGCATCGCCGTTGGAAGAACCTTCGGGATCGCCGGCGGCCAGGCCCAGTCTCGCTTCATGCCGTTCCAGCTGCTGTGCCACCGAATCGGGGCCGGCGCCGGGTGCGTGGCTCCGTCTCTTCAGCGCCGATTCCACGCTCAGTGCGGCCAGGCGGTCGTCGGTGAAGTGGGGCGAGATCGCCAGGCGGTCGGCAGTGGCGAGTGCGGCGGGTGGGATGCCGGCCTGTTCGGCGGCGGCCCACAGGCGGCTGACGGCGGCGTGCGCGTCGCGGAAGGGCACGCCGGTTTCGACGAGCGCGTCGGCGAGCTCCACGGCGAGGAGATCGGGCGTGAGGCTCTTCGCGGCGCTCAAGGCGTTGACCTGAAGTGCGCGGATCGCGGGTGCCAGTGCGGCGAGCAGCGCGTCGAGGGTGTCCGACGTGTCGAACACCGCTTCCTTGTCCTCCTGGAGATCCTTCTGGTACGAGCTGGGCAGGCCCTTCAGCAGCAGCGCGAGACGCCCGGCATTGGCGACCAGCCGCGCCGACTTGCCGCGCGTCAGCTCGAACACATCGGGGTTGCGCTTCTGCGGCAGCAGGCTCGAGCCCGTGGCGAAACCCTCGGGCGCGGCGTACCAGCCGAATGCCGGCGAGCACCACAGCACGAGATCCTCGGCGAGCCGCGAAAGGTGGAGCCCGAGTGCCGCGGCGGCGTTCAGGTAGTCCAGCGCGAAGTCGCGATCGCCGACCGCGTCCATGCTGTTGGACGCGAGCCGCGTGAAGCCGAGCCGCGTGGCGAGAGCGCCGCGGTCATAGCGGAGCGGCGTCCCGGCCACCGCACCGGAGCCGAGCGGCAGCACGCCGGCCGCCTCGCGCGCCGATTCGAAGCGCTGCTCGTCGCGTTCGAGCGCGGTCACGTGCGCGAGCCACCAGTGGGCGAGCAGCACCGGCTGCGCCGGCTGGAGGTGCGTGTACGACGCGACCGCGAGGTGCTCCGCCGCGCGCGCCTGGTGGAGCAGCGCACGCTCCAGCTCACGCACGCCCTCGATGGCGTCGTCGCAGAGCCGCATCGACCGCATGCGCAGCAGCGTGCTGACTTGGTCGTTGCGGCTCCGCCCGGTGTGGATCTTCCGCCCGGGATCGCCGCAGCGCTTCGTCAGCTCGGCTTCGATCGCCGAATGGACGTCCTCGCCCGCGAGCCTGAGCGTGCCGTTCGACAGCTCCGCCTCGATCGCCGCACACGCGGCGTCCAGCTCGACCGCCTCGTCCGAGCGCATCACGCCGCACTCGACCAGCGAGCGCGCGTAGGCGCGGGTGAGCTGCAGCTCCTCGGGCCACAGCCGCCCGTCGACCGGCAGCGAGTCGTTGAGCGCGCGGGCGCGCGGATCGAGGCCGCCGAGGCGGCCCCCCCACACGGCGGACGTGTCGGAGGTCATCGGGGTCGGTTCGTCAGCCCGGGACATGGGCGCCCGTCGACTCGGTTTCGGCAGCCGGCAATCCACGCCGCGCCACGGCCGCCACCGGGAGTCCAAAGAGGCGGATGAATCCTTCCGCGTCCGACGGGTCGTACCCTTCCATGCGGAACGACGCGAGGCCTTGGCTGTAGAGCGACTGCGGGCTGCTGCGCCCGACGGGCCGCGCCGCGCCCTGGAACACCTCGAGCGTGACCTCGCCGGTCGCGGGCTCGAGCGCGGTGTCGACGAACGCCTGGAGCGCCCGCCGGAGCGGCGTGAACCAGAGCCCGGCGTAGATCAGGTCGGCCATGCGCGGCGCCAGCTCGGCGCGCGTGCGCAGGAGATCGTGCGGCATCACGAGGCGGCAGAGATCCTCGAGCGCCTCGTAGAGCAGCGTGCCGCCCGGGGTCTCGTAGACGCCGCGCGATTTCATCCCGACCACGCGGCTCTCGACCAGGTCCACGCGGCCGACGCCGTGGCGCGCGCCGATCGTGTTGAGGGTCTCGACCAGCGTGACCGGATCGAGCGCGCGTCCGTTCACGCTCACCGGGCGGCCGCTCTCGAAGCCGATGCGCAACTGCTCGGGCTCGGTCGGGCGCTTCTCGCGCGCCGCGGTCAGCTTGTACATCGACTCGGGCGGCGCCTGCGACGGATCCTCGAGCGGGCCACCCTCGTGGCTCAGGTGCCAGAGGTTGCCGTCGCGCGAGAACAGGTCCTTGGGCCCGGTCAGAAGCGGGACGCCCTTCTTCTCCGCGTAGGCGAGCGCGTCCTCGCGCGAGGAGATGTCCCACTCGCGCCACGGCGCGATCACCCTGAGGTGCGGCGCGAGCGCCATGTACGTGAGCTCGAAGCGCACCTGGTCGTTGCCCTTGCCGGTGCAGCCGTGCGCGAGCGCATCGGCGCCGGTCTTCTCGGCGCATGCCACCTGGCGCGCGGCGATCAGCGGCCGCGCGAGCGAGGTGCCGAGGAGATACGTGCCTTCGTAGATCGCTCCCGCGCGCAGTGCCGGGAAGCAGTAGTCGCGCAGGAACGGCACGCGCAGGTCCTCGACCACCACGTCGGCGGCGCCGATCTTCCGCGCGCGCGCCTCGAGGCCCTTGAGCTCGGCGCCCTGCCCGAGATCGGAGCAGTAGCAGATCACCTCGCAGCCGTAGTTCTCCTTGAGCCACGGCACGATGATGCTGGTGTCGAGACCGCCCGAATACGCGAGCACGGCCCGCTGAACCGGCTTCTTCACTGAGTGTCTCCGGAGGAAGACTTCCATAGCAGGGAGCGGTCATGAGTGA
>DAIUEO010000052.1:0-11247 GCA_036845125.1 Candidatus Eiseniibacteriota bacterium | reverse complement strand
GGGGTTAAGGGAGGGAGCTTTGGTTTCGAGCGCCGTGAGCGCGCGGTCGAGCCGCGCCACGGCTTCGGTGATCTCGGCCGGCTTCACGACGAGCGGCGGCAGCAGGCGCACGGCGCGCTCGCCGCCGCGCACGACGAGCAGGCCGTGCTCGCGCGCGGTGCGCACCAGGTCGGCCGGTGCATAGGGTGCGTCCTTCGCGATCTCGACCGCCGTGAGCAGCCCGAGGCCGCGCGCGGCCGCGAGCGACGGATGCCGCGCCTTGAGCGCCTGCAGCTCCTTCGCGAGCTGACGCCCGCGGGCGCGGACCTTGGCGAGGAACAGCGGCCGGTTCACCTGGCTCAGGATGTAGCCGCCGGCGCAGGTCGCCACCGGGCTGCCGCCGAACGTGCAGCCGTGCATCCCCGGTGCGAGCGCCTGTGAGGCTGCCTCGGTCATGAGCACCGCGGCGAGCGGCAGACCGCCGCCGAGCGCCTTGCTGAGCACCACGTAGTCCGCGCGCACGCCGTAGTGTTCGGAGGCGAGCAGGTGGCCGCAGCGCCCCATGCCGCTCTGCACTTCGTCGAAGATCAGCGCCGCGCCCACCGCCTTGGCGCGCGCCACCACCGCTGTGAGGAACCGCGGCTCGGCGGGAATCGCGCCGCCCTCGCCCTGCACCGGCTCCACGATCACGGCGGCGATGTCGTCGGTCAGCGCCTCGGTGAGCGCCGCGACATCGTTGAACGGCGCGAACCGGACGCCGGGCATCAGCGGCTCGAACGGCGCGCGGTAGTCGGGATGGTAGGTCGCGGAGAGCGCGAAGGCGGTGCGGCCATGGAAGCCGCCGTGGAACGCCAGCACGCCGCGCGCCTCGCGGCCGCGCGCGCGGGCGAGCACCCGCGAGAATTTGAGCGCCGACTCGATGCCCTCGGTGCCCGAATTACAGAAGAACACCCGCGGATAACCGGTGGCCGCGGTCAGCGCGCGCGCCAGCTCGATCCCGGGCTCGTGACCGAAGAGGTTCGAGACGTGCATCAGCGAGCGCATCTGCTTCGCGACCGTACGGATCAGCGCGGGTGGCGCGTGGCCGAGCGCGTTGACCGCGATCCCTGACACGAAATCGAGATAGCGCGTGCCGTCGCTTCCTAAGACCCACGCGCCCCGGCCGGACCGAAGCTCGGGACGCGGCAGCGCGTAGACCGGTGCGAGCAGCCCGGCTTCCGGTGTGAGTGATGCGGGAGCCGGAGCCACCGGTGCGGTGGTGGGCGGTGTCAGGGTCTCGGTCACGAATGCACCTCCGTCGTGTCTGCCGGCGTTTCGATTTCGTTGAGGATCGTGGTGGCGAGCGCGCGACCTTCGAGGATCGCCGTGAGCGCGCCGCGCCCGGTGAAGGCGGCGATCGAGACGCGGCCCACCCCGCCTTCGATCGCGGTCCGCGCGGCGATCAGCTTGGGGACCATGCCGCCCCGGACGTCGGGGTGGCCCAGCGCGCGGTCGAGGGCTGCCAGCGTCACGATGCGCTGCAGCACCCCTTCCAGCACGAGACCCGGCGCGTCACTCAGGAGCACGAGGTCTCTCGCCTCCAGCGCCGCCGCGACCGCGGCCGCGACGTCGTCGGCATTCACATTGAGGAGTGCTCCGCGGGCACCCGCCACGCTCGCGATCACCGGGGTGAGGCCCTGGGCGAGCATCGCGCGCAGCACGGTGCTCCGCACCTCGCGGACCTGCCCCACCTCGCCCAGCACCGCGCGATCGGGATGCGGCTCGACCGCCACCGCGCCACCGTCGAGCGCGCTCATGCCGAACGCATCGACACCCGCAGCGCGCAGGCCGGCCACCAGCCGCTTGTTGGCGAGCCCCGCGAGCACCGCGGTCACGACCTCGAGGGTCGCGGCATCGGTCACGCGCAGGCCTTCGTGGAAGCTCGGCTCGTGGCCCAGGCGCCGCGACCATTCGGTCACCTCGAAACCGCCGCCGTGCACGAGAACGACCGGGACCCCGCGCGCCGTCACCTGCGCGAGGTCCGCCGCGAAATCAGAGATGGCGCCCGCGTCGAGCGCGCGACCGCCGAGCTTGATGACGATCGGGCTTCCGGCTGATTCGGGAATCATGGGGTGGTCCTTCACCAGGGCGTTCCGTGGATCGGAAGTCCCCACGCCTCGGGCCAGCCCAGCACCAGGTTCAGGTTCTGAATCGCCTGGCCGGCCGCGCCCTTCACGAGGTTGTCGATGGCGGCCGCCGCGAACAGCGTGGAGCCGCCGTGCAGCGTGGTCACCGCGACGTCGCAGCGGTTCGAGCCCCGGACCCGGCGGGTCTCCGGCCATTCGCCCGCATCGAGCAGGTGCACGAACGGTTCGCCGTGGTAACGGGCCTTGTAGGCTTCCCGCGCCTCGGACGGCGTGACGGGGGCCGCGAGCGGCGCGGACGCCGTGAGCAGGATGCCGCGCGCCATGGGCGCCAGTTGTGGCGCGAACCCCACCGGCACCGGGGCCCCGAGCCGCGCGAAGTTGCGCTCCATCTCGGGCACGTGGGCATGCACGTCGCCGGCCTTGTAGAGCGCCGCTCCGCCCTCGAGCTCCACGTAGGAGGTGCGCAGCTCGGGCGAGCGCCCGGCCCCGCTCACCCCGGAGAGTGCGTTGACCATGATGGGCCCTCCGATCCACTTCGACTCGATCGCGGGCAAGAGCGCGAGCATCGCCGCCGTCGGGTAACAGCCCGGGTTGGCGATGCGGGTGGCGCCGGCGAGCGAGTCACGGAACGCCTCGGGCAGCCCGTACACATAGCCATGGGCGCCGTCCCGATGGTCCGAGGAGAGATCGACGATCCGCTTGGGCGCGGTCTCGAGCGCGGGGTACGCCGCCACCAGGCTCTTCCAGGCGCCGTGCGGCAGGCAGGCGACGATGGTGTCGCAAGCACCGGACTCGACGAGACCGACCACCACGTCCGGGTTCTGCACGGTCGGCAGCGTGGTGGCGCGCGGGTCGAGCCCGGGCAGGAGCTCGCTCGCCAGCTGACCCGCACGCTCGCGCGAGCAGAGCGCCACGATCTCGAGCCCAGAGTGCGGGACGGCGAGGCGCGTGAACTCCTGACCCGAGTAGCCGCTCGCACCGATCACCGCGACCTGCGCGACGGCACGTTCGAGGACGGCGGCCGTTCCGGGAGCCGGCGCTGCGTTCCGGGACAGCGTGGTGCTCATCGCGCGGCTCCCTTCCGCGGCTTGGCGGTCCCGCGCGGGGCCGCGAAGCCTTCGAGCTGATGCTTGAGCGCGCGTGCGTTCGCGGCGCTCTCGAGCACCACGAGGATCGTGTCGTCACCCGCCACCGAGCCCACCACTCCGTCGAAATCCGCGAGGTCCACGGCGCGCGCGACGCCGTTCGCGTGACCGGGCGGCGTGCGGATCACGAGCAGGTTGCCGGCGAGGCGCACCTCGTTGACGAAGGCGCGCAGGTCGAGCAGCTGGCGCTCGCGATCCAGCGTCTCGACCGCCGGGGTCTGCAGCTCGTAGACCGAGCGGCCGCCGCCGTTCGCGCGCTTCGCCACCCCGAGGCTCCGCAGGTCCCGCGACAGCGTCGCCTGGGTCACCGCCACACCGGTCTTGGCGAGCGCCCGGGCCAGCTCCTCCTGGCTCGAGTACTCGCCGTCTGCGACCAGCCGGGCGATGAGGTTGAGACGCTGCGAACGGGGCACCACGACCCTCCGGAAGGGGACTGCATAGTTATTCAGGGCCGTGAATAAAACTACAGTCCGACCCCGCCGTCAAGGAGAACGCGGGGCGAGGCCTCCGGCGCAAGAAGTATGGGGCCGCGCCTGGAGAGGCGCGGCCCCGAAGAAGCACCGGGTCGGGCGGGTCTACCGCAGCACGCTCACCCGTTCCGTCACCACCTGGCCCGCGCGCTCGAGGCGCAGGATGTAGACCCCGGGAGCGAGGGTGAGGCCCTCGGCCACGTTCAGGACGTGGCGTCCGCCGCCGAGCGGACCGACCTCGCGCGAGCGGAGCCGCCGGCCCGAGATGTCCCACAGGGAGAGCGAAGCCGGGGCGGCATCGGGCAGGGCGAACGTCACCCACATGTCGCGGTCCGTCGGATTGGGGGTGACGCCCGAGAGCGAGAGCGTGGCGCGGCCCGGGACCACCACCGAGACCTCGCCCATGAAGAGCTCCTGATCGCCGATGCGCACGCCGAGCCGGTAGCTGTAGCGCACGCCGGGGCGCACGTCCTCGTCCACGTAGCGAAGCTGGCCGCGCACGTCGCGGGTGACCGCGCCCTTCAGGGTCCACTCGCCGCCATCGAGGCGGTAGACATAGGCCTCGCTCACGCGCGGCGATCCCGAGTACCAGTTGAGCGTCACGCGATCGAACTCGGCGTCGGCGCCCGCGAGCGATACCAGCGCCGGCGTGATGTCGAGCGGGATCGCGGCCGCGTAGACGTCCGGGTCGCCGTTCCGGCCGTCGGCCCACGCGGCATACACCGCGATCGGGTTGGCGTAGAGCGCGAGGTAGTCGCCCTGGTTCGGCGTGATGTTCGAGAACGTCTGGGTCCATTGGCTGATCACGTCGGAGACCGGGCCCACGTTGCTCCACGACGCACTGCCGTTCTCCGAGCGGCCGAGGTAGACCTGCGACTCACCGCCGCAGGTGCTGGGCGCGGCGTCACGCCAGTCGTACCAGAACGTGAAGACCTGTCCCGTGCCGCCGACCGCGATCTCCGGCAGCCAGTTGTCGTAGAGCGGGGGATCGTCGTTGACGCGCACCGGCGCGCTCCACGTGGTGCCCGAGTTGGTGGAGAACACGGTCATGATGTCGCGCTGGTCGCGCGACGGCTCGGGGCCGGTCGAATTCACCACCGACCACACGGTGTAGAAGCCGGGCAAGGATCCCGGGATGTTGGGGAACATCCGCAGGAAATAGGTCCCGCTCGCCGGGCAGGTCCAGGTGATGAAGCCCTCGCTCGGGGTCGGGTCGGACGCGCTCGTCGACAGGTCGCCGCCGAGGTTGAGCCGGGTGACCTGGTCGGAGCAGATGACCCGCATGCTGTAGAGCGACGCTTCGATCGAGTCGGCGACGAACGTGTAGCTCGTGCCCTGGGTGGCGGTGAACTTGTAGATGTCGATGTCGCCCGTGTCCGGAGGATTGGGGTCGGTGTCCACCGTGGAGAACCGGCCGATGATCCGCTGGCCCGGCGTGAACGTCTGCGCCTGGCCGAACGTGTCGTTGTTCTCCGCCTCGATCAGGATTCCTCCCGGCGGGCCGTTGACGAGCAGGGGATCGAGGTCGCGCCAGAAGTTGATGCAGTCGTTCCAGGTCATGTAAACGCGGCCATGGAACGTCCCGTGGGTGCGGTCCACCGCGATCGAAGGGAATCCGATCCCCCGCTCGCGGTTGAACCCGGGCGCGCCCGTCCCGAAGTTATCGAACATCGTCGCGGCAATGGCCCGCGTCTGGAACGACGTTCCCTGGTCGAGGCTGACCCGGAACTGGAGCGTGTCGGCGTCCACCGGGCCGACTTCCTTCCAGGTCGTGTAGACCTGGCCGGTGGGCCCGACCACGACCCGCGAACCCTGCAGGAAGCCGCGGGCGTCGGGGTTGCTGATCTCGAGTCCTCCGCTCCACGCGTTCCAGGCGGTCGTCGAGCGACGGAATTCGATCAGGTTGCCGAAGGCGTTGAACGTCGTGTTGGTGACATAGACGCGTCCGGTTGCGGAATCCGCCGCCGCCCACGGCTTGTCGAAGAACACTGTGGTGTTGGCACCCTGGGCGATGATCTTCGGCGTGTCCCACACCACCGCGCCCCCGGAGAACGTCGCGCGGATGATGCCGATGCCGTTCGTGGTGGCGGACGGCTCGATCAGGCCGACGTAATAGAACTCGCCGGTCTTCTCGTTCAACGTGACCACCGGATCGCTGACCCAGAACGAGTTCGCGGGCTTTGGCAGATCGCCGCCGTCGATCCAGGTGACGCCGCCGTCGGTCGAGTAGCCGTAGCCCTGAAGGTCGCCGAAGGTCTCGAAGCCCCAGCCGTCGTTCCAGGCGGCGAGCACGTTGGTGCCGTGGGCGGCGATCGAGATCTCGCCCTGTCCCGCACCGACAGCTCTCTCGGCCGCGGTCGTGTCGTTGACGAGCACATCGGCCCCGAGCGCGGTCGTGCCGAGCGCTCCGAACGGGGTGGCGGAGCGTCGCGCGAAGCCGGCGGCGGGCCGCGGCGGACCGTCCGGAGGAAGCGAGTGGTGTGCCGCGGTTCCCTGCTTGAGGGAGGCCTGCTTCAGGCGCTCCTTCCAGGCTTTCTGCGCCTGCTTCTTCCCGAGGCGGGCCTGGGCGAAGAAGGCGCGCGCCTTCTGCATGATGAGCTGGCGCTGCCGCTCCTTCGCGATCTCACGGAGCGAGCGGCGCTCGGCCGCCGCCTGGCGGCTGGCTTCGGCGCGATCGGTGGAGGCGCTGACCGGGAGCGTCGTGGTAATCGGGCCGAGCACCATGAAGGTCAGCACGAGGCCGAGAATCTTGCGTGAAAGCATGCTGCGGGGTCCTTTCAAACGGCCGGCGCGCGGTGGGTCAGGACGCCACCGGTGCCACGGGCGAGGAGCTGGCGAGCGCGGTTCCGAACTCGTGCAGGATGTGAGAGATCAGACAAGGCCAGATGGATCCGCCTGCGACCTCACGCATGATACCCCACCAGATGCCCAGCGGCAGAGCCGTTCCGAGCACGTAGGAGACCCAGCCCACCTCCCCGAGGCCGCCGTTCGGCATGAAGCGGACCGCCCGCACGGCGGTGAAGGCGAGCGCCGGCGCCAGCACCCGGACGAACGGCCGGACCCGGCCGTCGAGGGACCCGGCCATATAGCCGCGGAAGAGCATCTCCTCGGGGAAGGCCGAGCCCACCACCGCAAAAAGCAATGCGAACACCAGGCTGTCGGCGGTCACCACGCGGGACCCGGAGAGCAGCGCGCGGTAGGCGTCGAAGGGATGGACCAGCACCACCGCGAGTCCCATTGCCAGGGCCAGCCCGAAGCGCGGGAAGCGCGCCCCGCGGAACCCGTAGCGTGAGAGGTCGTGGCCCTCGGCGAGCACCATGACCCAGGTGAAGAGTCCGATCGTGACGAAGATCACGTCGCCGAGCGCGAGCAGCCAGGGGCTCAGCTCCTCGCCGAGCAGCGCGGGCTCGACCAGCCGCATGAAGCAGGCGGTCACCGCGCCATACACCACCGCGTAGAGGGCGGCCCGGCGGGTGGCGGCGCCCGAATTGAAAGCCGGCACCGGGGCCCGACCGATGGTGAGGGTCGCCACCCCGAGCAACAGCAGGACGAAGCCCCCGACGAGGAATGGAAGCAGGGGTTCGGCGGCCGGGGGTGTCGTCACCCTCGCCACCGGAAAACCATCAGCGCCAGGAACGCGACATAGAGAAACGAGAGCACCACGTTGCCGAAGCGCCAGCGGCCGAGCGCCATCGCCCAGCCTTCGCTCGCCTCACCGCGCGCGGCGGCGGTCGCGATCCTCGAGAGCTGCGCGATGTGCGGCGAGGTGAAGAACATGAGCACCACGAGGTTCGCGATCCACAGCGTGTTCACGACCATGAGCCAGCGGTCCGCGGCCATCCGGTAGCCGGACTTCATCGCGAGCAGGTTGCCGAACACACCGAGGATGATGAAGCCGCCGAGGCCGGCGACCCGCGTGGAGAGCTGCACCACCTGGAGCAGCAGGGCCCGCTGCCCCCAGTCGTTCGTGGCGAGCACCGCCCGTCCGTTCCGCTCGCTCAACATGAGCAGGCCGACGTAGCTGAAGGCGAAGAACAGATGGAGAAAACGCCACACGGCGTCCAGGGACATGGCCGGCGAGTCTAATGTCACTGAACTTCCGACCACAAGGCGCATCGATCCGGGCTCGCGGGTGATGGTCTATGATGCTGCAGTTCACCGCGCCCTCCGCTCCATTTCCCCGGGAACTTCCATGAAGCCCATCGAAGAGATCGCCCAGCAGCTCGGCCTCGATCCCCGACATCTCGAGCCCTACGGACGCTACAAAGCCAAGGTCTCGCTCGAGGCGCTCGCCGGCCGGGAGCGGAGCGGACGGCTGGTGCTGGTCTCGGCGATCACGCCCACCCCGGCCGGCGAGGGCAAGACCACGACCACGGTGGGGCTCGCCCAGGGGCTGCAGAAGAACGGGGTCCGCGCCTGCGCGGCGCTGCGCGAGCCCTCGCTCGGGCCCTTCCTCGGCATGAAGGGCGGCGGCACCGGCGGCGGCCTTTCGCAGGTGGTGCCCTCCGACGACATCAACATGCACTTCAACGGCGACATGCACGCCGTGACGAGCGCCCACAACCTGCTCGCGGCGCTCGTGGACAACCACCTCCACCACGGCAACGCGCTCGGGCTCGACTCCCGCCGCGTGACGTGGCGCCGCGTGCTCGACATGAACGACCGCGCGCTGCGCGACGTGGTGATCGGACTCGGGGGCAAAAGTGAAGGGGTTCCGCGCGAAACCGGCTTCGACATCTCGGCCGCGAGCGAGGTGATGGCGATTCTCTGCCTCGCCCAGGACATCCCCGACCTCAAGGCCCGGCTCGGCCGCATCGTCGTGGGGTTCCGCCCCGACGGCTCGCCGGTGCACGGCTCCGATCTCAAGGCAGTGGGCGCGATGGCGGCGCTGCTCAAGGATGCGATGAAGCCCAACCTGGTGCAGACGATGGAGGGCGTGCCGGCGCTCGTCCACGGCGGCCCGTTCGCCAACATCGCGCACGGCACCAACTCCATCACCGCGACGCGGCTCGCGCTCGCCCACGCCGAAGTCGTGGTCACCGAAGCGGGCTTCGCCTTCGAGCTCGGCGCCGAGAAGTTCTTCGACATCAACTGCCGCTACGGCGGATTCGCGCCGAGCCTCACCGTGCTCGTGGTCACGCTGCGCGCCCTCAAGATGCACGGCGGCGTTCCGTATCCGGAGGTCGGCAAGCCCGACCGCGCGGCCGCCGAGCGCGGGCTCGCGAACCTCGAGAAGCACGTCGAGAACATCCGCAAGTTCGAGCAGCGCTGCGTGGTCGCGATCAACCATTTCCCGACCGACACCGCGGAGGAGATCGCGGTGGTCAAGCATCACTGCGAGATCCTCGGGCTCACGGCCGTGGTGGCGAAGCCGTTCTCGGAGGGCGGCGAAGGCTGCCGCGAGCTGGCCGAGGTGGTGTGGGACACCGCGCGGCGCGTCGAGCCCGGGTTCCGTCCGCTCTACGACTGGAACGATTCGATCGAGAAGAAGATCGCCACCATCGCGCACGAGATGTACGGCGCCGAGGCGGTGGACTACACGGCCCGCGCGCGGCGCGACCGCAACCAGCTCGAGAAGCTCGGGTTCGGCAAACTCCCCGTCTGCGTGGCGAAGACCCAGCAGTCGCTGTCCGACAATCCGGCGCTGCTCGGCCGGCCCAAGGACTTCCTCGTCACCGTGCGCGAGATCCAGCTCTCGGCCGGCGCCGGGTTCATCGTTCCGATCACGGGCGAGATCCTGCGCATGCCGGGCCTGCCCGCAGCACCCCTCGCCGAGCGCTTCGATCTCACCGACGAGGGCGTGATCGTGGTGGGCGGCGACGAGATGAAGAAAACCGCCGAGGAGCCCGCGCCGCAGCCGGTGCGCGCATGAACCCGGTCGAGGCCGGTGCCCCCGGCATCGTCATCGAGGCCCTGAAGAACCGTGGCGATGCGCGGGGCGACGCGTTCGACCTGCCGCCCCATCTGCTCGAGCGGCTCGGCCGCCTCGCCGAGACCCACCTCGTCACCATGCTGCCCGGTGCGGTGCGCGGGAACCATCTGCATCCGGAAACGTCGGAAGTGCTCACCGTGTTCCATCGGGACGCGTGGACGTTCGCCTGGCGGGATCGACGCGACACGGCCACGCAGCGCCGCGAGTTCACGGGAGCCGGCGCGGTCGCGATCTTCCTCGCACCCGGCATCGCGCACGCGCTGCGAAATAGCGGCACCGCCGAGATGGTGCTGACGAGCCTCTCCAACTGGAGCGGAGTTCACGGCCACGCGCCGTTCGAGCGCGTGACGCTGATCGGCCCCTAGCGCCTGAAGCCCGCCCGTCTCAGGTCGCTCAGGATCTGGTTCGCCGCGTAGCTGTGGGGGTCGGCCTCGAGGCTCTTCCGCGCGGCCTGCTCGGCGCCCGCTGAATCCCCCGACGCGAGCGCGATGAGCGCACAGGTCTCCCAGAAGTCGCCGTCGTCCACCCCGTTCGCCGCCGCGGTGTCGACGAACGCGATGGCGCCGTCGAGATCGCCACGGCCGAGCCGGAGGCGTGCGAGGCTGTTGGCGATGATGCCGTGGAGCGGGCTCCGCCAGCGTCCGGCGCTCAGCGCCCGGACGTAGAGGGACTCGGCCTCGGCATACCGCTCCTCGATGTGGGCCCGCCCGGCGCGCCGGTAGATTTCGACCGTCGCCGGATCCGCCGCGATCGCCGGCAGCGGCGCGTTCCGGGTGTAGACGACCAGCGCATCCGTGCGCAGCCGCACGATGTCCTCGCCGCTCGCCGACGCCCACGATACTGAGCGGTCCCGGTACCACACGGGAATCGCGAGCGAATCCGCGAACCCGACCTCCGCGAGCAACGGCAGCTGCCAGTACCTCACCACCGATCCGGGCCCGAGGCGCGGATAGGCGCGCGCGAGCTCCCTTCGCGTGGATTCGACGACGCGCTGGAGACGCACGAGTCGCGGGAACGACATGTGGGACACGGTGCGCGGCGCCTCGTCGAGCACCACCGGCGGACCCGGCATCGCGACCAGCAGCGCGAGCAGACGGAATCCGGCGAACGCGAGCGCCATGCCGGGCGACACCGCCGCCAGGAAGACGGTGAGCGTGAGCCCGAGGGCGAGCGCCGGCATCCACGCCCGCCACGCGTTCCAGTCGGGAAGCAGCCATGTGAGGGAGAGCGCGCCCGCGAGGAAGAGCCCGCCGCCGATCAAGAGCGCCGGCGCCACCGCGCGGACCCGGGCCCGCGCTTCCGGCTGCCGGAGCCGGGAGAGCGCATACGCGAACAGCGCGGCGTAGAGGGTCCACAGGATCGCGCCCGCCAGCACGGTGACGTCTTCGAGATTGAGCGCCGACTGGACGCCGAGCCCGACCAGGGTCGGCAGCTTGAACAGAGGCGAAGGTCCTTCCGGTGGCCGCGGCAGGAGCACACCGTGACGGTTCGCCGCCGAGTAGCCCTGCCACCAAACGAGCGCGACCGCCGCCACCCCGAGCAAAGGCATGAACCGCGAAGCGCGGGAGGCGCCCGGCTTCCGGAAGAACGCCACG
>DAIUEO010000051.1:8701-21290 GCA_036845125.1 Candidatus Eiseniibacteriota bacterium | reverse complement strand
CCCCGCGGCTTGAACGAGCCCGTGCGCTGGAGGCTCTCGGCCTTGAGGCCGAGCCGGATCCCCGCGCGTTCGCCGAGGAGGCGCGCGGAAAGGATCGGCGTGCGGTGGACGTGCGACGCGATGCGGCCGGCCGCCTCGCGGATCGCGTCGAGCGGAATCATGGCGAAACGTTAGCGCCGAACTAGGGCGCGGTCCACCGGTTCACCTGCAGACGCGAGTGGCGAAGCGGCCGCTCAGGCGGCCCGGCGTTGGCGGAGCGTCCCGGCCGAAGGCTGCTGCGCGAGGTGCATGAAGAACAGCACGATCCTGCCGATCAGGAACGGCAGGATCACCCACATCAGCATGCGCAGGTCGGGATTGCGTCGCAGGACCGAGCGCGAAGGATCGGAGGGGTCGTACCAGGCGGGGACCTGGGCTCCGGGCTGAAGACGACGCACCGACCATTCGGCTCCGGAGCGCTGGCCGTACTTCTCGGTCGGGTTGTAGCGCGATCCGAAGTAGGTCTGCCCGTCCACGGTGAACTGGTACAGGACCTCGGGAGCGTAGGCGATGTGCTGGTGGGTGCCCCGCTTGTTGCTGGTCACCACCCACTTGGACACGACCTCGGCCGAGACCATGGTGGCGGTCGTCCGGCGGTAGCGCACGAGCGGCTCGAACGTTGCCCAGGCCGGCCAGCATCCCAGCACGCTGAGCCCGAGGAAGAAGACCGTGACCACGCGCGGGAGCCAGCGGTTGCGCGGAGCAGCGGGCGAACCCGGCCCGGCCGGGGCGTGGATTCCATCCTGGAGCGCCATGCCCCGGCTATCGGCGAGCCGGTCGAGCTTCTTCCGGGTTTTTTTGTGGCCGGGGGCGCCGCTCAGGCTCCGGTGATCGCGTACCTCGTGAGCTTGAGGACGTCGGCCGGCGGGAACGACTGGCCCATGACCGCGAGCTTCACCTTGCCGCGCCGATCCACGATCACGTAACCGGGAATCGAGCGGCGCTGCTGGCTGTCCCAGAGTCCATACGTCGCGGTCACCTGGCCGGTGGGATCGGACAGCACGACGAACTGGACCGGCTCGCGCACCGCGCGCTGCATGATCGACTGCATCTTCTCGTGGCAGATGCCGACGATCCGGGCGCCGAGTTTCCGCGCCTCGTACTCGATCTCGTTCATTTCGTTGATGCCCGACGAGCGATCGGCGAATACGAGGATCAGCCAGTCCCCGCGCATCGAGGTGAGCTTGACCGGCTTGCCGAGGCTGCCGTCGAGCTCGAAATCCGGTGCGGGATCGCCGGGGTGCACCCGGCCGCCCTGCTCGCCGGCCATCTGCGGTCCCGAGGTGGGCGAGGCCTGTGGCGGCTCCACCCGCGGCGGCGGCATGGGCGCTTTGCCCCCTTCCTGGGCGAGCGCGAGGCTCGCGGCGAGGGTGAGGTACACGGCGCAGGCTGCGTACGATGGCGCTCGAATCCTCATTGGGGACCTCCCGGTCAGCTACGGCGGATTTCAACCTCCTCGACGGCGGCGCGGAGCGCCTTGAGATTCTCCGGCGGAGTCGTCGGGGCAATCGAGCAGCTCGGTGCGGCGAGCCAGCGGCGGCCGCCGGTCTGCTCATGGGCGATACGGAATTCGGCGAGGGCGTCATCCGGCGTGGACGCCATGAGCGCGCGCTCGTGCGAGATGCCGCCCATCACGGCGGCGCGCGTGCGCTCGAGCACCTGTGGGATCGTGGGATTGGTCGGGTCGGTCGCATCCCACGAGAAGGCCGCGACCGGCAGCTCCGCGAGATCGAGCAGCAGGTTCCGGCGCTTGCACACGTGGAGCACGTTGAACGGCGCGCCGGCCGCGGCGGAGAGGATGCGGCGGTCGTGCGGCAGCGACCACTCACGGTACTCGGCGGTGGTGATCCAGTCCTGCGAGGCCCAGTCGACGGTGGCGAGATAGATGCCGTCGGCGCCCGCCGCCAGCACCGCGCGCACGTAGCGCTCGAAGGTCGCGGTCACGGCTTCCAGCGCATGGAGCACGCTCGCGGGATCGGAGTCCATGTGGCGCCGGAGATCGGCGGGTTTTTCGGTCATCTCACCGAGTATCGCGAGCGGCGTGAACACCGTCTCGATGATCGGGATGCCGGCCGGCGCGCTCTGCCTCAGGAGCCGCACCGCCTCGATCTGCTCACCGAGCGCGCCCTGGTCGTGCGGGACCTCGGCGATCTTCGTCCAGTCCGCGGCCAAGCGGACCGGCCACGATTCGAGCACCGGTTTGGCGGCCCCCGAGTAGCGATAGCGCACGCCCCACGGCTCGACGTGATAGTGCTTCCGCGGGTTGAGCTTGATCCAGTCCCAGGCGTAGCGCTTCTGGAACTCGAGGGTGGCTTCGACCAGATCGCGCGCAGAAGATTCGCGATCGTAGAAGTGACCCCAGAACGAGATCGGGGGGCGGTCGACTGCTCCGCCCTCGAGCGCGGTCAGCACGCGTTCGCGCGAGTTCATTCCGATCTCCGGTCCCGGTCGCCGTGGGGGAGGGTGGCGTCCGGTCGCGAACGACTCTACCACCACCCGGGTGGGGGGATGTCACACGGGTTGAGCCCTGCGTTTCCGCCGGTTTTTCGCGCCCCGACTCAGCCGGCGAGCCCCATCTTCTTCAGGAACGCGGCCCAGCGGGGATCCGTGCGCACCGGACGAAAGAACGGCTCCCGCATGAGGAAGGGGAGCCCGCCGTCGCGCTGGGCGTAGGCGCGCTCGAGCCACTCGAAGCAGGCGTCGGTCTCGCCGCGCACGGAGTGAACGGCGGCGATCTGATACGCGCTGTCCTTCCCATGCTGGCGACCGAGTCGGTCCAGGGCTTCGTCGGACTCGGCCTTCCGCCCCGCCAGGTGGTGGATCACGGCCAGGCCGGTGAGCCGCGCCCACTCGGCGGGCTCGAGGTTCATCTCGATCAGCGCTTCGCGTTCACGTCGCTCCGCCATGTGGATCACGCCCAGCATGAAGTGGGAGACGATGCGACGCGGCGCGAGCTCCAGGGCCTTGGTGAAACATTCGATGGCTTCGGCGGGGCGGTCGCCGGCGCGACAGGTGAAGCCGAGGCGGACATAGGCGAGGGCGCTCAGCGGGTCGTGCTCCAGCGCGCGCCGCAGGAGCGCCTCCCCTTCTTCTTCGCGCCCGTGATAGAAGGCGAGATTCGCCGCACCCACCAGAATGTCGGAGTGGGTGGGCGCCAGCTCGAGCGCGCGCCGGTAGGACGCCTCGGCGCCCTTCCAGTCCCAGTCGAACGAGGATTGAATCCGACCGAGCGCGGCGTGTGCCTCGGCGAGGTCGGGGGCGAGGGAGAGGGCGCGCAGGGCGGCTTCACGCGCCGGTGGCAACCCTTCCTCCATCGGAACCCAGCCGTAGCCCGCCTGATTGTTGAGCGCGGCGGAGAGGTACACCCAGGCCAGCGCGTAGTCGGGGTCGAGCGCGAGGGCGTCGCGCAGGTAGCGGATGCCGAGCACGGTGTCCGTCTCGTTGAGCCGGTCGATCAGGTGCCGGGCCTGCATGCACAGGCGATGGGCTTCCGAGCTGGCGCCGCGGCCGACCGCGGCAGCGGCCACCTCGGCACGCACTTCGCCGCTTGCCTTGGAGTCGGCCTGCGCGCCGAGCAGCGCCGTGCGCAGCTCGCGCACGACCGACTGAGCGATGTCGTCCTGCACCGCGAAGATGTCGTCGAGCGTGCGGTCGTAGGTCTCGGACCAGAGCTGGTAGCCGTCCTCGACCTTCACGAGCTGGACCGAGATGCGCACGCGGTTGCCCGCCTTCCGCACGCTGCCCTCGAGCACGGTCGCGACGTTGAGCGCTTTTCCCACCTCGGCGACGGTTGCCGGCTTGCCCTTGAAGGTGGCCGACGACGATCGCGCGGCGACGCGCAGGCCGCGGATCTTGGAGAGCACGCTGGTCAGCTCGTCGGCGAGCCCGTCGGAGAAGTACTCGTCCTCCTCGTCGCGGCTGCGATTGGCGAACGGCAGCACGGCGATCGAAGGCGCGTCGCTCACTGGCGTGCGGGCGGGCGCGGGGCGTGTCGGTGCCGCGGCCGGTGCGCCCCGGCGCAGCAGCTCCAGCTCGTTGCGCACGTCCTTCGCAGTCTGGATGCGGCGCTCGCGATCCTTCTCGAGGCAGCGCGCGATGACGCGCTCGAGATCGTTGGGCGCATCGGCGCGCACGTTGCGGACCGGCACCGGAGTATCGCGCAGGATCGCCGAGCCGACGTCCGCCGAAGTCGAGCCGCCGAAGGGCCGGGCGCCAGTCACCATCTCGTAGAGCAGGATCCCGAACGAGAAGAGATCCGCGCGCGCATCGACGGTTTCGCCCCTCACCTGCTCGGGCGCCATGTAGGGCACGGTGCCCATGACCTGGCCCGCGGTCGAGATCGGCGCCGCCATCGTGAGCGCCTGGGTGGCTGCCAGCGCCGGCTCCGACTGGGCCGCCTTGGCGAGCCCGAAGTCGAGCACCTTGGCGCGTCCGTCACGGGTCACCATGACGTTCCCCGGCTTGAGGTCGCGATGGACGATGCCCTTCTCGTGCGCGGCGGAGAGCGCATCGGCGAGCGCGATCGCGACGTCGAGAACGCGCGCGAGCGGCAGGGCCCCGGAGGCGATCATCTGGTCGAGGCTCAGCCCCTCGATCAGCTCCATGGTGAGGAAGCGGATGCCGCCGGCCTCCTCGATCGAGTGGATGGTCACGATGTGCGGGTGGTTGAGCGCCGCGATGGTCTTCGCCTCGCGCTCGAAGCGGGCCAGGCGATCCTCGTGCGAAGCCACCGCCTCCGGCAGCACCTTGAGCGCCACTTCGCGCTCGAGCCGCCGGTCGCGGGCGCGATAGACCTCGCCCATGCCGCCCGCGCCGAGTGGCGCAACGATTTCGTAGGAGCCGAGTTGGGTGCCGGGAGTGAGGCGGGGCATGGAAGACGAGCAGTCTAGGGCAGCGCAGCGGCGCGGCCAACTTTGCGATTGATGGTGCATGGGGGCGGGCGTAGCCTTTTCACGCGCGCCGCGTCGCCCTCCGAAGTTCGCGGCGCCTGTCCCCCTGCGCGGAGGTTTCCCATGCGTCCCGCCCGCCCGTCGCTCGCCCTCCGGCTGTTCGTGTCGAATGCTTCACTGATCGCCGGACTTTCGTTCCCGAACCCATCGCACGCGCAAATCCTGCGCGAGAACTTCTGGGCTCCGAATGGCACCGTCATTTCGATGGCGGTTTCAGGCAACACGCTCTACTTCGGCGGCGGCTTCACCCAGATCGGGCCGGTGACCGGAGCGGGCGTGGTCGTGGATGCCGCTACCGGAGCCGCCGTTCAGCCCTATCCTTCGATCATCGGAAGCGTGAACGCGGCGGCCCCGGATGGCAGTGGCGGCTGGTTCATCGGGGGTTTGTTCAGCTCGGTGCGCGGGCAGGCTCGGAACAATCTCGCTCATCTCGATGCGGCCGGGAACGTGACCTCGTGGAACCCGGATGCCAACTACGAGGTCTCGAAGATCAGGGTCAGCGGGGGCACGGTGTATGTCGCGGGTGGCTTCTGGATGGTGGGGGGAGAGGCGCGCCAGGGTCTGGCCGCGATAAACGCCTCGACCGGGGTCGTCACCTCCTGGAACCCTGCCTCCGAAGGACAGGTTCTAGACATGATCGTCAGCGGCAGCGTCGTCTACGTCGGGGGGTATTTCAGTCAGATCGGTGGGCAGGTGCGCAACAACCTGGCTGCCTTGAGCACCACGACGGGGAACGCGACCGCGTGGAACCCGAGCCCCGACGACGGCATCACGGGCATCGCGGTCAGCGGAAGCATCGTCTATGTGGGTGGCAACTTTACGTCCATTGGCGGCCAGAGCCGGAACTATCTGGCGGCGCTCAGCTCCTCGACCGGAAACGCGACGTCCTGGAATCCAGACCCTGATGCCTGGGTCGACGCCGTCGCCGTGAGCGGCAGCGCGGTTTACGTCGCAGGCGGGTTCACGCAGATCGGCGGCCAGGCCCGTGCCTTCCTGGCGGCAGTCAACTCATCGAACGGAAACGCCACGTCCTGGAATCCGGAGCCGGATACGAACGTTTACGAGATCGGGGTGAGCGGGACCACGGTCTACGCGCGCGGCGATTTCACCACCATTGGCGGGCAGTCTCGGAACGGCATCGCCGCGCTCAGCTCCAGCAACGGAACTGCGACCGCCTGGAATCCGATGCCTGGTGGCGCCGTCTACGCGCTGGGCGTGACGGCGACCTTCGTGTTCGTCGGCGGCCAATTCGACATCGTCGGCGGTGTCATGCGCTCCAACCTGGCGGCGCTGGACCTGACGACCGGGCTCGCCACCCCATGGAACCCGCAGGCTGACGATTACGTGGACGTTCTCGAGATGAACAGCGGGGTGGTCTACGTCGGCGGTGGGTTCACTGCAATCGGTGGGACGCCGCGCAGCAAGATTGCGGCGATCGATGCCGCATCCGGTGCGCTTAACGTGTGGGCCCCGGCGCTGGACGATCAGGTCCGGAGCATCGAGCGTGTCGGCGGAATCGTCTACGTGTCCGGCCGGTTCACCACGATCAACGGTCAGTCGGACCCCTATCTCGCCGCGATCGACGCCGCCACCGGGGATCGGATCACCTGGGGACCGAGCGTCAACGGTTTCCCCTACACGATTCTGGCGAACGGCCCCACCCTCTTCATCGCCGGTGAATTCACATCGGTCGGCGGTCTCGCGCGATCCCACCTCGCTTCGATCGACATCGCGACCGGCAATTTGACCTCCTGGAACCCGGGCGCCAACACCGGCAGCATCACCTCCTTGACTCCCAGCGGGAGCACGCTCTACGTCAGCGGGTATTTTGCGACCATCGGCACCGAGACCCGGCATCACATCGCCGCGCTGGACGCGGCGACCGGCGCGGTCGGACCGTGGAATCCGGATGCCGACGGTGGAGTCTGGGTCACGTTGGTGAGCGATGGAACCGTCTACGCCGGTGGAAATTTCACCGTCATTGCAGGCGAGCTCCGAAACAGCCTCGTGGCGCTCGATCCCTACACCGGCGAAGCTCTGCCGTGGGATCCGCAGCTGAACCCCTATAGCAGCGTCAGCGCGCTTGCCGCCGCCAACGCATCGGTGATCATCGGAGGCTTCTTCGGTTTGGCCGGGGACGTCCCCAGGCCCAACCTCGCCGTGTTCACCGACATCCCGACGGCGACGCTGCTCGCGCGGTTCGATGCCGCCGCGATCAGCACGGGGATCGAGCTGCATTGGCGGTTCGGCAACCCGCGTCAGTTCGTGGGTTGTGAGTTGGAACGCAGCGCTGCGAGTTCCGGTCCGTGGCAGAAGCTGGGTGTCGAGCTGAGCGAGTCGGAGGGCGGCACCATCGCGATGGATCGGAACGTCGAGGGCGGCGCGACCTACTGGTACCGCCTGCGGGCGTGGGACGGTGCCGACAAGGTCACGTACTTCGGTCCGCTCTCGGCGACCGCGGTTGCCATGACTGGTGGATTCGCGCTCGGACGGGTGGCGCCGAATCCGAGCGACGAGGCGACGCACATCGACTTCGTGGTGGGGAGGAAGGCGCCGGTGCGGCTCAGCGTCGTCGACATCCAGGGCCGCGAGGTGGCGGTGCTGGTGGATGGCGAGCAATCGGCGGGGAGCCATCAGGCGACCTGGAGCGGTGAGGGTCGGAGCGGGCGGGTCGCGCCCGGGCTCTAC
The DNA here is from genome assembly GCA_036845125.1 of Candidatus Eiseniibacteriota bacterium. GTDB lineage: Bacteria > Eisenbacteria > RBG-16-71-46 > RBG-16-71-46 > RBG-16-71-46 > DAIUEO01. The sequence continues at coordinate 13,614 of DAIUEO010000051.1, read as the reverse complement.
TTCTTCCGATACGACGCGCTCGGCCAGTCGTGGACCGCGAGGGTCGTGCGGACGCGGTGACGACACCGGACTGACGCCGGCGTCAGTTTCACCAGCCCCGTCGAACATTGTTCAGGGAATTGGAGCCGGCTGGCGTTTCACTTTGCAATGCAAAGTAATTTGTTCTAGTCTGGCCACTCTCGGGATCACGGACCAGGCACCCAAATGAAAGGAGGGGACGTGAGGCGGAAGATCCGGAGCGTGAAGCTGATCCTTCCGGCGCTGACCGAGGCGACCAGCCCCTACTGGCGGCCGATCAAGTACTCGCTGTTCCCGCCGCTCGGTCTGGCGACGCTCGCCGCCTATCTCGATCCCGATCTCGACGTCACGATCCAGGACGAGCACGTCGAGCGGCTCGACCTGAGCGACACGCCGGACCTGGTGGCGATCCAGGTCTACATTACGAACGCCTATCGGGCCTACCGCCTCGCGGATCACTACCGCGCCCGCGGGAGCTACGTGGTGCTCGGTGGGCTCCATGTCAGCTCGCTGCCGGAGGAGGCGGCACCCCACGCGGACACCATCTTCATCGGGCCCGGCGAGGACACGTTCCCCCAGTTCCTGAAGGACTTGGGCGCCGGCGCGCCGCGCCGGCGCTACATCTCGAAGGTGCGCACCCTGGAGACGCTGCCCCCGATCCGGCGGGACCTCATCAAGCGGCGCCGCTACCTGGTGCCGAACTCGATCGTGGTCTCACGCGGCTGCCCGCACCACTGCACGTTCTGCTACAAGGACGCGTTTTTCGAAGGCGGCCGCTCGTTCTATACGCAGCGCGTGGACGACGCGCTGGCCGAGATCGAGCGCCTGCCGGGCCGCCATCTCTACTTCCTCGACGACCACCTGCTCGGCAACCCGAAGTTCGCGAAGGAGCTGTTCAGCGGCATGAAGGGGATGGGCCGCATCTTCCAGGGCGCCGCCACGGTTGACTCGGTGCTGCGCGGCGACACGATCGAGCACGCAGCGGCGGCGGGTCTGCGCAGCCTGTTCGTCGGCTTCGAGACCCTCACGCCCGCGAACCTCGAGGACACCGGCAAGCGCCAGAACCTGGGCCGCAACTACCGGCAGGTGGCGCGCCGGCTCGAGAGCCTCGGGATCATGATCAACGGCAGCTTCGTGTTCGGGCTCGACGGCGACGGCCCCGACGTGTTCGCCCGCACCGTGGAGTGGGCCATCGAGTCCGGCATCACGACCGCGACGTTTCACGTTCTGACGCCGTATCCCGGCACCGCGCTCTACTCCGAGATCGCCGCGCAGGACCGGCTCACGACGCACAACTGGGATCTCTACGACACCCGTCACGTCGTCTATCGTCCGGCGCGGTTGTCGCCGGACGAATTGAAAAACGGATACGACTGGGCGTACCAGGAGTTCTATCGCTGGTCCTCGATCGCGCGCGCCGCCGCGGTGCATTCGACCATGAAGCACCGGCTCAAGCACTTCTTCTACAGCGCGGGCTGGAAGCGGTTCGAGCGCCTGTGGGACGCGGCGATCCGGCTCCAGCAGCTCAACGGCATGCGACCGCTGCTCGAGGCCGTGCTTGCGCCGGTGACCGATGTCGAAGAACGTGGCGAGGAGTTGCCGGTCCGCGACGAGCGGGAAACACAGGCTGCTATCTAGGAACTGACGCCGGCGTCAGTTTCACCAGTCCCGTCCAACTCTGTTTGGTGCGATCGAATCATGTCGATCACGTTCCTGCTCGTGACACTGTTCTTGGGCGCTGCCGTCGCCCCCGTCGGCGCTTCCGCGCTTTCCCCCGCGACTCGCTCGACCGTGGACAGCCTGATCCGTGTGGCGTACGCGCGGGGCGTGGACTCGCTCGCGATCGGCGAGCGGGTCGGCCGTATCGGGCGCGCGCTCGACGGCACACCGTACCTCGAAGGCACCCTCGAGGGACCGGGTCCTGAGGTGTGTCGGATTACGACTCAGGGCTTCGACTGCGTCACGTTCATGGAGTTCAGCCTCGACCTGGCGCGCATCGTGCGCCGCGACACGACCGGAGGCCGGCCGACGGCGGACGACCTCCGCCGTGAGATCACGCGCACGCGATACCGCGGCGGGCGGCTGGCCGGCTACGCGTCGCGCCTCCACTACACGTCCGAGTGGATCGCCGACAACGTCGCGAAGGGCGTGGTCGAGGACGTGACGCCCGCGCTCGGCGGCGTCCCATTCCCACTCTCACTGGGATTCATGTCCGCTCATCCCGCGAGCTACCCGGCGCTCGTCGCCGACACCGCCCTGGTGGATTCGATGCGGGCCATCGAGGTGCGTGCGAGCGCGATACCGCGCACGATCGTTCCGCGGGACCGCGTCACGGGAATCGAATCACAGCTCAGGACCGGGGACCTGGTCGCGATCGCGACCTCGATCCCGGGACTCGACTACTCCCACACCGGGCTGATCTACCGGGACGCGGACGGCGCCGCGCACTTCCTTCACGCCTCGTCCGCACGCCGGAGGGTCATGCTCGATCAGCGCATCGGGGAGTACATCGCCCGCAGTGCCAAGTCCGTCACGGGGATCACCGTGCTGCGGCCGGTACGCGATTCCCGTTGATGGGTTCAGGCGGCCTTCGCGATGTCCGGGTACTCGACGGCGGGCTCGGCTTCGTAGGGCGGGCGCATCAGCATCCACGACAGGACGCCGAGCACGATCGGAACGATCACGAAGAACAGCATGCGCGGATCGGGGTCGCGATTCATCACGGAGCGTGAAGGATCGGCGGGGTCGTACCACACGACGACGCCGGTTCCCGGCACGAGGCCGTTCACGATCCGGGTGGCCTCCGCCCGCGAGCCGAGCGAGGTCGTCGCCGAGTAGTGCGTGCCGAGGTACGTCTCGCCGTTCACGGTGAGGCGATACGCGACGTCGGGTGCGAAGCGCAGCCGCGTGCGTCGAATGCCGTTGGAACGCGACGTTACCTGCTGGGACTGGACGCGAGCGGAGATCACCGTGGCGGGCGCGGGCCGATAGCGGAAGAGCGGCTCGAAGGTGGCCCACGCCTGCCAGGCCCCCACCGCCGTGAGCCCGACGGAGAGCACCGCGAGCACGCGACGAACCGCGCTCCCCTTGCGCGGCGTCGATTCCCCCGAATCACCCGGGAGCGTCAGGGACCATTGCCCCGAAATCTTCATGGCCCCGTTATCGGCGGGACCGGGCTCGTCCTACGCCCCTGCGATCCGGCCACCAGCCGGTCTCAGAAATTGATCTGGAAGCTCGTGTAGAAGATCTCGCCGGTGCCGCCCACCTGGGTGGGAAGGCTCAGGCCGCCGACCGGACTCCGGTGGGTGTACAGGTACTCGTAGTTCCAGCGGACCACGTGGTTGTGCCACGGGTGCCAGTTCAACCCGAAGCGCAGGTCCCAGGGATCGCCGTTGTCGCTGATCACTTTGGAGTAGCCGGTGTATGCCTGGAGCACGGAGGGCATCACCATGGCCGAGGCCTGGAGCTGGAAGCCGTTGTCGCTGATCTCGTCGAAGGCCAGCGTCCCGACGCCCGGCCCGCGGAAGTTGTCCACCCAGCGCCAGTAGAACTCGCCGTCGAGCGAGAAGCCGCGATACTTGATGCCGCCATCGGTGCAGAACATGTGGTAGGTGGCATCCTCAATCTGGATGCCTGGGCCGAACAGATTCGGCTCGAAGATCGAGTTGCCGTCCGAGAGCCGGATCTGCACGTTCTCGAACAGGTCGGTGTTGGGCTGGGCCTGGAAGTTCTCGTCGCTGGTGGTGAAGTGGGCGGCGAGCCGGGTCGCCACGTCCTCGTGCGTGTCGAAATCTCCGAAGCCACCGCCGGTCCCAAACTCGCCGGTCGTCGGCAGCCAGATCAGCCCGGCGGACACCGTGTTCAACCCGTCGTCGAGCTCGCCGGCATCCACGCCGAGCTGGCTCAGGTTGTTGCCGAGCATCAGGCGATAGGTGAGGCGATCCACGACTTCGCCGCGCGCCCAGATGCCCATCGTGTACGACGGCCGGAAGTATTCGTCGGCGATCAGGCGGTTGTCGACGGTCAGCCAGAACGGGAAGTTGCCCTCGGTGGCGCGCACGCCGGGCAGGGCGTCGATCCCGCCGCCCAGGGTGAGCCGCGGATTGAAGCGGTAATTCATGTTGCCGCCGATGACGACCTGTGCGCCCTGACCCTGGGAGGTATTCGCGGTCCAGGCGTAGAGCAGGTAGCGCAGCTTCGGGTCCATGATCCAGCCGTAGAAGTTGAGCGTCACCTTCTGGAACTGGATGTCCTGCCGCCGGTCCAGCGTCGTGGTCTGTCCGAAGGTGTCGGTGTAGGTCGGATCGAGCCCCTTCTGGTTGAGATAGCGGATGTAGGTGAAGAAGCGCGCGCTCAACTCACCGCGATCCGACCGCGCCACCAGGAATCCGCGGTTGGGGTTGTACTCGCCGAAATCCGGCTTCTCTTCCTCCGGAGGCTCCTGCGCCCGCGCGCTGGTGTGACATGCCGCGAGGAGCAGGGCCGTCGATGCGGCCACCAGGAATCGACTCGGGAATCCGCTCAAATCGTTCACCTCCGGTTGGGGAGCTGGATCGGCAGGGGCGAGGCACGCTACACGATGGCAATCCAGCTCGAAAGCCGGAGGCTCTACGCGCGAGGTGAAACCTCGCCGAGGGCCTTACGCAGGAGCGCTTCCTCGTGGGCGCGAAGCAGGTCGTTGGTCTCGCGCGGGGTGCGCGGGCTCCGGGGCTTCCGGCGGAAGCGCTGCTGCAGCTCGTCGAGGTAGGTGTAGAACACCGGCGTCACGTAGAGCGTGATGAGCTGCGAGAAGGCGAGCCCGCCCACCACCGCCAGCCCCAGCGGCCGTCGCGCCTCGGCGCCTGCACCCCAGACGAGCGCGATCGGCACGGTTCCCATCAGCGCCGCCATGGTGG
>DAIUEO010000051.1:0-8691 GCA_036845125.1 Candidatus Eiseniibacteriota bacterium | reverse complement strand
CATCAGGATGGGGCGGAAGCGCAGCAGCGCCGCTTTGTAGATGGCGTCCTGTGGGCTCATCCCCTCGTTGCGCTCGGCGTCGAGCGCGAAGTCGATCATCATGATCGCGTTCTTCTTGACGAGGCCCACCAGCAGGATCACGCCGACGAACGCGTACACGCTCAGCTCGGCGCGGAAGATCAGCAGCGTGAGCAGCGCGCCGAACCCGGCGAACGGGAGCCCCGAGAGAATCGTCAGCGGGTGGATGAAGCTCTCGTAGAGCACGCCGAGCACCAGGTAGATGACGAGCACGGCGATCACGAGCAGCAGGGTCAGGCCCTGCTGGCTGGCCTGGAATGCCTGCGCGGTGCCGGCGAAGTTGGTGGTGACGTCGTCCGACAAGGTGTTGCGGGCGGCGTTCTGGATCTGCGACACCGCTTCGCTCAGCCCGGCGCCGGGCTTGGTGTCGAATGAGAGCGTCACCGACGGCATCTGCCCGGAGTGATTCACGGTGAGCGGCCCCACGCCGGTCGAGAGCTTCGCCACCGAGCCGATCGGCACCAGCCGGCCATCGTTCGCGCGCACGCTCAGGAGACCGAGCGCCGAGATGTCGCGCTGGAACTCGGGCTTGAGCTCCATGATCACCCAGTACTGGTTGTTGGGGGTGAAGATGGTCGAGACCTGGCGCGAGCCGTAGGCGTCGTAGAGCGCGCGCTGGATCTGCTCGGGCGTGACACCGAGCGCCGCGGCGCGCTCGCGGTCGAGATCCACCAGCACCTCGGGGTTCTTGATCTGGAGATCGCTCGTCACGTTGTCGACCGCGGGCAAATCTTTCATCCGCGCCTCGAGCTGTGCCGCGTTGTCGTAGAGCGACGTGATGTCGGTGCCCTGGAGCGTGTACTGGTACTGGCTCTTCGCGAAGCGGGCACCGATCCGCACCGGCGGCGGGTTCTGAAGGAACACGCGGATGCCCGGTACCTGCGCGAGCTTGGGCCCGAGGCTGCGAATCACCTGGTCGGCACTCAGCTTCCGTTCGTGCCGTTCCTTCAAACGCAGGACGAGCCGGCCCTGGTTGCTGGAGCCGCCGCCCGGGCCGCCGCCGACCGCCGACATGAAGCCCGCGACGTTGGGATCCTGGGCCACGATCGCGGCGATCTCGCGCTGGTGGCGCACCATGGACTCGAACGACGTGCCTTCGGCGGTCTCGGTGGTGCCGCTGATCTGGTTGATGTCCTCGCTCGGGATGAAGCCCTTGGGGATCGTGCGCCACAGCACAACGGTGCCGACCAGGATCAGCGCCGAGAAGGCGAGTGCCCAGCGACGGTGATTCATGACCCACGCCAGGCTCCGTTCGTAACTCTTGAGCGTGGACTGAAAGCCGCCCTCGATCGCGAGGTAGAGCCGGCCGTGCGCGCGGTCGCGCTCGGAGCGCAGGAAGCGGCTGCACATCATCGGCGTGAGCGTGAGTGACACGAAGCCCGAGACCAGGATTGCCACGCTGATCACGACGGCGAACTCATGAAACAGCCGCCCCAGGAGACCACCCATGAAGAGCACGGGGAGGAAGACGGCGACCAGTGAAAGGGTCATCGACAAGATCGTGAAGCCGATCTCCCGCGACCCGTCGAGCGCCGCCTGCATGGGGCGCTTCCCGTGCTCCATGTGGCGCACGATGTTTTCGAGCACGACGATCGCGTCGTCCACTACGAAGCCGACCGCGAGCGTCAATGCCATCAGCGACAGGTTGTCGAGGCTGAATCCCAGCGGCTTCATGATCGCGAACGTGCCGATCACCGAGATCGGCAGCGCCAGGCTCGGGATGATGGTCGCCGACAGGTTGCGGAGGAAGAAGAAGATCACGAGCACCACCAGCACCAGCGCGATGAGCAGCGTCCACTGGACGTCCGCCACCGAGTGCCGGATCGAGATCGAGCGGTCGTTCAGCACCTCGAGGTGGACCGAGCCGGGGAGCTGCGCGCGGAGCTGGTCGGCCATGCGGTGCACGTCGTTTGCCACCGCCACCGTGTTGGTGCCGGGCTGTTTCTGGATGGCGAGCACGATCGAGCGCCGGCCGTTGAACCAGCTCGCGGTGCGGTTGTCCTGCACGCCGTCCTGCACGTCGGCGACGTCGCCGAGCCGCACCGGCTTGCCATCGCGCGAGGTGATGACGACCGAGCGGAACTCGCGCGCATCCTTGAGCTGCCCATCGGAGCGGATGGTCAGCGCCTTCTCGGCGCCCCACAGGGTGCCGGTCGGCAGGTTCACGTTGTTGGCGTCGATCGCCGAGGAAACCTCGTCGATCCCGATGCCGCGCGAGGCCAGTTCCTGGGGATCGAGCTGCACCCGCACCGCGTACTTCTGCGAGCCGTACACGTTCACCTGCGCGACGCCCTTGACGGTCGAGAAGCGCTGCGCGAGGAAGGTCTGCGCATATTCGTCGAGCGACGGGAGCGGCAGCAGGTCCGTGGTGAGCGCGTAGTAGAGGATCGGCGAGTCGGCGGGGTTCGACTTCTGGTAGGAGGGCGGCAGGATGCCCTGCGGAAGCTGGCGCAGCGTCTGCGCGATCGCGGCCTGGACGTCCTGCGCCGCGGCGTCGATGTCGCGGTCGAGCGTGAACTGGAGCGTGATGTTGGTGTTGCCGAGGCCGCTGGAAGATGTCATCGCCTCGATGCCGGCGATGGTCGAGAACTGCTTCTCGAGCGGCGTGGCGACCGCGGACGCCATGGTTTCCGGGCTGCCGCCGGGCAGGCTCGCGCGCACGGTGATGACGGGGTAGTCGACGTTCGGCAGGTCGCTCACCGGCAGCTCGCGGTAGGCGAGCAGGCCGAACGTGATGATGCCGAGCATGACGAGCGTGGTCGCGACCGGCCGGCGGATGAAGGGTCCGGAGAGGTTCATCGTGTGGCTCCCGAGGCCGCGCTTCCGGTGGATGCTCCTGAGTGTGCGCCGGCGCTCTCGCCAGCGGTGGTCGCTCCGCCGTTGCCGTCGCGGATCTGTGCCTTGGCGCCCGGCGACAGGCGCAGTTGCCCGTCGGTGACGACCGTCTCGCCCGGCTCGACCCCGCTCGCGACCACCGTGAGGTCGCGCCACGTGCGGGTCACCTGGATGGGCCGGACTTCGACCGTCGTGTCGGCTTTCACTATATAAAGGTAGGGCCCGGTCTGGGAGTTGGTGACCGCCGAAGACGGCACCACGGTCGCCTTCTCCTGCTCGTAGAGCTGGAGACGCACGCGCACGAATTCGCCCGGCCACAGCGCGGCGTCCTGGTTCCCGAACTCGCCCTTGAGCAGCAGCGTGCCGGACTGGGGCTCGACCGCGTTGTCCACGAACGCGAGCCGTCCCGTGATCCAGTTCGAATCCCCCGTCGCCACCGACACGCCGAGCGTCGTGCGATGCTTCCGCACATCGGCGAGATCGCTCTGCGGCACCACGAAGCGCACCCGGATCGGCCGGATCTGGTTGATGGTCACGAGCGGGCTGGCGGTCTCGTTCTCTTTGACGAGGTCGCCGACGCTGATCGAGACCGCACCGGTCTTGCCGCCGACCGGCGCGCGCACGGTGGCATTCGCGAGATCGAGACGGGCGGCCACCAGCGCCGCCGAATCCCCGCGCACGGTGGCATGGAGCGCTGCGGCGTCGCGGCGCGCGTTGTCGAGCTCGACGCCGGAGATCACCTGCTCGGCCGCGAGCTTCTCGGCGCGTGCGAGGTCGGCGTTCGCGGTGGCGAGCTGGGCACGCGAGCGCTCGAGCACCGCGGCCGCCCGTTCGGCGGCGGCGGCGAAGGCCCGCGGATCGATCTCGAACAGGATCTGGCCGGCCTTGACCTCGTCACCCTCGTGAATGCGGATCTTGGTGACGAGCCCGCCGACCTGCGCGGTCACGCTCGCCGATTCGATCGGCTCGACGGTCCCGGTGGCCTCGATCTCGTGCGGCACGCCGCGCTGCTCGGCTATGGCGACCACGATCGGCACCCGCTGAGCCCGCCGCGGGGCAGCCTGCGAGCACCCGGCAAGCGCGAAAGCGACGCCGATCGCTGCCAGGCGGGCGGCGCGCCGGCCAGTAAGGGGGCTGAGTAGGGGAAGCAAGGGACTGATTCCAGCTTGGATGGGCGATTCCGTCAAGGCAGGTCCGCCGCGGTTGGCGGGGAGTTCTGCCGCGCTGGCAGAGCGAAATCCGGCTGTGAAGGCACGCGCCTTTGCTAAACTTTCATGGTTCCGGGGCCGCCGGAGGGGTGGCTCCGCTGGAGGTGCTCGTGCGTTCCATCCGGTTTGTTGCCCTGGTCCTGGTTGCCTCCACCGCCGTGGCGGTCCCCGGGCGCGCCGATACCATCATCAGCGGCGGAAACATCATCAATCAGACGTGGACCGCTGTTAGCTCGCCTTACATCGTTCTGGGCGACATCACGGTGCCAGTAATGAGCACCCTGACGATCGAGCCCGGGGTGACGGTCCAGCTCGCGACCTCGGACGCCGTAGGGGGCGGCCTTGACGCGGCTCGCGTCGAAATCACGGTGAATGGAACCCTGCACGTCATTGGAACGAGCGTGCAGCCGGTCACGTTCCAGTCCCAGGGTGCTCCCGGTCCGGGCCGGTGGTACGGCATCGTGGCGAACGCCGGGAGCATCATCCAGATGGATCACGCCATCCTCACCGGTGCCGTGCAGGCCATGCGGGTCACGCCATTCACGATTTTCGCGGAGCAGGTTCGCATCGAGGATTCGACGCAGGACCTGGTGGCCCTGGCTTCTACCCTCACCGTCATTGGTTTGATCGAAGCCGGCAAGCTCACCGGCAACATCGAACTGAACCTCAGCCTCAATCGTGTCGCCTCGACCTGCGCCGGGAACATCCATCTCCACAACTTCGCGGCCGGGCTTGCCAGTGCCTTGAGTTACGAGCAGCTCCAGGTGACCGGCACCGTTCGGGTCAGCGGCAATCTCCAGCTCGACACGCAGGGTTTGAACGTCGCACCCGGCACTATGTTCACGCTGGTCGCCAACGATGGCGCCGATCCGGTGGTGGGCAGTTTCATTGACTTCCTGGAGGGGCAGCTGGCCTACAACGGCAGCCATTTCTACCGGATCAGCTACGTCGGCGGGACGGGGAACGACATCGTGGCGACGATCGATCAGGGACCGCCCGACGTGAGCGTGACGAAGAGTGGCCCGGCCACGCTTCCATTCAGCGCCGGTGGGATCAGCTACACGGTCACGGTTTCCAGCCTCGTCGCACCGGCGCAGGGGGTGGTGCTTCTGGATGAGCTGCCGGTGGGACTGGTATTCGAATCCGCCACGCCGAGCCAGGGTTCCTGCTCGGCCGCAGGGAGAAGTATCACCTGCAACCTCGGCGATCTCGGCACGGGCGGCAGCGCCACCGTGGTCATCACCGCGCAGTTCAACTTCTCCCAGATCGTGCTGCAGAACGTGGCGTCGGCGACCTCGACCAGTGGCGACGCGAATCCACTCGACAACCAGGACACCGTTTCCACGATCGTGACCTCCGTGCCGCTGGGTGTCGGCGAGGAGGATCGATCTCCGGGGCGGAGGATCGGCAGCCATCCCAATCCAGCACGATCGACGACGCGTATTTCGTTCGCCGCACCAGCCGGTGCTTTGGCCATCATCGAGATCTTCGACTCGGCCGGACGCCTGGTCCGCGATCTGCGGCAGCACGTGGGCACTGACGGCGCCTTCTTCGACTGGGACGGACGTGACGCCCGTGGTCAGGCCGTGAGGCCGGGGGTCTTCCTCTACCGGGCGACGATCGAGGGCCAGCCGGTCGGCTCGGACAAGATCACGATCGTCCGCTGAACTGACGCCGGCGTCAGTTTCACCAGTCTCGTCGAACAATGTTCGACCAGATCCGCGTGGCCAGCTCCGTACGATTCTTCTGGAACCCGTCACGCCGGATTGCTAGCTTTCCGGCCGTGTCGCTCTCCCGCCGGGAATTTCTGAAGACGCTCGGGCTCACTGCCGGGGCGGTTGCGGTCCTCGACCTGACGGACTCGCCGTTCTTCGTCATCGAGCGCCTCGAAGCGGCCCCGCTCACGAGTGCGGAGCTCCAGAACCTGGCGGCGGTCGCGCTCGAGCGCGCCAAGGCCGCCGGCTGCACCTACGCCGACATCCGGATCAACCGCTACCGCAGCCGCAACGTGGGCCTGCGCTCGAGCCCGGATCGCTCGGCGGGCATGATGTCCGGAAAGATGAATCATGTGCCGGCGGTGATCGAAAGCGAGCGCTTCGGTTTCGGTGTGCGCGTGCTCCACAGCGGCACGTGGGGCTTCGCCGCGACCCGAGCGTGACGAAGGACGACATCGCGCGGGTGACGGCCCAGGCGGTCTCGATCGCCAAGGCCAACGCGGTGCTCACGAAGAAGCCCGTTCAGCTCGCGCCGGTGGCCGCCTACAAAGACAAGTACACGACGCCCTTCAAGAAGAACCCGTTCGACGTGCCGGTCGAGCAGCAGCTCGCGTATCTGCAGTCGGTGCACGATGCCGCGCTCAAAACCAAGGGCGTGATGAACGTGAACTCCGGGCTCTCGTTCCGCACCGAGGAGAAGTACTTCGCGTCGAGCGAGGGTTCCTCGATCGAGCAGCTCATTCTCCAGACCGCGCCGTCGTGCGCCGCCACCGCCGTCGACTTCGCGACCCGCAAGAGCAAGTCACGGAGCTTCCAGGTGAAGCCGCAGACCGCGGGCTGGGAGCACATCGAGACCTGCGGCCTGAAGGAGAACGCCGAGCGCATGGGCGCCGAGGCGGTCGAGCACCTGGCGGCGCCGTCGGTCGAGCCCGGGGTCAAGGACCTGGTGCTCCTGCCGTCGCACCTCGCGCTCACCATCCACGAGAGCATCGGGCATTCGACCGAATTGGACCGCGCGCTTGGTTACGAGGCCAACTACGCGGGCACCTCGTTCCTCGCGCCGCCCGCACAGATGATGGGCAAGTTCCAGTTCGGCTCGCCGCTCGTGAACATCGTCGGCGACCGCGTGCTGCCGGGTGCTATGGCGACGGTCGGCTACGACGACGACGGCGTGAAGGCGACCCGCTGGCACATCATCAAGGGCGGGATCTTCATGGCCTACCAGACCACGCGCGACCAGGCGCACCTGGTGGGCGAGAAGGAGTCGCGCGGCTGCGCCAACGCCGACAGCTTCGACAGCGTGCCGTTCCAGCGCATGCCCAACGTGTGGCTCGAGCCCGGGCCGGAATCGGTGACGCTCGACAACCTGATCTCGCAGGTCGAGGACGGCATCCTGATCGACGGCCGCGGCTCGTACTCGATCGATCAGCAGCGCTACAACTTCCAGTTCGGTGGTGACGCCTTCTGGGAGATCAAGAACGGCAAGAAGGGCCGCATGCTGGCGGACGTCGCCTACCAGAGCAAGACCCACGACTTCTGGACGGCGTGCACGGGGATCGCGGGCCAGCCGTTCTGGGAGAACGTCGGGCTCGAGAACGACGGCAAGGGCCAGCCGTCTCAATCCAACGCGATGAGCCACGGCTGCGCGCCGTCGCTGTTCCGCGGCATCAACGTGCTGAGGACCGAGTAGCATGCTGCCGACCGACGCCGAGTGCCGGAAGATCGCCGAGCGCGCGCTCAAGTTCGCGGGCGACGCCGATGCCGGCGTGGCGATGACGTTCACGCAGGCGTCGAACACGCGCTTCGCCAACAACGAGGTCACGACTTCAGGCGAGATCGAGACGGTGAACGTGGTGGTCGCGGTGTCCGACGGCGGTCGCACTGGCCGTGTCACGTTGAACGAGACGAGCGATGCCGCGTTCGAGAAGGCGGCCGGGCGCGCGCGTGAGCTGGCGCGGCTGCTGCCGGTCGACCCCGAGTACGTCGGGCCGGTTCCGCCGCAGAAGTACCTCGAGATCAAGGCGTGGGACGACGCGACCGCCAAAGCCGGCGCGGCGCAGCGCGTGGCCGGCGTGCGCGCCGTGATCGAGCCCGCGGCGCAGCAGAAGATGAATTCGTCCGGCTTCTTCTCGACCGGCGCCACCGTGCAGTGCGTCGCCAACCGCGCCGGCAACTTCGGCGTGTTCCGCTCGACCAACGCTGCCTACAGCGCGACCGCGCGCACCGCCGACGGCACCGGCTCGGGCTGGGCCGAGGATGCTTCGTGGCGGATCGGCGACGTCAACGGACCGGCGCTCGCCGCGCGCGCACTGAAGAAGGCCGCGGCCTCCGTGGGAGGTAAGCCAGTCGAGCCTGGCGACTACACCGTGATCCTCGAGCCGGCCGCGGTCGCCGGCATCATGGGGTTCAGCTTTGGTGCCGCACTTTCGGCGCGGTCCGTCGAGGAAGGCCGTTCGTTCTTCTCGAAGAAGGGCGGCGGTTCGCTGGTCGGCGAGAAGGTGTTCCACGAGTCGGTAATGCTCAAGACCGATCCTTCGGACGCGCGGCGCCCGGTGACCCCGTGGGGCTTTGGTGGAGGTGGCGGTGGCGGTGGCGGCGGATTCGGCGGCGGCGCTGGAGGTGCCGAGTTCGGGCTCGCGCTGCGGCCGATGACCTGGATCGAGAACGGCGTACTGAAAGGCCTGTCTTACGACAGGTATTGGGCGAAGAAGTCGAACGTCGAGTCGACCCCGGCGCCCGCCGCATCTGGAAGGCGGCCGTGTCTAGAGCTTGATGGGGGCCCGACATCGCTGAGCCGGCGGCTGAGAAAGGTCCAGATGCGAGGCGGCGCCCGAGAGCCGCACGCGAGGCGTACT
>DAIUEO010000050.1:0-21550 GCA_036845125.1 Candidatus Eiseniibacteriota bacterium | reverse complement strand
CCCACCTACGGCCTCGGTCCCACCACCGAGCAGGTCGGCAAGTACCCCATGAACTTCGTGATGTGGCGGCTCTACGAGACCGCCTACATCCGGGTGGGCCAGAACCTCTACTTCGGTCTCGGCTACCACCTGAACATCCATGACGAGATCGTGGACGAGCGCGCGGAAGCCGGGGAGCTGACACCGTTCACGGTGTACAGCGGCGGCGCGGTCCGCCGGACCTTCGCCTCCGGGCTCTCCGCGAACGTGCTGATCGACAGCCGCGACAGCCCGATCTACGCGACACGGGGTTTGCTCTGGAACGCCACGCTGCGTTCGTATGCCGGCGCGCTGGGTGGCGACGCGACCTGGCAGGAGCTGCAGAGCGATTTCCGCGCGTACCCGATCCTGCCGCACGGGAGCCGCAACGTGCTCGCGATCTGGAGCACCCTGTGGATGACGTTCGGGCGGTCGGCGCCGTATCTCGACCTCCCCGCCATCGGCTGGGACACCTACGGCAAGAGCGGGCGCGGTTACGTGCAGGGCCGGCTGCGGGCGCCGAACCAAGTCTACACCGAGGCCGAGTACCGGGCCGTCCTCACCCGGGACGGCCTGCTCGGGGCCGTGGCGTTCGTGAACGCGATGGCCAGCACGCAGGCCAACGAGCAGTTCGGCAAGCTCGATCCCGGCATCGGCGTCGGACTCCGGCTCAAGTTCGTGAAACGCACGCGCACCAACCTCACCCTCGACTACGGCTGGGGCAACTCGAACTCGAAGGGCCTCTACCTCGGCACCCAGGAAGTGTTCTAGCTCACGAGTGGGTTCGGATCCTGACCGAGCCGTCCGCGGAACGCACGCGCAGCACCGGGCCGCCCCCGTTGAGATCGATCCGCACCCCACTGGGGTGCGAGTCGCCGACTTCGACCTTCGGAAGATCGATGCGCATTCCGCCATCCTCGACGCGCGCGTCGAGCGTGGCTTTGAGCGCTCCGGGTATGCCGAGGTCGAGGCCGCCGTCCTGGGTGGTCAGGTTCCACGCTTCGCGGATCTGTGATCCGGGCTGGATGTCCACGGTGAGCCGGCCGTCCTGGGATTCGAGATCGAGCTCGTCGAAGCGTCCGCTCACCCGCATCGTGCCGTCGGCGGTGTGGCCCTGGAGCCGGCCGTCGAGGTTCTCGGCGACCACCGGGCCGTCGCTCGTGCGCACCCGGATGTCGCCGCGCAGGTCGCTGAGATGGACATCGCCGTCGCTGTTGCGCACCTCTACGCGCCCCTCGATACCCGACACCTGCACCGGGCCGTCGTCGTTCTCGATCTCGAGGTCGCACCCCGGCGGAACCGTGACGTCCACCACGAGCGTGAGCCACGTGATCATGATTCCGGTGCCGCTCTTCCGTTCCTCTCCGCCCGAGCGGGCGACGATTTCGATCACCTCACCCTTCTGGTCGAACGAGACCTCGGGTTTTCGGCTCTGGAAGTAAATGCCGACGGTCTGGCCCTTCGCCGTGACGCTGGCTTCGACGGTGGTTCCGGTCGCGGCGTGGACCCGGATGTGGGCATCGGATCCGGTGATCACGACCTTGGGGTGTTTCCCGGCCGGGAACGAATGATCCCAGTGCTGGGAGGCGGAAGCGCCTGCCGGGAGGAGCAGCAGGAGGGGCGCGGCGGCAATGAGGCGGAAGCGGGTCATGGCAGGTCTCCGGGTCGAATGGGCCGGTCGAGGATACGCGCTCGCCGGCGCCCGGGTTGCCGCCCCGTTCGCTTTCACCCTCAGGGCGCGTTAGTTCCCCAGGGCACGGGGAGGAGGGCGCGATGGACCGGGAGCGGGGACTCGGCAACGGATACGGTACACTTTCGGCGGTCCGGGCCTCTGGGGTCCGTGGCCGCCGGAGTCCGCATGCTCGAAAACCCCGAGTCCCGCTCTGCGGCGTCTGCTCCGTCACTCGAGACCACCTCGATCCTGCTGACCCGCATCCGGGGAGGCGACGCGGGGGCCCGCGAGCGGCTGTGCGCGCGCTACCTGCCCCGGCTCGCGGCATGGGCTCACGGTCGGCTCCCCGGCCACGCCCGATCGCTCCACGACACGAGCGACCTCGCGCAGATGGTGCTGCTCCGGGCCCTGGGCTCGCTCGACCGCTTCGAGATGCGCACCGAGGGATCGTTCGTCGCCTACCTCCGCCGGATCATGCTGAACGCGGTGCGCGACGAGATCCGGCGGGGCTCGCGCGAGCGCGTGGACGCGGCGCCGGCGGAGTCGATGCCGAGCCGCGACGCCTCGGCGCTCGAGCGCGAGATCGGGCGCGAGATGCTCGAAGCCTACGAGGAAGCGCTCGCCGCGCTGCCCGAGCACCAGCGCGAAGCGGTGATCCTGCGCATCGAGTTCGGCTACACGTTCCCCGAGATCGCGGCGGCGCTCGAACACCCGAGCCCCGACGCGGCCCGCATGCTGGTCACCCGGTCGCTGGTCAAGCTCGCGGAGGCGTTGAGTGAGCATCGCCCCTGACCCCCGCATCGAGAAGGCCGCGCGCGACATTGCCGAGGGGCGCAACGCCGATCTCGAGGTGACGCCCACCGACACCGACGAGATTGCGGCGCTGATCGTCGGGCTGCGCACGGTCGAGCAGGTGGCCCGCGTCCATCGCCAGATGCTGGACAGCGGATCCGAGGCTGCAGTGCCGGCCGCCGGCTTGCGCCCGATGTTCCAGTGGGGGCCCTTCGACGTGCTGGAGCCGATCGGGTCCGGCAGCTTCGGCGAGGTGTTCCGCGCGCGTGACGCGACCCTCGGGCGCGACGTCGCGCTCAAGCTCCGGCGCGCCGACGAGCCGGGCGGCGCATTCGCCGCGAGCTGCTGGCTCGAGGAGGCGCGGCGCCTCGCCGCGGTCCGCCACCCGAACGTCGTGCACGTCTACGGTGCGGCGATCCACGCCGGACGCGCCGGGATCTGGATGGAGCTGGTTTCCGGGGTCACGCTCGCGCGCCGGCTCGAGTCGCAGGGCTCGATGGGATGGAAGGAGAGCTGTCTCGTCGGCATGGAGCTGTGCGCCGCACTCGCGGCCGTCCACGCGGCGGGCCTCGTCCACAACGACGTCAAGCTCGAGAACGTGATGCGCTCGGGATCTGCGGACGGCGGACTCGGTGGCTCGGGCCGGATCGTGCTGATGGACCTCGGCGCGGGCGGGCGGATGGTGTCCGGTGTCGGGGACGGGGTCGCGATCGGAACACCCAACGCGACCGCCCCGGAGGTCCTGCTCGGTGGAGCGCCGAGCGTGGCATCCGATCTCTGGTCGCTGGCTGCGCTGCTCTATCGCCTGGTCACCGGGCGTGCGCCGTTCGATGCCGGGACCGCGGCGGAGCTGATCGAGCGCGCGCGCCGCGGGGAAGTGCGGCCGCTGCGCGAGCTCAGGCCCGAGCTGCCCGCGGCGTTCGTCACCGCCATCGAGCGCGCGCTGGCAGCCGATCCGGCGGCACGGTTCGCGGGCGCTGCCGAATTCGAACGGGCGCTGGCGCGCGCGCTGGAGCTGCCGGTGACGGAGCCGGCCGCCAGGCCGCGCCCGCGAGCATGGCGCACTTTTGCCGTCGCGGCGCTGGTGCTCGGTGTGATGGGGGCCGTCGTGGTGGCTGCACTTCGCGGAACGCGGTCGCTCGATTCGCAAGGAACGCGCGAGCCCGCACCCACCGCGACGAAGGCGGGCGCCCCCGCGACGGATGCCACGACTTCCCCGCCATCGCCGACCTTGGCGACGCCTGCGGTGGCGGCGCCGGTCGTCCGAGCGCGCCTCGTTCGCTCGGCAGCGAGCGGCGTGGAGACGCTCGAGAACGGCGATCTCGTGGTGCCGGGCGATCAGCTCGCGCTCGAGGTCGATGCCGAAAAGACGATGTGGTTCTACGCGCTCAACGAAGATCGCTCGGGGAGCGTGTCGGCGCTGTTCCCGGTCGCGGGGCTCGACCTCAGGAACCCGCTGCCGCCCGGGCATCACCGCCTGCCGGGTCCGAAGGGCGGACGCGCGCTCGACTGGCAGGTCACCTCGACCGGCGGGGACGAGACCTTCCTCTTCATTGCCTCCCCGACGCGTCTCCCCGAGGTGGAAGAGCGCATCGCGGCGTCGAAGGCGGCGGCCGAAGGCAACGCCGTCGAGCCCGGCACGAGCGGCGCGACCGGCGAATACCGCGGGGTCTCCGGGCTGGCTCCGAGCCGGGCTCCTGATTCGGGGCAGACCGGCTCGCTCCAGGTCCTGCAGCGCGATCTCGAACACGCTTCGGACCCGCACCTGTGGCTGCGTCGCATCGAGCTCCGCAACCCCGGCCGCTGAGCAACACTTGAAGCGCATCGCGCTCATGCTGCTGCTCGCACTGGCGGCGCTCCCGGCGGCCGCGGCCTCGAAGCCACCCCCTGAACTCGAGCGTGCGCGGGCGCTCCTCATCGATGCGCGTTATGCCGCCGCCGAGAGTCTCTCTCGCGAGATCCTCGCCGGCATCCCGGGCAAGGATCGGCGCGCGCCGCTCGACTCGGCGGCGGTGTTCGAAGTGCTGGTCGAAACGCTGTGGAAGAACGAGCGCGAGAGGCGGCCCGAAGCGCTCGCCTTCGCCGAGCGCGGAGCTGCGATCCGCGAGCGGCTCGGCGATCGCTCGCCGGAGCTGGCAGCGAGTCTCTGCCAGCTGAGCGCCGTGCTCTCGTACACGCGTAAGGCGAAGGAGGCCGAGATCCCGGCGCGGCGCGCCATCGAAGTCGCGCAACGTGCCGGGCCCGCGGGACAGCCGGCCGAGGCGCTCGGCTGGCACACGCTCGGTCTGGCGCAATACATCCAGGGCCAGTACCCGGAGGCCCGCATCAGCTACACGAAAGGCCTCGAGATCCGCGAGCGCGCGCTGCCACCGGACCATCGCCTGATCGGCACCTCGCTCCGGGCGCTCGCGACGTGCTCGCACCTGATGGAGGAGTGGCAGCGATCGCTCGACGAGTGGCGCCGGGCTCTCGCCAACGCCGATCGCGCGCTGCGCCACGATCACCCGGATCGTGGCCGCTGCCTCCAGGGCATGAGCCTCGTGCTCTATCACGCGCAGGAATACGCCGAGGCCCAGCGCGCGGCGGAAGAGGCGCTCGAGATCAACGAGCAGAATCTCGGGGCGAATCATCCGCAGGTGGCCTACGCCTGCCTCTCGCTCGGATGGAACCTCGGCGCCGCGGGTGACTTCGGGCGGGCCAAGAGCCTGAACGAGCGCGCGTATCGGATCTTCCTCGCCACCTACGGCCCCGACGACGTGCGGACGCTCGACGCACTCGATCGCGTGGCCTCGGTGATGATCTACAACGGCGATTGTGCGGCCGCGCTGCCGATCGCCGAACAGGTGGTGGCGACCGCCCGGCGGGCGCTCGGCGAGGACCACATCGAGGTGTCGCGCACGCTCACCACGCTGGCCCAAGCTCACGAGTGCCTGGGGCAGGTCGACGAGGCGCTCGCCGTGGTGGTCGAGGAAGCGCGGCGCGCGGCGGCTGCCCCCAAGCTCGACATCGTGATGATGGCGAGTGCGGCGCGGCGCGAGGCGCGCATGCGGCTCCGCCAGGGCAACCCCGATTCGGCGATCGCGCTGCTGCGGGAGGCACTCGAGATCGCGCCCCGCCGCTACGGTCCGCGGAGCCCGCAGATCCTGCTCACGGAGGAGTGGCTCGGCACGGCGCTGCTCGCGAAGGGCGAGGCCGACTCCGCGCGCCGCATCTTCCGCCGCCTCGTCACGACCGTCGAATCCGTCGAGGGTCGCAGTTCGAGCGCGGCGGCGGTGGTGCTCGCCCGGCTCGCGGCTGCCGAGGCGGCGTGCGGCGACAGCCTCGCGGCGATCGCGGCGGCGCTCCGTGCCGAGACCGCCGGCCGCGAGGCGTTCCGCGCCACTGCGCGCGGATTCTCAGAGCACGAGGCGCTGGCGGCCGCCACCGTGCGGACCCGCGGCCTCGACCTGGCGCTCGCCGTGATGCGGCGCATGACGCCGCCGGATTCGGTGGCGCTCGCGGTGTGGGACGCCGTCGTGCGCTCGCGCGCGCTCGTGGCCGACGAGATCGCCGGGCGCCAGGCGATGCCGGCCGGCGACGACTCGCTCCACGCCGAGCTGCTCGCGACGCGCGCGATGTACGCGCGGCTGCTGGCGCGCGGTCCGGCGGGCGCCGATTCGATCTGGCGCGCCCAGCTCGAGGAGGTCGAGACCCGCCGCGATCAGGCCGAGCGCCGCCTCATCGAATCGAGCGCCGCGTTCCGCTCCGAGCGCCAGCGCACGGCGACCGGCGTGGGCGAGGTGTTCGCGGCGCTGCCCGCCGGAACGGCGCTCGTCTCCTACGTCCGTCACTCGGACGGCGCCGCCTTCGACAGCCAGCCGATGTGGACGGCGCTCGTGCGCGGCGCCGACGGACGGCTCACGGTACGGCCGATCGGGCGCGGCGCGGAGGTCGACGCCGTGATCTCGGAATGGACGGCCGAGCTGTCGCGTCCGGTGGGCAATGACGACGCCGGCCGCGCCGCGGAGAAGCGCTGTCGCAAGGTCGGCGACGCAGCGCGCCGGCTGGTGTGGGAGCCGCTGGCCTCCCGCCTGCGCGGGGCGTCGCGCGTGGTCGTCGTCCCCGACGGCGCACTGGCGCTCGGCAATCTCGCCGCGCTTCCGGCGGGGAAGAGTGGCTGGCTCATCGAATCCGGGCCGACGCTCGCGCTCGTGAGCGCGGAGCGCGACCTCGTTGCCGAACCGCCGCCGGCGCGCGGGGCGTCCGGCCTCGTGGCGTTCGGCGGCATCGACTACGACGCCGGCACAGCACCCTTGCTCGCGAGCGCGGAGGGCGCCGGTGCCGCGTCCGACGTGCGGGGGCTGGTGCCCTGCAGCGCGACCCAGGAGCTGCATTTCGCCGCGCTGGCGGGCACGAAGAGCGAGGCGGAGGACGTGCTCGCCGCCTGGACCGCGAGCGGGAAGATGGGCGAGATCCGAACCGGTGCGACCGCCGACGAAGAGGCGTTCCGCGCGCTCGCGCCGCGCGCCCAGGTGCTTCATCTCGCAACCCACGGCTTCTACCTCGACCCCTCGTGCGTGGCGGGCCCCGATTCCGGAACGCGCGGCGTCGCGGCGCTCACATCGGGAACGCACGACCTGCCCTCGCCAGCCACCATCAATCCGCTGCGCCTCTCGGGGTTGGCACTGGCGGGCGCCAACGCGCGACTCTCGGCGATGTCGGGAGCGGACGACGGCATCCTCACCGCGGGCGAGCTCGCGGCGATCGACCTTTCGAGCGCCGAGCTGGTGACACTCTCGGCCTGCGAGTCCGGCCGCGGCCAGGTCTTCTCCGGCGAGGGCGTGCTGGGCCTAAGGCGCGCGCTCCGAATTGCCGGGGCGAGAGCCTCGCTCATGACCCTGTGGGCGGTGCGCGACGAGCCCACCCGGGCGTGGATGGCGGACTTCTACCGCTCGCTCTGGACCGAGCACCGCGACCTCCACGAGGCGGTCCGATCGGCGAGCCGCGCCGCCCTGGGGCGGCTCCGGTCCCAGGGCCGGCCGACTCACCCGGTCGACTGGGCGGGGATGATCGCCGAAGGACGCTAGGCCCCGAAGATCGGGCGTTCGGTCCGCGCCCCCCCGGTCGTTCATACGGCACCCCCTCCGGTGGGTCGGGGTTCGCCGACTCGCAGGCGGCCTCCGGACCCCCCGGCACTCTTGCCCGGTGTTTCTGGAGGCCGTCATGAAGACTCCGCTACCACGTTCACTGCTGCTTGCTCTCCTCACCCTGCTCGGCTCGGCGACGCTCGCGATCGCGAACGACGTGGACGGGCCCAACGACTGCACCCGACCGTCCCAGGATTTTGGCGATGCGCCCGACGGCATCTTCGCCTATCCGCCGGGCGTGATGGGGCTGTTCCCGACCTGCATGGCCCTGGGAACTCCGGCCGGCTTTCAGACGTTCGTCTGTCCGCCGAACAGCATGGCGCCGGGCGCCGCCAACGGATTCGTCCGTCACTTCAACCCGGCCGGGGCGCCGGGCTACTGGCTGGGCTGCTTCGGCGGCCCACTGCCTTCGGGCATCGATTCCGAGCCCGACGGCAAGGTGAATCTAGTCGGGGCCGGCCCGAGCACCTGCAACGGGGCGATCATCGTGGACAACGTCGAGCCCTCGTGGTTCCCGTTCGGCCAGGACGAGGCCTACGGCGACACCGACGCCGGCCTGGCCGCGCCGCTGGTGTTCAGCACCTGCAAGAGCAACACCGTCACCTTCCGCGCGTACAGCTGCGCGGCGGTGGCCCGCACCGTGAACCTGAACATCCTCGTGGACTGGAACCGGGACGGTGACTGGAACGACAACATGGAATGTCCGGCGTTCCCGGCGCTGGCCTGCGCCTACGAATGGCCCATCCAGAACATCGCGATCGTTCTCAACCCCGGCTGCAACGTGATCACGTCGCCGGCGTTCCTGGCTGGCCCCGTCCCCGGCGAGGGGTGGATGCGCATCACGATCAGCGACACCCCGGCGGGTCCCGACTTCCCGTGGAACGGATCGGCCGGCCTCGTGGGGCAGACCCTGCAGTTCGGCGAGACCGAGGACTACCCGGTGACGTTCCTGGCCGGTCCGGGCTCGTGCACGTTCGGCGGCTACATGGATTGGGGTGACGCGCCCGAGAGCATTCCCGCCTATCCGGGTGGCATCATCGGGAATTTCCCGACCTGCTTCACGGCGGGTGGCGTGGCGGGCCTCGACATCATGTGCGGTATCCCGATCGGACCGCCGCCCGGGCCGGCCGGCTTCGTGCGGCACGACGTCGCGGCCAGCGATCCCGTCAAGTTCTGGCTGGGTTGCCCGTCCGCCGGGTTCAGCGGGGTGGACGGCGAGAGCGACGGCAAGGTCAACATCGACCCGCCGATGGGCGTGATCAGCGCCTGCGATCCGACCGTCGCCGTGGACGGCTTCCAGGCCGCCTGGCTGAACTTCGGCCAGGACGAAACCTTCGGCGATGCCGATGCCGGGCTCCCGGGTCCAGTCAACTTCCTGGCGTGCGACGTGGAGAGCCTGGTGTTCCGCGCCTTCAACTGCTCGGACACCCCGCGCGACGTGTTCGTCAACGTGCTCGTGGACTGGAACGAGGACGGTGACTGGACCGACAACATCGCGTGCGGAAAGATCAACAAGTGCGCCCCCGAGTGGGCGATCCGGAACATCGCTCTCCCGACGAACCCGGGCTGCAACACCGTGACCACGCCGAAGTTCCGGGTCGGCAGCAGGATCGGGCGGGGCTGGCTGCGGGTCACCATCACCGACAGTCCGGTGCCGGACGACTTCCCGTGGAACGGCAGCATTTCGACGCCGAACCATTCGTTCCTGCGCGGCGAGACCGAGGACTACCCGGTGCGCATCGAGCCCTCGCTCATCGCGGTGGAGGATCTCAAGCCCGGAACGCTTGGCTTCGCTTCGCCGAAGCCCAATCCGGCCCGCAACCAGACCATGCTGCGCTGGTCGCAGCCGGCGCAGGCCAAGGTGTCGCTCGCGATCTACGACGTGGTCGGCCGCAAGGTCGTCGCGCTCGTCGACCGTGACATGGAGGCCGGCGTCCATGAGTTCGAGTGGAACTTCCGGAACATCGACGGGAACTCCGTGGCGCCTGGCGTGTATCTGGCCAAGCTGCGAATCGGGACGAAGGAATTCACCACGCGCGTCATCCGCACCCACTAGGCTTTCTTCCCGAATCGAGCGAGGCAAAGAGGCACGGCCCCGGGGCTGGCACCCCCGGGGCCGTCGCGTTTCGAGCGGAGGCGAGCCCGCTATGCAATCCGCCGCCTCGGCACGAACAGGAGAAGCAGGCCGGAGACGATTGCGATCCCGCCGACGATCGGCGAGAAGGGGATGTTGTGTTGTTCCGTCGCGGTCGCCTTGATCGATCCCAGATCCACCACGGTACGCTGGCGGCTGTAGGTGACCCCACCGTACAGGAGCGCGAGAATGCCGAGGATCACCAGAGCAAATCCCAGAGTCTTCATGTCACACGTTCCTTTCCGGCGTGGGGGACATGGCCCCCACGCTGACTGTTCCGCGGCATCGTGACGCTAGAACTTGATGGCAAGCCCCAGCGCAAGTGTCCAGAAATCGGGGTTGAACGTCGTCGGTATCTGCAGATTGTCCTCATCCTGCATGAAGATGTACCGGCCGTTCAGGTCGAGGCCGAGCTGCGACGTCATTGGCAGCGTGGCTCCTCCACCCAGATGAATCCCCATGCTCTGGGTCGTCTCGTCGTTGAAGGCCAGGGCACCGCTGTATTCGAACGACGTGCGGTACCAGCCGAGGCCGCCGCCCGCATACAGATTCGGAAACGGTGAGGCCCAGAGCGAGGCGGTGATGGGCCACTGGTGCACCTTGAGATCGCCGCCGGCAAACGAGTCCTGGCGGTACCCGAAGCCACCCTCGGCCTTGAGGAACGACATCAGGGGGAACCGGATGGCGAGCCCACCGAAGCCCTGGGCGTCGCCCGCGTTGTCGTCCGTGGATTTCGTGACTCCGACCGAAGGGATGATTTCAACGCTCGCGCGTGCGACGCCGATGTTGGTGCCCACCAGCGCGGCAAGCACGAGCGCCGCAACCAACCGCAGGTCAGGAAGTGTATGTCGTGTCGAATGGGTCATCGGAACTCCTCTGTGGTCATCGGTTGCATTGCCAGTGCGTTGGATGTCGCCTGGCGGAAGCGTGTTCGAAGCGCGCCGGATCGACTGCGACCTCACGCGCTGCATTCCTCCTTACCCCGCACGATCGGTGCCACCGGGGAACCGGAGCCTCGGAACGCCCCAGGTCCAGCCGCCGCCCCGGTTTGGGTCGCTCAGCGCGATCGTCCCTTGCGGGTCGAAACCGGAGTGGGAAGCAGGATGTTCAAAGCGTGGAGGTCGGATCTTCAACACCGCGGTCGCGTTGAAGGGCGCTGGGAATGGCGTGCGTCCAGGCCGTGAGGTAAGGCCGGACGACTAGTTCGGCATGGGCTCTGCGATACCTGCCGGGCCGTTGACCAGGCCTCGACCCTTCGCGAGGCTGCCCACCACGGCAACCAGCTCGTTCGGATCTGCGGGCTTCGACAGATACATCTGGAAGCCGGCGGCGAGGATGGTCACCCGATCCTCGATCTTGCCGTACGCGGTCAGTGCCACCGCAGGTGTCCTGCCTCCCTTTTCCCGGGAGATCAGCCGGATCTTCCGGATCAGGGAGTAACCGTCCTCGGCCGGCATGGCGATGTCGGAAACGAGGACGTGCGGCCGCCAGACCTTGAATAGCTCAAGCGCCTCGGCTGCGGAGCCCGCGGACTGCGCCTCGGCGCCGCAGGAATCGAAAAGCACCAGAAGGGCCTCGCTCGCGCTGGGTTCATCGTCCACCACCAGAACGCGGACACCGTCCAGCCGACTGAGACTGTGGACGTCCGTGAGCGTGTCCCGGCTGATCGGGTGCCTGCTCTCCGGGCCGGTCCCAAGGGCCGTCGCCAGCAGCGGGAACTTCACGGTGAACTTCGAGCCGAGATCCAGGCCCTCGCTGGAGGCGGTGATCTCGCCCCCATGCAGTTCGACGATGTGGCGAACGATCGAGAGCCCGAGGCCCAGGCCACCGTGGCGTCGCATCGACCCGCCCGAGCCCTGCTGGAACGGCTCGAACACATGGGGGAGGAAGTCGGCGTTGATTCCGACGCCGCTGTCGCTGACCGCAACCTCGACGTGAGACTCCGAGCGCTGCAGCACCACCGTCACCCGGCCGCCCTTGTGGGTGAACTTGATGGCGTTGGAAATCAGATTCCACATCACCTGCTGGAGGCGCTCGGAATCGCCTGAAATCAGGCCGGTACGCTCGTCCAGAACGAGGTGCAGGCGGATCTGCTTGGCCTCGCTCGCCGGAACCTGCGATTCCGCCGCCGCCCTGATCACCGGCACCAGGTCGATCGGCCTCACATCGAGACGGAACTTTCCGGAAACGACCCGCGAAACGTCGACCAGGTCGTCGATGAGCTGAACCTGAGACAGGACATTGCGCTCGATGACCTCGAGAGCACGCTTGGATTTCTTCTCGTCGAGCGTGCCGCTGCGAAGCAGCTGGGTCCACGTGAGAATCGGAGCCAGGGGGTTGCGGAGCTCGTGGGACACCGTCGCCAGGAATTCGTCCTTCAGCCGGCTGGCCGTCTCGGCCTCCGACAGGCTCGTCCTCGCAACGCTCTGGCCGAGCTCGGCACGGGTACGCGCTGTCATCTGCCTTCGATAGCTCCGATCGAGGCCGACGATGAGGATCACGCACAGCAATGCCAGCAGCATGATCGTCACCACGGTGATGACGATCATCAGAAATTCCGCATCGTTCACGGCCTCGCGCGTGGTTGCGAGGTTCGCAACCTCCATGTGGGCCACAAAGGCGGCCACGGCCGCCTCGAGCTCCGCGCCCCACAACCGGACCGCCTCGATTTCTGCAGTACGTGCCGTGCCGGAAAGCGCCAGGGTCCGTGTGAACGCCTCCTGGTGTGCGCGCTCGGCAGTCAGAACGCCATCCAGAAGGAGGCGGCCGTCGCGCCTCGCGACGCGAACCTGCAAACGCGTGACGAGGTCGCGAATTCTGGCGCTGCCCGCTCTTACGACGGGAACGCAGTCACTGCCCCCGTTGACGAGGCATGCGTGGACGGTGACGGCGCTCCGGGCGCACGCGAGCTGCAGCGCCCGTGATTCGGAAGGATCCCGGCCGTCGCTGGTCGTCACCCTTGCAATGTTCGCGAACAGGACTCGCGAAATGATCATGGAAGCGGCGCTGGTCAAGACCACCAGCATGCAGATCAGGACGACGCCCGTGATCAGTTTTCGCTGGAACGACCACTCAGACACCGGGTCTCATTTCCTCTAGAGGGGCTTCCTTCGACGCACCTTGGCCATGAGTGTCTCTCTATCCGCTACGTCTGCACAACCGGCGACCTGCAGAGAATGCAATCAGGCGAGACGGCGGCCCTGAACTACCCGGATCAGTATCGCAGCAAGCGCCAGGTACAGGAGGACGTGAATGAGGCCTCCCATCGTGTGCGCCGTCACCAATCCCAGCATCCAGAGCACCGCGAGTACCACTGCAATCGTCCATAACATGGTGGGCCTCCTGTGAATGCCAACCGCCTCGGGGCGGCACGACGGCCGTGGTGTCCCCCGCCAGGTGATTCAGTAGGGCACTTTGCGTACCACCAGAGGGTCGGGCCCGGCCCATGCGGCACAGGCACTTCCGGGTGCGGTCTCCGTCGTCGTGGACCCCGGCGTGTAAGAGCTTCCGAAGCGGCGGTAGTTCCTACAGCGGTTTCAGAGGACTGGGGAGCCAGAGCGAGACCTTCATCCGTGGCCCGCTTGTTGCGCTACTCCCTCGCGTCAGCCCGATTCCCAACGGGGATGTCGGCCATTGTTCACTCCAAATGCGAACAAAAGGGGCTCATCCGATGCCGCTCGTCGCTCAGATTGGGATGGCCGTTGTAACAATCGCGATTGCCGGGATGGTGGTGACGGCCATCCGTCGGAAAGCCGTGAGGGTTCCCGTGGTCGGGGAGCACGTCCCGCAACCCCCACGGGAACCCAGACTCTGAATCGTCGCGATCCTCGCGACGCGATATCAGTCAGCGCGTGACCCGGTGCCATTGGCGGCGGGCGCGAGCAATGCCAATCAAAGGAGAAACTTGATGAGCTCGAAGCTGCACCAGTGGATCCTGACAGCCTGCGTGGCCGGAATGCTCGTCGTCGGGGTCGCACCGGCCTGGGCAGGAGTCTCGGACGCGTGGGTCTCGACGAAGGTTAAGATGCTGCTCATGAACTCGCCACAAGTCAGTGGCTACCCGATCGACGTGGACACTGATGAAGGCCGTGTGACGCTTCATGGCAGGGTCCCTTCGAACGCCGAGAAGACAGAGGCCGGCCGCATCGCGCAGGCCGGCACCGGCGTGACGTCGGTGCGCAATCTGCTCCAGGTGGTGTCCGACAGCCGGCGCAAGAACGTTCAGATCGCCGACGACCAGCTCCAGAAGGACATCGATGCCGAACTCAAGGCTGAGCCGGCGCTCGCGAACAGCTCGATCCACACCAAGTCCGTCAACAAGGGTGTGGTGCTGCTCGAGGGCAAGGCCGCCTCTCTATCGGATCATCTCCTCGCACTCGAGATCACTTCGAACGTTCCTGGCGTGCGCCAGGTCGCGTCCGAGATCGACAGCCCGAACGAGTTCGCCGATCACGAGATCTGGTTCGACGAGACACCGGCCGACCCGGCGCGCGGGAACGCCATGACCGACGGGTGGATCACGGCTCAGACCAAGATGCGCTTCATGACGGACGCCGACATTCCGGCGGGCGACATCAACGTGGACACCCGCCGTGGCGTGGTCACGCTGTTTGGCACCGTGCCGACCGCCGAGATTTCGGACAAGGCGGTACGCGTGGCGAAGGAAGTGTCCGGCGTCAAGTCCGTGGTTCGCGAGTTGCGCGTGGTCGCGGCCTCGAAGGTGAAGCAGCAGGCCGCAAAGGACGACCAGACCGAATCGTCGCTACGCCAGCGGATCAAGAACGCCAAGATGGAGGGAACCGACGTGCAGGTCGAAGTGAAGGCGGGGACCGCTCGCCTGACCGGCACGGTGCAGTTCGCATCGCAGCGATACGCCGCGGTGTCGATCGCTCACAACACGCCGGGCGTCGCGCGGGTCCAGAACGACTTGCGTGTCGAAGGGCCCACGACCAGCCAGCGATGAGGTAGGAGCCGGCAACTGCCGCCGAGTCGAGGTCCAGGGCGCCCGGATGACCCATGGGGCCCTGGACCTTCCGATCCGCATCGCGAGGGAGATTACTTAGCGGACGCGGGTGCGGTTGCCCATTGGTATTCAGATCCTCGCGTACAGATGCAGGCGGTTGTACAGGGTCTTGAGGCTGATCCCCAGTATTTTCGCCGCCTTCTTCTTGTCGCCGCCGCACTCCTCGAGGGTCTTCAGGATCAGCTCGCGCTCGGAATCCTCGAGCGATCCTCCATTCGAGGGCGCCGCCGGAGCTGAGCCCCGCCCGATCAACAGATCCGGGAGCTCGATCACGCCGTCGTACATGATGAAGGCGCGCTGCAGCTCGTTCTTGAGCTCGCGCACGTTGCCGCGCCACGGGTACGCCTTGATGCGATCCCGCGCCGCCGGGCTCAGCCGCTTCGACTTCCCCTGGGCCGCATTGAGCGACTCCAGGAAATAGTCGGCCAGCAGGAGCGGGTCCCCCTCACGATCGCGAAGCGGCGGCAGGGCGATCGGGAACACGTTGATCCGGTAGAACAGGTCCTCCCGCAGCTTGCGATCCTGGACGGCATCCTTGGGCACGCGGTTGGAGGCGGCAATCAGCCGCACGTCCACCGGGACCGGCACGTCCCCTCCGACACGAAAGAGGGACCCCGACTCGAGCACACGCAGGAGCTTGACCTGGAGCTCGATCGGCATCTCGGTGATCTCGTCGAGGAACAGAGTGCCCCCGGCCGCCCGCTCGAAGCAGCCGCGCCGGAGCTGGGTCGCCCCCGTGAAGCTGCCCCGTTCGTGGCCGAACAGCTCGCTCTCGATCAGGTTCTGGGGGATCGCGCCGCAGTCGATCGGGAGGAAGGGTTTCCGGCGACGGTTGCTGATCTCGAATATCGTCTGAGCGACGAGTTCCTTGCCCGTGCCGCTCTCACCGGTGATGAACACCGTGGCGTCCGTCGGAGCGACCCTGATCATCAGGTCGTACACCTTCTGGATCGCAGGCGAGTTGCCGATCAGCTTGCCGAAACGGCCGAACTTGCGAAGCTCCCCTCGCAAGGTGCCGACTTCTTCCTTGAGCGACTGGAGACGAAGGACGTGAGCGAGCACCGCCTTCAGTCGCCGGTTGTCCAGAGGCTTGGTGAGGTAGTCGAGGGCACCCAGTCGCAGGGCTTCGATCGCGGAATCGACCGTCGCCATGCCTGAAACCATTATCACGTCGGAGTTGGTCGTTTCCTTGAGTTCCCGAAGCAGACCGATCCCGTCTCCGTCGGGCAGCATCAGGTCGATCAGGACGAGATCAGCGGGGCTATCGGTGAGATGGTCGCGGGCCTCCTTCAGGGAGCGAGCGCCAGTGACGGCAAATCCCTCCTGAGTGGCAACTTCAGACACTCCATTCAGGAAATCCACATCGTCGTCGACGAAGAGTGCTCGGAGCATTCAGCAGGACCCTCAAAATCCGTGATCGGTGATACCGAGTATGGCACGGCACGCGGGATTCGCGAATCCAGACTTGTGAAGACATCGACGTGGAGGGCGTCCGCGAAAGAGGCACCTGGACGTGGTCACCGGGGGCGAGCCCTGGAGCGATACGGGATCAGGCCTGCATGCGCTGGGGGTTGGTCTCGTCGAGGAGCGCGTTCACGCGCTCGACCAGCTTACGGGGGCTGAACGGCTTGGTGATGTAGTCGTCGGCGCCGGCGTCGAACCCGAGTCGCTGGTCCGCGTTCCGTCCCTTGCCCGACAGCAGGATCACCGGAATGTGCCTGGTCGCGGGATCCGACTTGAGCTGCCTGCAAGTCTCGTAGCCGTCGAGCTTGGGCATCATGATGTCGAGCACGATGAGGTCGGGCTGCTCCGACTTCACCTTCTGGAGCGCCTCTTCACCGTCGAGGGCGGTGA
Organism: Candidatus Eiseniibacteriota bacterium; assembly: GCA_036845125.1. Lineage (GTDB taxonomy): Bacteria > Eisenbacteria > RBG-16-71-46 > RBG-16-71-46 > RBG-16-71-46 > DAIUEO01. The sequence goes on along the minus strand of DAIUEO010000050.1, from coordinate 4,931 downwards.
CCATTCCGTACCCTTCCATCCCGAGACTGACGTCGAGAACGTCGACCATGTAGATCTCGTCGTCGACCACGAGGATCTTGGCTTTCGTCATAGGTGGGCTCACCGCAGGCCTCCGGACTCCGTCACGTGGCGAACCACGGACGGAGACGGGAGTGCCCCACGGCGCTGAGGACGTAGCCTACCGTCTGACTGCGACATCGGACGTCGTGGTGAAGACCAGCGGGGTTCCGGAGTGGAGCTCGACCTGATAGCCCTCCGACGCTGCCACCACGCCGGTCGCGGCGCCTGCACCGATCAGACCGCCGACGACGGTGCCCTTGTCCGACCCACCCACCTGGTGGCCGATGATCGCGCCGGCGAGCGTGGCGCCGGCGATCGCGCCGAGGTTGCGAGCACGGGTCGAGCCGGCAACGACCGCCTCGGTGGCGCCGTGAACGGAATAGCGGTGACCATCGACCGTGATCCCTTCGAGCCCGAGATCGAGCATGGCGCGGTCACCCTTCTTCGCTGCCTTGGCGGACGTGACCGTCCCGTTCACGGCACTGCCCGCGGCGATGACGCGAGAATCGCCGAGTGCGACTGACTGCTGCACGGAACCGGTCCAGACATCGCCGACGTTGGCGGTCTTCGAGGAGATCACGCTTGAGAGCGTCACCGGAATTGACGTCCCGGAGTGGAGGGTGATCGAACTGGGCTTGGCGGCCGCGGCGGCGGTGGCTGCGGCGGCGTCGCGCTCCGCGCGGACCTGCGCCGCGCTGTTGGTGCAGCTGGTAGCAAACACGAGGGACAGCAGGGCAAGACTTGAAACCAGGTACGAGGAACGCATGAATAACTCCTTTGGGTGTGATGGGTGTGCCCGCGAGTGAGGCCGGGATTCACACGTTCCTACCGCATCGAGCGTGCCACGCTCTGCTGGTGCCCTGACGCCGGTTACGGGTTCCCGATCGAGGATGGGTAGTCCCGAACCTTCAAGAAGTGGAAGGAACTACAAGCATCAGGGTTCATCCGCACCGCCGGTGCGTCCTCCGGGGACCAGCGTGGTTCCTCGCAACACGCGGCCCGCCATCACACTCGAACTGCGCGATGAACTCTGCGTCCACTGGCACTCCCCTTGCGGTCTCCCTCAAAGCGGAAGCGACACGTTATCCGGTCCAGGAAAGCGGGAGGTGCTGTATGCCGTGGACGACCATTGCCGTAGCGATCATCGTTTGTCTCGGTTTCGTCGCAGACAAGGCAGCACGATTGGAGGCGTCCGTTGAGAACAAATGACAGAAGCACGTTCCCGCGAAACCTTCGCCGCTGGACGGCCTTGCTTGCCGTCGTGAGCATGAGTGCTCTCGATTTCGGCCCGGCCGTGGCGGGGCTCGTGCCTTCGCGCACCTCCGGGTCCACATCGATTGCGACCGAGCGCGATGCCGACCTGCTGGTGGCCAGGCGGGCCCTCGAGAACAAGGTCGTCGCGCAGAAGTTGCTCGACTACGGCGTGGCCGCGGAAGACGCCCAGCTCAAGCTGGCGGGCATGTCGGACCAGGATCTTCACACCCTCGCCACGGCGTCCAAGGGTCTCCCGAGTGGAGGAGACGGCACCGGGGCCATCATCGGCATTCTCATCGTGGTCATCCTGGTGATCATCATCCTCAAGCTCATGAACAAAGAGATCGTGGTGAAATGATGCGACGGAAGCCGGTGGTGCAGGGGTTCCTGACGCTGGCCGCGTCCATGGTTCTGGGAGGCTGCGCGCACCTCGTGGTGCTCAATGACCCGCTGACCCCGACCGAGCACAACGATCTTGGCGTGGTGTACGAATCGAACGGCGAACTCGGTCATGCTGCAAAGGAGTACCGCAGGGCGCTGAAGCTCGACTCTCACCAGGTTCGGGCACGGGTCAACCTCGGCAACATCGAAGCTGCGAACGAACGATGGCACAAGTCTGAACAGCACTATCGTCGTGCGCTCGCGGATTCCGAGAGCGACGGGGATGCCATGAACAACCTGGCGATCGCGCTGTTGCGTCAGGGTCGGGATCTAGACGAGGCCCATGCGCTCGCGGAGCGTGCCGCCCTGACGGGTGGCGAACGGGCCCCGATCTACCTGGCCACGTTGGCCGAGGTGAAGACGGGCATTCAGAAGCAGGTTCCGAACATCACCTTCGTGGCTGAACCGTCCGTAACCGGCTCCGCCTCGCGGGAGAGGATCCGGTTGGAGTTCACGGCACCGAACGACTGGCTCGCGCAGGACTCGAGCGGCCGTTCCCGAGCTTCCCCCGATCCCGTTTCCTCATACGCGTTCATACAGGTCGATGGGAGAGGGGCACCGACAATTCTGCCTGCGTTCGCGGACTCGACTGGAATGATCCTCCTCAGGCCTGGGATTCCCGGAACGCGGGAAACCGCCTGGCTCACACCGATCACGAATGCGACGGCGTCCAACATCTTCGTCTTCTCTCGTGACGCGAGTGGAAACGTCAGCGCCGCCAGCAATGGTGTGATGATCGATGGAGCACCGTATGCCGCCGCGACGGCGAATCTGGAGGATGTCAGTCTCGCCGTCCCGATCGTGGAGCAGGCGCCCGAACGCTGTGGGCAGGCGGCACTCGAGATGGTGCTCCTCTTCTACGGTGCAGCCCCTGGAGTCCTCAACGCGGCCGAGGGTGCCTACGATGCCGCACTCCACGGAACCCTCATTACCGATCTGGCGGCGGCCGCGCGCCGCGCCGGGTACGAGGCGACGATCGCAACCCTTACACCGGAATCCCTGATCGCACTGGTCGCTGCAGGAGTGCCGCCGATCGTGCTCTACCAGAACGGCCCCGCTCCGCTGACCGTGACGCACTTCGGGGTGGTGACGGGCTGGGATTCCAAACGCGAGAGCTTCACGTTGAACGATGGAGGTCCCGAGCCGAGGACGCTGGATCGGGACGACCTCGAGAAACGGTGGCGCACCGCCGGCTCTCAGGCTTTGATCGTGCGGCGCGGCCAGCCATGAGGCTCGGTCGGACTTGCGGGTCGGAGCGCGAATAGTACGGAGCTCGATCCTCCGATAGAGGCGATGTCGCCACACTTCGGACCCCATCTGTGCCGCTGGAGCAAAGCATTGCGACCCCGGGTGTCCCCGCGCACCTCTCGAGACCCCCTCGAATCGAAGTGGGGCTCGGAGAACCCACTGAGGTTCACTCCGGGGCACGCAAGGCGATCAGACGCACCGGCCACAGCCGTCTTCGACGGCAAGGATGGGTGCATGAACCGCAAGCACCAGATCATTCCAGTCGTCTGCCTCACGCTCACAGCCACGGTTCCCGCCACCGCTTCACAACCCACAGGCTCGGTGACTCTCAGCTGGACGGCACCGGGCGACGACGGTCAGTTCGGGCGCGCCGCAGCCTATGACCTGCGTTACTCCTGGGCCGTCATCACCGAGATGAACTTCGTCATGGCGACACGCGCCAACGGACTTCCTGTTCCCGCACTGCCGGGGTCGCCGGAGACCGTCACGATCGCCGGAATCAGTCCCGACATCATGCGCTACTTCGCGCTCCGGACGCGGGACGATGTCGGTAACTGGTCACCGATTTCGAATGTGGCCACGATGCCGGGCTGGGTCGACGTCGTCGCCGGCACTCCGGCTGTGGCTTCGTTCTCCACCCCCTGGCCGAATCCCGCTCGCGAGCGGGCAAGCTTCTCCTACACGCTGCCCCGCGAAGCGATGGTCTTCGTTCAAGCCTTCGATGTGTCCGGCCGCCACGTGCGGACACTGATGAGCGGACGGACCACGGCGGGCAGCGGAGAATGGAGTTGGGATCTGCGCGACAAGAACGGCCGCGCGGTCGATGCCGGCGTCTACCTCGTCAAGGCACGGTTCGGCGATCAGAGCTGGACACGAAAGCTGGTGGTCTCCCGCTAGCATTGGGACCCGCCGCCGCGTTCTGCAGCCTGCTCCGACACCGGCGGGTCTCATCCAGAAGATTGATCGACGCCGGAAGCGGCATGGAAGCCGCCTCCGGTGTTTTCTTTTGGGTGGTCCCGCGCGACATTCCTTTCCGGGATTGTCTTGCCGATTGCGAGGCCGGGTCGTACCCTCGTACGCGATTTAGAGGGCATTCCGAGGTGTACGACGAGGCCCTCCTTCCCCGAGAACGAGGAGACGACGCACCCATGGCCTCCCGAACCCAGAAGACCACGCGCCGGCACGTTCGACCGCGCGGTGAGTCCCGCCGGACCCCGGCATCGAATGGGGCCTCCCGCAACGGGCCCGCGGTGGCCCCCGCTTCGGACACGCGCCGCGTCTGGGAGGAGAAGCTGACCGCGTCGCGCCAGCGCGAGGGTCTCTATCCGTTCACCATCTCGGGCATCCCGATCAAGCCGCTCTACACGCCCGACGACCTGAAGGGCATGAACTACGAGCGCGACCTGGGCTATCCCGGCGAGTACCCCTACACGCGCGGCGTCCATGCCTCGATGTACCGCGGAAAGATGTTCACCATGCGCCAGTTCGCGGGCTTCGGGCTCGCGACCGAGACCAACCAGCGCTTCCACTACCTGCTCGAGCACGGGCAGACCGGGCTCTCGATCGCCTTCGACAACCCGACCATCATGGGTTACGACAGCGATCACCCGAAGTCGCACGGCGAAATCGGCAAGTGCGGCGTCGCGGTCGACAGCCTGCGCGACATGGAGATCCTGCTCGACGGCATCGATCCGGGCGGCATCTCCACGTCGATGACCATCAACGGCCCGGCCGCGTCGATGTTCGGCTTCTACCTGGCGAACGCCGAGAAGCGCGGCGTGCCGTTCTCGAAGCTGCGCGGCACCATCCAGAACGACATCCTGAAGGAGTACATCGCGCAGAAGTGCTGGTGCTTCCCGCCCGAGCCTTCCCTCCGGATCATCGTGGACCTGATCGAGTTCTCGACGAAGCACGTGCCGCAGTGGAAC
>DAIUEO010000049.1:0-22192 GCA_036845125.1 Candidatus Eiseniibacteriota bacterium | reverse complement strand
AGTTTCCCCACTGGATCCTAAATCCAGCGCGTCTGCCAGTTCCGCCACTCTCGCATGACGATCGGGCTTGAGACGCCTGATCCGGCCTCGTGCGAGATGACGAATTCGCGTGTCGGAGCACGAGGTCACCGGACGATTTGACGGCACTATACCATAGCGCTTCGAAGCGCCGGTCCGCGTCAACGGCTCGCGTAGGTCAGCACGAAACGGTACTCGTACGACTTGGGAGCGTCGTCGTGCTCGATGCTGCGATGCAGCAGCCCCGCCTCGAGGGCCCCGCTGCCGAGCTGCCACCCGAGCCCGAACGACAGATTGACCGCGTGCGACTCCGGCACGTCGTCCTGCTCCTCCACGCCGAATCCGAAGCGCGCGATCCACGCATCGCGCGGGTCGTGAAAGGTGCCGCCGAGCGACCAGTCGAAGCCGGCGCCCGCCGAGGAGTCGAGCCCCTCCCAGTTCTGCGCCGAGCGTCCGGACACGCCGGCCGTCACCGTGAACGCCGGCAGCACCCGGTAGGCGGCCGAGGCTCCGGCCTCCCAGCCGGCCTCGCGCTCCACGTCGAACGTTGCCGTGCTGTCGCCGGTTCCGAGCAGCAACGTCTGCTCGGCATCGACCGGAAGCGCCGGCAGGTAACGCATGCCGACGCCGATCGTGAGGCGGCCGGCCAGCGTCGGGGGCAGCACCGGCGCCGGGATCGAGTCCTCGGGCGACGGGGACGGCTCCGCGGCCTCTTCGGATCCGTCGTCGAGCTCGGGATCGTAGGGCGCGGGTTTCTCCTTGCGGGTCGAGATGTGCAGCAGCCCTTCCGCGCCCCAGTGAACGCCCGCCGTGAACCCGGGGGCACTCCCGGACAGCGTGACCTTCCGCGTGCCTTCGTCGGGCGCGCCGGAATCCTCGATCACCTCATAGGAGTCCGAGCGGATCGTCCACTCGCCGCCGACTCCCGCCCGCAGGTTTCCGAACGCGTGCGAAACGGCGAGCCCGGTGCGGAGCTCACGCATGGAGGTCGAAGACTGGACCTGGGCCGGAGGCACCGGGCCACCGAGCACACCGCGGCTGTACGAATTGTCCTCGACGTGGAGCACCGGCTGGAAGGCGTACGCCGCGAGCGCGAGCGAGCGGAGCGGAATGCCCACCCAGGCCCCGGCGAAGTCGATGAACACCGGCTGCTCGTCGAATTCGCGCGTGCCCGGCCGCAGGTCCTGGCGGTTGACGCGCAGGAGCTGGCCCGAGACGTCGATCGTACGGAAGCCGGGCACCGCCGGATTGTTGAACGGCTCCTCGCCCAGCCAGCGATCCGAGTACGCAATACCCGCCGACGCCGCACCGGGCGGCGAGGCCGTCGCACCAGGGAACGTCCACATCGACTGGTCGAGGGGCGAAGGAGGCGCCGCGGCGGCCGGGACGGCGAAGCCGAGCGCGAGCAGCAGGCTCGCGGCGCAGGAAGCGAAGTGGAAGCCGGTGGCGGTGAGCAGGTGGGACGCGGGTGCAGCCGTTTTCAGGCGCATTCAGGCTCCGAACTTGTCGAGCCGCCCGGCGTTCGCAAGGAGTATCGCCATCAGGTCACGACTTGCAAGCGTGGAAAGGCTCCCCGTGCGGGCAGTCTTCTCGTGGAAGCGCGGAGCCTGGTCGGCTCCGGCGTAGGGCGCGAGCACGAGCACCGGCACCGGATGCCAGGAATGCCCCTTGATCGCGACCGGCGTCGAATGGTCTCCCGTGATGCACAGCACATCGGGCTTCGTCTCGAGGAGCCGCGGCAGTGCGCGGTCCACCGTCTCGATGGCGGCGACCTTGGCGTCGAAGTTCCCGTCCTCGCCCGCCATGTCGGTGGCCTTGGCGTGGATGAAGAAGAAGTCATTTACCTTCCACAGCTCAGCCGCCTTCGCGAACGATTCCTCGGGGGTCTCGCCGACCGCGTGCACGCTCATGCCGGCGAGCTGCGCCACGCCGCGGTACATCGGATACGCCGCGATGGCCGCCCCCTGCAGACCGAAGCGCTTGTGGAAGCCCGGCAGGTTCGGCCGGGCGGATATGCCGCGCAGCATCGCAGCGTTCGCAGGATGCTCGTTCGCGAGCACGCGCCGCGCCTCGGCGACGAACTGGTTGACCATGTCCGCAGTTCTCTTCGAGCCGGGCCTGAGACCGGTGGGCTCAGCGAGCGGGATGGGGTGCCCTTCCTTATGCGGATCGGCATCGCTGACGCCATCGTCGAGTCCCATGCCGTGCAACACCGCAACGAAGCGATGCCCCTTCCCTGCTTGCAGCCTGAACTCGATGTCCTCGACACGCGGGATCTTCTCCGTGAGGAGACGGACGAGTCGTGCGCAGGTTTCGCTCGGAATCCGTCCCGCGCGGCGGTCGGTCACGACACCAGAACCGTCGACGGTGCAGAAGTTGGCGCGGGCGGCGACGTCGCCGGGCCCGAGCTCGATCCCGGCGCCCAATGCCTCGAGCACGCCGCGCCCCACCTGGGTTTCCACGGGGTCGTAGCCGAAGAGCGCCAGGTGCCCCGGTCCGCTGCCGGGCGTGATCCCGGGCGCCACCGGCAGCAGGCGGCCGAGCGCGGCGCGCGGCGCGATCGCGTCCAGGTTCGGCGTCCGCGCGGCCTCGAGCGGGGTCGCGTGGCCATGCTCGGGATGCGGCAGGTCACCGACGCCGTCGAGCACGAGCAGCACGATCTTGGTGTCGTTCTGCAGCACCAGCGACTGGAACGGCGTGAAGGACACGGGCGAGGCTCCATCAAGGAGTGGCGGACACGGGTCGCGAACCGATGGAATCTAATGGAAGAGCCGGATCGCGCAAACGCGCGGCCTCGAGGCGTCGAGCGGGCGGAGGCAGCGGATCGACGTCGCGGAAGACCGAGCGGATCAGGTCGGCCAGGGCGGGATCGTATTCCTCGAGCTCGGACCGGGTGTTGACCGAATTACTGATGCCGTCAGTCGGAATCGCCTGCCGGTTGCTGTCGAACCACGACGTCACGCCCTCCGCCCAGTACTCACTGGAATTGGTGCCGGCATAGGTGCTGTCGAAGAGCCCGCGCTTGCGGGCATCGCGGTAGAGGTCGCGCAGCCTCTGGTCGAAGTCGGGCTGCAGATACGAGAGGGCCAGGGTGTGGATCGTGTGCGCGAATTCGTGGACCAGGACGTTCACCTCCGGCCAGCGATCGCCGGGGTAGCCGAGCAGGTTTTCTTCGGCCGCACTGCAGACCCTGCGCTCGACGGTCGCCCCGAGCCCGCGGGCCCGCCAATCCCAGTATTCCGTGGGCAGCCCCGCGTACTCCGGGATGTCGGTCGTCTTCTCGGACTTCGCAATCACCGCGACCCGGACCCGGACCGAGGCCAGCTGGCGGAGGACGTCGTGGCGCTGCCTGCACAGGTGCCGAATGATGTCCGCAGCGACCCGAAGGGCCCGGTCCGGCACGCGCGAGGAGCCGAGCACCGGCAGGCCGCCGACGCTCACGTACTTGGCGTAGAACGCCGGCAGTCCCAGCGAGCGCGGTGGCGCCCCGACGCGGCCTGCACGATAGAAGTGCAGCATCGCGAGCGCGAGCCCCATTACGACCGCGACCGCGGCGGCACGCCGCAGGGCCGACCCCGTCACGTGCCCTCCCGATTTCGAATGGACGAGTGAATCTTGGGAACCCCGGCGAAGGGTAGCGAGGCGCGCGGCCGCGGGGTAGTGTCCGGCGCGACGACGTTCACGACAGAACCCTGAGGTGCACTCATGACGATTCGCAAGGTGGGTGTGGTCGGCGCAGGGCTCATGGGCGGTGGTATCGCCCAGGTCTCGGCGCAGGCCGGATTCACGACGGTGGTGCGCGAGGTCTCGAAGGATCTCCTCGACCGCGGCCTGGGCGCGGTGCGGCGTTTTCTCGACGGCGGCGTCGAGAAGGGCAAAGTCGCGCCGGCGGATCGCGACCGCACACTCTCGAATCTCACCGGCACCACCGACCTGGCGGACCTCGCCGACTGCGATCTCGTGGTCGAGGCGATCACCGAGAACCTGGACGCCAAGCGCGAGCTGTTCGCCGAGCTGGACCGGATCTGCCGCACCGAAGCGATCTTCGCCTCCAACACCTCGAGCCTCTCGATCACCGAGATGAGCGCCTTCACCAGGCATCCGGAGCGGTTTCTCGGACTTCACTTCTTCAACCCGGTGCCGCTCATGAAGCTGGTCGAAGTGGTCTCCACCCTGCGCACGAGTCCGGAGGCCCTGCAGGCCGCGAGCGCATGGTGCGTGGCCACGGGCAAGACCGTGGTGCGCTGCGGCGACACCACCGGCTTCATCGTGAACCGGCTGCTGGTGCCGTACATGCTCGACGCCGTGCGCGTTTTCGAGCAGGGGCTCGCGAGCCGCGACGACATCGACAACGCGATGAAGCTCGGCTGCGGATACCCGATGGGGCCGCTGCTGCTCGGCGACTACGTCGGCCTCGACACCACCTACTCGATCTCGAAGATCATGTTCGACGAGTTCAAGGAGCCGCGCTTCGCCTCGCCGCCGCTGCTCAAGCGCATGGTGCTGGCGGGACGGTTCGGCCGGAAGAGCGGTCGCGGCTTCTACGACTGGAGCACGAATCCACCGTCCTGAGATTTCCGGGTTCCTGATCTGGAGGCCGCCTGGTCACTGATCCGGACGACCGGGGCCGGGCGCTCGCGCGCTTCCACCGCGAGATGGCGATGCCCCTGCTCTCGGACCTGCTCGAATCGGGCCTGATTCCCGGGGAGCCTGCCGGGGCCCTGAGGCACGAATGGGAGTGCCTGGCGTTGCATGCCTGCGTGCGCGGCCTCGTCGCGGCGTGCGGGTTCAACGTGGAGACGGCGCACTCGGTGGATGCCTTTCACGAGGAAGTGCGGGCGGGCTGGGCGCGCGAGTCCGACGGCGCGGAGGTCGAAGCGCGTTCGGCGCGGGCCGCCGAGCGTCATCGCGAGTACGGCGCGCTCGGCCAGGCCGGCGGGGCGTCCGGGGCCGCCACGGCGCCGGCGCGCATCGGCGCGGCGGCGGCACGGCATCTCGTTCGCGATCGGGATCCGGATCCGGCCTTGAGCGAGCTGGTGGCGCACCTGCACGAGTCGATCGCCGAGGCGGCCACGGAGATGCTGCGATCGCGGGCGTGACACCCCGACTTCCGCCCGCGCAAGTTGCCCGACCCGACTACTCGCCGATGACCTTCACGAGAACCCGTTTCTTCCGACGGCCATCGAACTCGCCATAGAAGATCTGCTCCCAGGGTCCGAAGTCGAGCTTGCCGGCGGTCACCGCGACCACCACCTCGCGGCCCATGACCTGGCGCTTGAGGTGGGCGTCGGCGTTGTCCTCGCCGGTGTCGTTGTGGCGGTACTGGCGGATCGGATCGTGGGGGGCGAGCTTTTCGAGCCACTGCTCGTAGTCGTGGTGGAGGCCGCTCTCGTCGTCGTTGATGAAGACGCTGGCGGTGATGTGCATGGCGTTCACCAGCACGAGGCCCTCGCGGATGCCGCTCTCGCGCAGGACGCGCTCGACTTCGGGGGTGATGTTCACGAAGCCGCGGCGCGACGGAACGTTCATCGTGAGGTGTTCGGTGCGGGCCTTCATCGCGCGGACGATAGCATGACGTGCTAGCTTTGATTTTCAGGAAATCACACAGAAACCCGGGAGCTCGGACATGAAAGACCTGCAGGACATCGTCATCGTCTCCGGCGCACGCACGCCGATGGCGGAATGGATCGGCGGCAAGCGCGGCGACGGTCAGCCGGGCGGGGCCCTGGCCTCCGTGAGCGCGATCGACCTCGGCGTCGTGGCGGCGCGCGCGGCGCTCCAGCGTGCCGGCGTCGAGCCGGGCACGATCGATCACGTGGTGATCGGCAACGCCATGCCGACCTCCGCGGACGGCATCTACGGCGCGCGGCACGTCGCGCTCAAGACCGGGATTCCCGAGAACGTTCCGGCGCTGACGCTCAACCGGCTCTGTGGCTCGGGCATCCAGAGCATCATCACCGCCGCCCAGCAGATCGGCGCCGGTGAGGCGACCTGGGTGCTGGCCGGCGGCATGGAGAACATGAGCCAGGCCCCGCACGTGATCCGCGGCGCGCGCTCCGGCCTCCGGCTCGGGCAGGGACAGCTCGAGGACTCGCTCATGGTCGCGCTCCTCGATTCCTACTGCGGCTGCTACATGGCGCAGACTTCCGACAATCTGGCGCGCAAGCATCAGATCAGCCGCGAGGCGCAGGACGAATACGCCATGCGCTCGCATGCGCTCGGCAACCAGGCCGCGAACAACGGCCGCTTCGCCGAGGAGATCGTGCCGGTCGAGGTGAAGCAGGGCCGGAACACGGTGACGGTCGAAAAGGACGATCACCTGTTCCCGAAGACGACGCCCGAAGGCCTGGCGCGGCTCCAGCCCGCATTCGGTCCCGAGTCGTTCGTGACCGCCGGCAACGCCAGCGGCATCGTGGACGGCGCCGCGGCGGTGGTGGTCACGACCCGCGACCGGGCGCAGGCGGCCGGCGTGAAGCCGCTCGGCGCGCTGCGCGGCTACGCGAGCGTGGGCGTCGAGCCGAAGTTCATGGGGATCGGCCCGGTGCCCGCGATCCGGAAGGCGCTCGAGCGCGCCGGGATGAAGCTCGAAGACCTCGATCTCTTCGAGATCAACGAGGCCTTCGCGGGCCAGTATCTCGCGGTCGAGCAGGTGCTCGGCCTCGACCGCGAGCGCGTGAACGTCAACGGCGGTGCGATCGCGCTCGGACACCCGCTGGGCGCCACCGGCACGCGGCTCACCTACACGCTGCTCCTCGAGCTGCGGAAGCGGAAGAAGCGCTTCGGGGTCGCCTCGGCGTGCATCGGCGGCGGGCAGGGCATCGCCCTCATCGTGGAGTCGCTTCCCGGATGATCCCGCGCCGCGCACGGGCCGCGGTGGATGGCGCGCATCTCGCCGAGCTGCTCGACGATTTCCAGGCCGCCCTCAGTGAGCTCGCCGCGATCTTCGAAAAGGATCCGGGCGCCTGGATTCGCGGCAAACCCGGGAAGTGGGCGGCGGGACAGCACGCCGCGCACGCGGCGATCACGCTCAGGCTCTTCTCGGAGCCCCTCGAGAAGCAGATCGAGGCGGAGCGCGCCGGGCGCCTGGGAGACCGTCCGCAACGCTCGCTGCCCGAAGGACTGTTCGCCCACTTCGTGATCCGGAAGGGCTGGATGCCGCGCGGCATGCCGACCATCCCGGCCGCCGTGCCCGCGGAGCTGCCGCCCCGCGAGCCGACGCTGGCGTCGCTCAGGACCGAAGGCGAGCGCTACCGGAGGATCGCGGCGTCCGTGCCGGGCGGGCGCGCCGACCGTATATGGGTCGGCACGCCGTTCCGCAAGGGCTTCCACTACAGCCTGCCCGAGGTCGTCCGGCTGCAGGCCGTGCACGTCCGGCACCACGCCGCGCTCGCGCGCGAAGCGGCGCGCGAGACCTAGGGGTTACCCACCACCGTCAGGTCCGCCACCCGCGCCGGGGGGACATTGTCGAGTCCGTTCTCGAACGCACCGATGTCGGGACCCAGGCCGGTGAAGCTGTCGTTGATCCCGGGCATGCGCACCGCGGCATCGATCAGCGGGCTTCCCGGCAGCGGCATGAAGTTGAGCGAGGACGCCGCGGTGAAGAGCGGATCCCCGGACCGCCCGTTCATCTCGAAGCCGGTCCCCGAGCGCAGCGCGGAGAGGCTCGAGTAGTTCACGCCCTTCCACTTGAACATGGTGGAATACGTCGTGAAGAGCAGGTCGCCGTTGAAGAAGTTCCCTGACTGGCTCTCGCCCGCGTCGTCCGCCACCACCTGCGTGCCCCTGGAGCAGAGCACGTTGTTGCGGAACTGCACGTTCGAATACGGGCCGCTCGGGTAGACCGCGGGTGCTCCGTTCAGGTTCGGCCACACCGTGTTGTGGCAGATCCAGATCACCGCGGTGTTCGAGATCGAGAACTTGAACGCGCCGCGCTCCAGGTTGCTGAACGTGTTGTAGAGGACGTAGATCGGGCCTTCGAGCGCCGGGGCGATCGACATGCCGCTGAACGCGTCGTCGACCCGGTTGCTCCAGAGCCGGGTGTTGATCCCGGAGATGGTCTCGGGCTCGAGGCAGTCGTCGTTGATCTTCGAGATGAGGTTGCCGTAGACGTCGGTGTCGGCGCCGACGTTCTCGTCGGTCTCACCGCCGGCGATGTCGATGCCGTCGTTGTTCCCGCGAATGACGTTGTAGCGGATCACGTTGCCGCGGCCGCCGCGCACGCCGATCGCCGGCTGCTCCTCTTCGTGCGCCTTGGTCGCGGCCCAGGACCACGAGTAGATCCGGAAGTCCTCGATGCGGTTGTTCTCGATCAGGTTCTCGGACGCACCCTGGCGGAAGTGGACGCTCTTGCCGCCGATGGTGTGAATGAAGTTGTTCGAGACCTGGCAGCGGGTCGCACCGCGCAGGTAGACGCCGGAGGCGGCCGTCGTGGTTCCGTAGTAGCGGACCTCGAAGCCGCTCATGCGCCAGTAGCCCATGTCCATGAACATCGCGTAGTCATGCCGCGCGACGTGCATCGCGTGGCCCGCCGGGGACGTTCCGTTCTCGAGCCGCACGTAGAGGCGTCCGCCCTCGATGACCCAGCCCTGCGGCACGCCGTTCGCGCCCGCCTTCAGGTTGGCGAGGCTCGACTGGCGGTAGAGACGCTGCTCGGTATCGGCGGCCACGAGCCGCGTCGTGCCGGTGTAGGGAATCGAGAACGCACCGCCGCCGTCGTCGCGCCACGCCGCACCCGAGACCAGCGCCGGATCGGAGCCGTCGAGAACCGCGCCCGGATCACCGACCAGGTGAATGGGAGCGGCGGCGGTGCCGGATCGTGGAGTGTCCAGGGTTTCGTAGTAGACGCCGGCCCGGACGCGGATCTCATCGCCGGGTTGCGCCCGGCTCATGGCCGCTCCGATCGTGGCGAGCGGTGTGTTCGTGCTGCCGTCGTTCGAGTCGCTGCCGGTCTTCGCGACGTACCAGGTGCGGCCGCTCGGAGTCTCGACCGGGTTGGTGCGGGTGGAGATGGTGCGGGTGGTCGAGCCGCCGCCGTCGGCATCGTCGATCACCGCGCGGACCTCGTAGGAGGCGTTGGGATCGAGCCACAGAACGCTGCCCGCCCAGCGCGGTCCGCTGATGCGGGTCATGTTCATTCCCGTCTTCCAGGTGGTTTCGCCGGCACGACGCCACTCGATGCGTCCGAGCCCGTCCTTGTCGGCATCACCGCTGAAGGAGAGACGAACCCCCAGGGCGTGGTAGGTGGGATAGACGTCGAGGTTGCCGACCACCGAGTTGTTCTGCGCATGAGCGGGAACGGCGGAGATCAGCAGTGCAGCGAATGTCAGGAGCGCGGCCGCGAGCAGAAGCCCGGGCGCGAGCACCGGGACGGCTGGGGTGGAGAAGGCGCGGGCCCGATGGTTTTCGAGATGATGCGAGGTCGGCAGCGTCTTCATGAATACTCTCCGTGCGATCCTCCCGACCATGCTTCTGGTGGGCGGGATCGGCGGTTTTGGTGTAGGCTCCCTGCGTTCGTCCGGTGCTGCACCGGACCCTCCCCGCAGCCCCGAAAGAACCCCATCCGATGAACGAACGCGAGCTGATTTACGACTGGAACGAGGCCGGGGAACGCTGGGATCGTCCGTCGTTCAAGATTCAGTTCGACGACGAAACCCTTCGCGACGGCCTGCAATCTCCCTCGGTTCTCCAGCCGCCCATTGGCGAGAAACTCCGAATCCTTCACCTCATGGAGCAGCTCGGGATCGATACCGCTGATATCGGCCTTCCCGGCGCCGGACCCCACGTTGTGGCCGATGTGACCCGTCTGGCCGAGGAGATCCGCAATTCCCGCCTGAAAATCAGGGCAAATTGCGCGGCCCGGACCCACCGGCACGACATCACCCCGGTGATCGAGGTTTCTCAGAAGGTCGGAATACCGATTGAGGTCTGCACCTTCATCGGGTCTTCCCCCATCCGCCAGTATGCCGAAGACTGGACCCTGGAGGTCATGCTTCGTCATACGGAGGAGGCGGTAACCTATGCGACTTCACACGGCCTTGATGTCATGTATGTGACAGAAGACACCGTACGCGCCCATCCGCAGACGCTGCGTCAGTTGTTCCTGACCGCGATCCGCAGCGGCGCGAAGCGGCTATGTCTCTGCGACACAGTGGGACATGCAACCCCGACCGGCGCCGCGAACCTCGTTCGCTTCGCATGTCAAATCATTCAGGAGAGCGGCGAGCCTTCCGTGGAGCTCGACTGGCACGGACACCAGGATCGCGGACTCGGCGTGGTCAACACCCTCGCGGCGATCCGGGCCGGCGCCACGCGCGTCCACGGATGTGCGATCGGAATCGGCGAGCGCGTCGGCAACGCTCCGATGGACCAGCTCCTCGTCAATCTCCGTCTCCTCGGCTGGATCGACAACGACCTCTCCGCGCTCCCCGAGTACTGCGAGACCGTGAGCCGCGGGGTCGGCGTGCCGGTTCCGCCCAACTACCCGGTGGTCGGACGCGACGCGTTCCGCACCGGCACCGGCGTTCACGCCGCGGCCGTGATCAAGGCACTCCGGAAGGGAAGCGGCGATGACTGGCTCGCCGACCGCGTCTACTCCGGTGTCCCGGCTTCGATGGTGGGACGCCGCCAGCAGATCGAGGTCGGCCCGATGAGCGGCAAGAGCAACGTCGAGCACTGGCTCAGGACCCACGACCTCGAGCCCACCAGCGAGCGGGTCGAGCGCATTTTCGATCACGCCAAGAAGGTGGACCGGACGCTCACCGATGACGAGATTCGCGGGGTGCTCCAGGAGCTCGAAGGGGTGAAGGCGGGTCGATGACGGAGGTGCTTCAGGCGCTCGCGATCGCGCTCGTGGTCGCCGCGGCGCCCGCCGCTCCCGCGTCGCTCAGTCCGGCGGAGCTGCTCGAGAAGGCGCACGAGGCGCGCCTCTACGAGGATGCCGGCGCCTACACACGCGCCGCCAACGCGCTCAAGGATCTGGAGAAGTACGCCGGCAACGACGCCGACTTCCAGATCGCGCTTGCCCTCGACGAGGCACGCGCCGGAATGCTGGAGGAGGCCGCGGAGCGCCTCACGAGTCCGCTCCTCGAGAAATCCCTCGGCGACACGCTCCCCTATCAGCGGCGCACGACCTATCCCTGGGAGCGCGAGAAGCTGTGGGTCAACGGCACGTACGACGGATGGCATTGGTACATCGCGCGCGCCCGCGCCGAGGTGTTTGCGCGCCTCGGTCGCTGGCCCGAAGCGCAGACGGCGGCGCGCATGGCGGTGCTCGCCCGCCCGATGGTGGGACGCGAATGGCTGATTCTCTCGGTCTGCGCGGGGCGGGCCGGCCGGATGGACGAGTCGCGCGAGGCGGCGCGCGTCGCCTCGACGATCGACCCCACGCTCCCCGAGGCGCCCTACCTCTACGGGCTCCACGCCTGGCGCGAAGGCCGGCGCGTGGAAGCCGCCGACGCCTTTCGGTTCGCGCACGCGCTCGACTCGACGTGGTCGCTGCCCGCGCTGGCCCGGGTGCGGGTCAGCCTGCCCGGGAGCCGCCCGGACACGCTGCCCACCACGCTGCTCTTCGCCGCGCGCGAGGTCGGGCTCCTCACCTCGACCGCACGACCCAAGATCGAGGAGTTCTTTCAGACCGACTTCATGCCGGTGGTGGCGCACCGGGTGTTCCCGACGATCTCCGCCGAGGCGCGGGCCGCGGTACGGACCTCGGACATGGCGCTCCCGGTGCTGGTCGATACCCGCGGCCGGATCGTGCTCCACGAGCTGCCCTGGTACGAGCTCTCCCGCATGCCGACCGCGGCGATGACGCCGATGCTGGCGACGCTCCCCCACTGGAGATTCAAGCCGGCGTCGCGGAACGGGCAGCCGGTCGCGGTGTGGGTCAACCTTCCGCTCCAGTTCCAGGGCTCGGGCTCGACGCCCTGACTTCCATCCGGAGGAATGATGGCGAAGAGCTATTCGGTGGCGGTGATCGCGGGCGACGGCATCGGCCCGGAGGTGGTGCGTGAGGCGGAGCGCGTGCTCGCGCGGGTCGCGTCGATCGAGGGCTTCGAGGCACGCCTCACCCGCTACCCGTTCGGCGCCGAGCATTACCTGAAGACGAAGGAGATCTTCCCGGAGACCGCGTTCAGCGAGGTGCAGCAGCACTCGGCGATCCTGCTCGGGGCGATCGGCGATCCGCGGATCGAAGTCGGGCTGCTCGAGTTCGGCATCATCGCCAAGCTGCGCTTCGAGCTCGATCTCTACGTGAACCTCCGCCCCGTCAAGCTCTACGCGGAGCACCTCTGCCCGCTCAAGGACACCAGGCCTGAGCACGTGGACTTCATCGTGGTCCGCGAGAACACCGAGGACGCCTACGCCGGCATGCGCGGCTTCTTCAAGAAGGGCACGCCCGACGAGGTCGCGACCCAGGAGATCATCTTCACCCGGAAGGGCGTCGAGCGCGTGATCCGCTATGCCTTCGAGCTGGCGCGTCGCCGCGGCCGGGCGAAGAAGCTCACCCTCATCGACAAGGCGAACGCGATCCGCGCGATGGATCTGTGGACCCGGACCTTCGCCGAGGTCGGAGCGGAGTACCCGGACATCCAGCGCGAGCACAACTACATCGATGCCGCCTGCATGTACGTGGTGAAAAACCCCGAGTGGTACGACACGGTCGTCACCAGCAACATGTTCGGCGACATCTTCACGGACCTCTCGGCGATGATCCAGGGCGGCATGGGCGTGGCGGCGAGCGGCAACATCCATCCCGGGCGGGTGAGCCTGTTCGAGCCCATCCACGGCTCGGCTCCCAAGTACACCGGGCAGAACGTCGCGAATCCGATTGCCACCATCTTCGCCGTGCAGATGATGCTCGACTACCTGGGCGAGACTCGCGGCGCGGCGCGCATCGAGGAGGCGGTCGCGGGCCTGCTGCGTTCGCGCCGGCTGCCCTCGGTGGGAACCGATTCCGGCCTCAGCACCAGCCAGGTCGGCGATCTCGTGCTCGGCGAGCTGGAGCGGGTGGAAGTTCCCGCCTAGCGGACGTCGGCCGCCGTCACGGGGATTTCGGTTGATGCAGCAGCATCCATGATGCTCCAAACCGGTCCCGCAGCATCGCGAACCGATTCGCGAACGGCGTCTTCCCGATCTTCATGAAGATCTCGCCACCCTCCGCGAGCAGAGTGTAGGTCCGCTCCGCGTCCTCTTCACGATCCAGTGTGAGCGTGAGGTAGGCGCTTCGCATGGGCTCGGCCTGCGGGATGTCCGCCCCCATGACGACCGCCCCGCCGATCTCGATCTGGGCGTGAAGGACCTTCTCCTTCCAGTCGGTCGGTAGGGAGGGGTTGGGCTGATTCCCGTGCCGGACCAGAAAGGCGAGCTTGCCGCCGAGGTGCTGCTCGTAGAAGCGGAAGGCTTCCTCGCAGTTGCCCCGATAGTTCACATAGACGTCCAGTTGCATCGGTTCCCCCTGTTCAGGCGGGGGCGGCCGCGTCCCCTAGGTTATTTCCGCCGGAAGCCCGGCGGGCGCTTCTCGAGGAATGCCTTCAGGCCTTCGTGCATGTCCTCGGTCGCGGCCATCATCCCGAACTGGCTGCTCTCGAAGCGGAGCGCGGCATCGAGCGGCAGGTCCCGCCCGCGCACCACGGCTTCGAGCGCGGCGCTCACGGCGAGCGGCCCGTTCTTGAGGATCGCGGCCGCGAGCTTCATCGCCTCCGGCATCAGCTCGGCCGCGGGCACGACCCGGTTCACGAGGCCGATGCGCTCGGCTTCGTCGGCCTTCACGCGGCGTCCGCTGAGGATGAGCTCGAGTGCACGACCGCTGCCGACGAGCCGCGGCAGCCGCTGGGTGCCGCCGTAGCCGGGGATGATGCCGAGCCCGACTTCCGGGAGCCCCAGGACCGCGTTGTCGGAGGCGATCCGCATGTGGCAGGCGAGCGCCAGCTCGCAGCCTCCGCCGAACGCATAGCCGTTGACCGCGGCGATCACCGGGCGCGGTGCGCGCTCGAGGAGGTCGGTCACGCGCTGGCCGAAGCGGGACACGATCTCGGCGCTCCGCGCGTCCATCTTCGAGAGCTCGTTGATGTCGGCGCCCGAGACGAAGCTCTTCTCGCCCGCCCCGGTCAGGATCAGCACGCCCTGGTCCGCATCCTCGTGGAACGCGACGAGCGCCTTCTCCAGCTCGCTCATCGTCGCCTGATCGAGGGCGTTGAGAACCTGCGGCCGGTTCACGGTGAGAACCGTGACCGCGCCCTCGCGACGGACGAGCAGGTTGCGGTATTCGATGGTCGCGCCGGTGGTCATGAGCGGCGCAGTATAGGAAGCGGCGGCTCTGCCGGGCAATACGACGGGGAGCGTGGAAATTCTCTTGCGTTCAGGCGGTGCACGGGCGGAGACTCCCGGCACCGGGACGGATCGTTGACCGGTGCGGGGAGGGCCGATGAACCGCACCCATCCACTGTCCCAATTCATGCCTTACGGCGCACCCGAGCTGCTCATCGGCGCGCCGCGTCGCCTTGCCGGCTCGTTCACGGCCGGAGGCGCCCTGGCCTCGGCCGCGTTCCTCCTCGCGCTCGCGATCGGTCCCACGTGGATTACCACCAGGCCCATCACGCCACCGGTCGTTGTCCTGCTGCCCGGCCGTCAGCTCGAATCGGTCCGTGACATCGATTCCCCGTCCGCGCGTTCAGTCTCGAAGAAGCGCGGTTCGGGGCGGGGATTCGCCGCCGGAAGGGTGACGACGCCCGATCTGGGCTCGATCGTACCGACGGATCCGGGGGACCTGCCGGATCCGGGTTCATTCGACCTCGGCCAGATGCTTTCGACCGGCGTCACCCTCGGGGAAGGCGGAGCGGTTTCCGGAGGCGGCGGCGAGGCCCCCGATCCCGTGCTGGGGATGCCCGTCCCGGTCGACGAGCTGGCGGTCGTGGTGAAGGAGGTCATCCCTCCCTATCCGAGCAACATGCGCGAGGTCGGGATCGATGGCCGCGTGCTGGTCCACATGCTGGTGGGCAGGGACGGTCGCGTGGCGAAAGCCGTTGCCGACGCACAAGTGACCGTCCCCGGCCTCGAGGACGCGGCGGTCGAGGCGGCGCGGCGGTGGGTCTTCGTGCCCGCTTTCTTCCAGGGACGCCCGGTCGCGACGTGGTTCACCGTGGATTTCGTGTTCGTGTTGCACTGAGGACCTTGCTTGTCCGAGGCGGATGTCCGGCCTAGAGTCCGCGTTCACTCGAGGACCGATGGCGACCCTTCCGCGCACCCCGGCCGACCCGCAGCGCCTCATGGCGGAGCTGGACTTCCTCTCCCAGCTCTGCACCACCGTGGCTTCCAGCACGGACCTGCAGGGCATCCTCGACTGGATCGTCCAGAAGACGACCGCGATGTTCAGCGCCGATGAAGGCTCGATCAAGCTGCTCGGCCCCGAGCTGGTCTCGCCCAGCGTCAAGACTCGGGTCGCTTCGCGCGCCTCGGAGATCTCCTCCGGATCCTGGCCGCCCGAGATCTCGATGCACGTCATGGGCTTTCTCATCGCGAAGAACGAGCCGCTGGCGTCTCCCGACCTCACCGCCGACACACGCTTCCAGGGGCTGCGCAACGCACCGATCCGGTTCCGCTCGGTGCTCGCGGTGCCGCTCAAGGTGGAGAACCGGTTCACCGGCCTGCTCGCGGTGACCACCGCGAAGCCGGGGCGCGAATGGACCGCGGATGAGATCAAGCTGCTCGCGATCGTCGCCAGCAACTCGGCCGCGGTGATCGAGCAGGCCCGCCTGCGCGAGGGCGCCCGCGAGCAGAAGCGGCTCGAGGAGGAGGCGGTGCGCCGGGAGCGCGAGCTCGACCATGCGCGCACCATCCAGATGACCCTGGTTCCCTCGCGGCCGCTCCTGATCCCGCCGTGGGCCGTGATGGGGCGGATCGTGCCGGCGCGCAAAGTGGGTGGCGACGCCTTCGACTACTTCCCGCTCGGACCCGACCGTTTCGCGGTGGCGATCGCCGACGTCTCCGGCAAGGGAATCCCCGCGTCGCTCCTCATGTCGAATGTCCAGGGCTCGCTGCGCGCCTTCTGCAACGGCCGCTCACCGATCGCCATCGCCGTGCAGCAGGTCAACCAGTCGGTGGCCCGGAACGCGGCGAGCGGCAAGTTCATCACGTTCTTCTACGCCGAGGTGAACCTCGCGGACGGCCGCGTCACGTACTGCAACGCCGGCCACAACTACCCGCTGCTCCGGCGCCGGGACGGAACGTTGAGCGAGCTGCGGGAAGGCGGTCTGCCGCTCGGCATCATCGACGACTCGGTCTACGACGTGGGCGAGATCGACCTCGTTCCCGGAGATGCCCTCCTGCTCTACAGCGACGGCATCCCGGAGGCACTGAACGAGCGCGGCGAGGAGTTCGGCGACGAGCGCCTGCAGCAGCTGTGGAGCGCGGGCCGCGGCGCATCGCCCGAGGAGATCATCCAGGGCCTCATGGACGACGTCGAGGCGTTCCGGGGGCGGGCCGAGCAGAGCGACGACATCACCGCGGTGGTCGTCACCCGCCAGCCGTCCTGAGCATGCCCGCCGGAGTCCGGCCGCGCCGGCTGCGGGCGGTGCTCATGGTCACGTCCGTGCTGCTCGCACTGTGGATCCTGGAGCTCGTCGTCGAGATCCAGTCCTACGACGTCGCCGCGCTGGCGCGCACCCATCCCCGGCGCACGGCGCTCATGCTGCAGCGCGAGCGGGAAGCCGTTGCGCACGGACGGCACGCCCGCGTGGACCAGCGCTGGATCGCGTACGGAGGCATCTCGCCGGTTCTGAGGCGCGCCGTGCTGATCGCCGAGGACGACGCGTTCTACGCGCACGGCGGGCTCGACTTCGACGAGATCATGGTCTCCGCGCGGCGCAATCTCGAGAAACGCCGCGTGGTCCGCGGCGGCAGCACGGTCACCCAGCAGCTCGCGAAGAACCTGTTCCTCGGCGACCGGCGCACCCTCGATCGCAAGCTGCGCGAGGCGCTGCTCGCATTCCGGCTCGAGCGGACGCTGAGCAAACGGCGGATCTTCGAGCTCTATCTCAACCTGATCGAGTGGGGCGACGGGATCTACGGCGCCGAAGCCGCGGCGCAGCGGCACTTCGGGGTCTCCGCTTCGAATCTCGGAGAACGGCAGGCCGTTCTGCTGGCCGCGGTGATCATCAACCCGCGCCGCTATTCGCCGGTCCACCCCGACCGGCGGATCGAGCATCGCGCGCGGATGATCGCATCGCGATTGAAGAGGCGCGGCGTGCTCGGCGAGGCGGAGTGGGCGCGCGCCGTGGGCGCGCCGGCGGCGCCGGTTTCGTTCCCGGCGGATACCACCGCGGACTCCTTCAGCCTCCCAGCGCTTCCTTCACCAGCCGCGACACCAGAGAGCCTTCCGCCCGACCCTTCACTTTCCCCATGAGGGCGCCCATGACCTTGCCCATGTCCTTCGGGGTTACGGCTCCAGTCGTGGCGACCGCCTCCTTCACCAGCGCCCGCACCTCGTCCTCTCCGAGCTGGCTCGGCAGGAACGCCTGGGTGACCACGATCTCGCGCTCCTCGTTCGGAACCATGTCCTCGCGGCCGATCTTGCGGAACTCCTCGATCGACTCCCGGCGCTTCTTCACGTAGCGCTGGAGCACCTCGATTTCCTCGTCGGCGGAGAACGGTGCATCCTTGGGCTTCTTGGTGCGCGCCTCCATGATCGAGGCCTTGAGCATCCGGAGCGTGCTGAGCCGCTCGGCCGCGCGGGCCTTCATGGCGGCGGTCATCTCGACCTGGATCCGGGCCAGAATGGTGTCGTCGGTCATCGGGGCGCGAAAGCTAGCACGTCCGCCCGGTGGACGCAGCCGGCGGAGAGGGGTTGAATCGTTGCAGTCTTGACGAAATCCAAACCGGTGCCATTTCCCACTTGGACGGCCGTTGCGTAGATGAGAGTGCAACCGGATCCCGTCACTCTCGAACAGGAGCCCGATCATGAACGTCCCCAACGCGATTCTCTACGCCATCACCGTGGTCGCCCTGGCCGGATCTGGCGCGAACGCGGGTGAACCCGCCAAGCCCCAGCCCATCAAGCCGGTGGTCCACACCGACGCGGAGTGGAAGAAGCTCCTCACCCCCGAGCAGTACCGTGTGCTCCGGCATGAAGGGACCGAGACGGCGTTCACCGGCCGCTGGCACGCCAACCACGAGAAGGGCGTCTACGTGTGCGCCGCATGCCGGCTCGAGGTGTTCCGCTCGGGTGAGAAGTTCGACTCGGGCACCGGCTGGCCGAGCTACTGGGCGCCCTCGGAGAAGAGCCACGTGCGAGAGATCGTCGACGAGAGCATGGGCATGACCCGCGTCGAGGTCGAGTGCGCGCGCTGCGGCGGGCACCTCGGCCACGTCTTCGACGACGGCCCGAAGCCGACCGGCCTGCGCTACTGCATCAACTCGGTCGCCCTGGACTTCGTGCCGGCCGCGGCGCCCAAGAAGGCCGCCAAGTAGGCGGCTATTCGCGCGGCGCCTTGAAGGAGCTACCGCGCTTCGGCTCCCCACAGGTCCCGCATCGAGGTCGGACCCTCCTTGAGAGCGGCGATTCCCGCCTCGATCTGCTTGCGATCCCCCACCACGACCACCGCGAAGTGGTCGGGATCGATCAGCTGTTTCGCGAGTCGCTGAACGTCGTCGGCCGTGACCGCCATGATCTTCTGCACGTAGGAATCGTAGCTGTCGAGCGGAAGATCGTTCACGACGAGGTCGAGGAACTGGCCGGCGGTGCCGGCGGTGGTCTCGAAATCTCCCGGCAGTCCGAGCGCCAGGAGCGACTTCGCCTTCTCGAGCTCGGTCGCGGGAACCTTCTCGTCGCGGATCCGCCGCAGCTCCTTGAAAAACTCGATGATCGAGCTGTCGGTCTTGGCCGTCACCACCGACGCGCTCGCGCGGAACGGACCGGCCAGCCGCCGCATCTCGAACTGCGAGCCGGCACCATAGGTGTAACCGTGCGTCTCGCGGAGGTTGTTGTTGAGCCGCGAGGTGAAGGAGCCGCCGAGAATGGTGTTGAGCACCATGATGGCCGGATAGTCGGGAGTGGTGCGCGGCACGCCGGGATGACCGATGCGGATCACCGACTGCGCCGCACCCGGCTTGTCGACGAGGTAGAAGGTGCGCGGTGCGGGCGGCGGCGGCTGGACGACGGGCAGCGGCGGCACGGTGCCCGCCTTCCACGATCCGAAGCGGGCTTCGAACAGCTTGCGGGCGTCGGCCAGCGTGATGTCCCCGACCACGAGCACGCGGGCGTTCGCGGGCCGGTAGTACGCCTCGTGGAAGCCGCGCACCCGATCGCGCGTGAGCTTCTCGGTCGAGGCCTCGTTCCCGCCCACCGGGCGCCCGTAGGGATGCGAGGTTCCAAACACGATCGCGTTGAACGCGATCGGCGCCATGGCCGTGGGCTGGTCGCGGAGCTGGACCAGGCCGGCCTTCCGCAGATCGCGCTGGCGCGCGACCTCGGAATCCGCGAACGCGGGGCGCAGCACCATGTCCGCCATCAGATCGAGCGCGGGCTCGAGGCCGCGACGCGGCACGTGAAGCTGGACGACCGCGTTCTCGGTGCCGGCGTTGGCGGTGAGCGTCGCGCCGAGAAAACCCACCTCCTCGGCGAGCGCGAGCGCGGAGCGCGTCCCGGCGCCCTCGTCGAGCATGTTCGCGGTGAACGTCGCGAGCCCCGGGAGGTCATCGGGGTCGCGCACCGCTCCGGCCCGGAGCGCGATGGTGACGTCAACCACGGGAACCTCGTGCATTTCGACGACCAGGATCTCGAGACCGTTCGAGAGCTTCTGCGCCTGGACCTTCGGCAGCTTGAGCGCCGGCGGCGGCCCCAGCTCGGGCTTCTTCGTGCGATCCACTGCCGCCCCCGCGCCCGCGGCGATCACCAGGATCGCGAGCGAGAGGGTCACGGCGACGCCGCGAATGCTTCGTCCGTGGAGCAGCTTCATGGCCGGGCCTCCTTCGTGACCGCCTGCTCCGGCTTCCCTTCGGGAACGACGCTCAGGTAGACCCGCTTCGGCGTGAGGACATAGCGCTTGAGCACGCGCTGGACGTCCGCCGGGGTCACCGCGCGGTAGCGCGCGAGGTCCTTCTCGAAGTAGTCCGGCTCACCGACGAAGTAGTTGTAGTGATTCAGCCGGTCGGCCTTGCCGCCGAAGCTGCCCACCGTCTCCATCGAGCCGATGAAGTCGGCCTCGATCGAGTTGACCACCCGCTGCACCTCGCGGGCGGTGGGGCCGGTTTCCGCCAGACGCTTGATTTCGGCATCGATCGCGGACTGCAGCTCGGGCAGCGTGTGGCCGGGGCGCGCGGTCGCGTAGACCACGAAGCGGCCGTCGAGCCGGCCCGAGGCCTGGTAGCCGACGACGCCGCTCGCGATCTGCAGCTCGTACACCAGGCGCTTGTAGAGCCGCGAGACCTTGCCGTCGGCGAGGATGCTGGCGGTCACGTCGAGGGCAGCGTCGTCGGGGTGGAACCCCTTCACGGTGTGCCACGAGTTGTAGATCCGGGGCACCTGCACGTGGTCCTCGAGGGTCGCGTAGGCGTCCTCCTTGAGCTCGAAGGCCGGCGGAGGACGGCGCACGACGTCGGGCTGCCGCGGAATGTCCGAGAAGTACTCGGTGACGAGCGACTTCACCCGGGCGGGGTCGATGTCCCCGGCGATGCAGATCGTGGCGTTGTTGGGCGCGTAGTACTTCGTGAAGAAAGCCTTCACGTCGCCGAGGGTCGCGGCGTCGAGGTCGGCCATCGATCCGATTACCGGCCAGTGATACGGATGCTCCTTCGGGTAGAGCCGGGACAGGATGTTCTCGTTGGCGAGCCCGTAGGGCTGGTTCTCGTAGCTCTGGCGGCGCTCGTTCTGGACGACGCCGCGCTGGAGGTCGAGCTTCTCCGGGGTGATCTCGGGCAGCAGGTAGCCCATCCGGTCCGAATCGAGCCACATCATGAGCGGCATCGCATTGGTCGGACCGTCCTCGAAGTAATTGGTGCGGTCCTCGGTGGTGGACCCGTTGTTCGAGCCGCCCGCCGCTTCGAGCATCTGGTCGAAGCCGCCGGTCGGGACGTGCTGCGAGCCCATGAACATGACGTGCTCGAACAAATGGGCGAAGCCGGTACGGCCGGGCTCCTCGTCCGAGGAGCCGACGTGGAACCAGGTGTTGACCGTGATGATGGGTACCGAGTGGTCCTCGTGCAGGATCACCTGGAGCCCGTTGTCGAGCTTGAACGTCTGATAAGGAACCCGAAGCGGCGGGCTCTTGGCCGGGGCCGCCGCCGATCCCGCGTTCGCGGCCCAGAGGACGGTCGCGAGGAACGCGCCCGCGCCGCGCCGAAGTACACCGTTCATGGAAACCTCCTCGCCTGCGGATGCGCCGGCGTGCGGAGGCAGCCGGCTCGACCGGCGCAGGGTACTCGAAACCATCGGCACCGCGCAGCTTCCGTGCCCGAATTCCGCGGTCGGGCGTGGCGGCTTGACCGCCGGACGCCGAATCCCGTTTCTTATCGTCGCCCACCAAGGCTCGACCTTGGCGTCGGGCCGAAACCCCTGGCACCGGAGGTTCCCTGGACCGCAAGCAGCGCCTCGAGGAGCTGCAGCGTCGCCGCGCGGAGTCGAAGAGCGGAGGCGGCGCCGACCGTATCGCCAAGCAGCACGCCAAGGGCTGCCTCACCGCGCGCGAACGCGTGGAGCTCCTGCTCGACCCGGGCTCCTTCGTCGAGATGGGCGCATTCGTCACCCACCGCGGCCACGACTTCGGAATGGCCGACCGCCGCATCGTCGGCGACGGTGTGGTCGCCGGGTGGGGCACCGTGGACGGCCGGCTCGTCTACACCTTTGCCCAGGACTTCACGGTGTTCGGCGGCACCATGAGCGAAGCGAATGGTCGAAAGATCTGCGCCATCATGGACCTCGCGCTCGACAACGGGGCGCCGCTGATCGGGCTCAACGACTCGGGCGGGGCGCGCATCCAGGAGGGTGTCGCCTCGCTGGGCGCCTATGCCGAAGTCTTCCTGCGCAACACCCTGGCGTCGGGCGTGGTGCCGCAGATCTCGGCGATCATGGGGCCGTGCGCGGGCGGTGCGGTGTACTCACCCGCCATCACCGACTTCACGCTCATGGTCGAGGGCACGAGCTACATGTTCGTGACCGGGCCGGACGTCATCAAGGCCGTGACGTCGG
>DAIUEO010000048.1:0-22394 GCA_036845125.1 Candidatus Eiseniibacteriota bacterium | reverse complement strand
CAGCCAGGGCAAGGACTTCGGCTTCGATTCGATCATCGGCGACTCGGCGGCGATGAAGACGGCCAAGGCGCTGATGGCCCGCGTGGCTGCCAGCCCCGCGTCGACGGTGCTGCTGACCGGCGAGACCGGCACCGGCAAGGACCTGGCGGCGAAGGCCATTCACTACAACAGCGACAGGGCCGCGAAACCGTTCGTCAACATCACCTGCTCGGCGCTCCCCGAGCAGCTCCTCGAGAGCGAGCTGTTCGGGCACGAGCGCGGCGCGTTCACCGACGCCAAACGCTTCAAGAAGGGGCTGTTCGAGCTGGCCGACAGCGGCACGCTGTTCCTCGACGAGATCGGGGAGATGGCCGCACCGCTCCAGGCCAAGCTGCTGCGCGTGCTCGAGAATCGCACCTTCCGGCGCGTCGGCGGCTCGGTCGACGTCACGGTGGACGTGCGGGTCGTGGCCGCCACTCACCGCGATCTCAAGCGCAGCGTCGCCGAGGGTCGCTTCCGCGAGGACCTGTACTTCCGGCTCAACGTGGTGCCGATCGAGATGCCGCCGCTGCGTGATCGCGTCGAGGACGTGAAGCCGCTCGCCGAGCACTTCATCGGCCGCTTCTGCGCCGAGCTCGGCCGCGCGCCGGCGCGGCTCCATCCCCAGGCCCTGAAGCTCCTCGAGGGATATCGCTGGCCGGGCAACGTCCGCGAGCTCAAGAACAGCATGGAGCGCGTGCTGCTGCTCGAAGCCGATGACGAGATCCGTCCCGAGCACCTGCCCGCCGAGATCACCGGAGGGTCGATGCGCCTCGATGCGACCGGCGCCGATCCGTTCCCGCCCGGCGTGGTGCGTCCGCTCGCCGAGATCGAGCAGATGGCGATCGTCCACGCGCTTGGAGTCTGCAGCGGCAACAAGACACGTGCCGCGGCCAGGCTCGGGATCTCGCGGCAGACCCTGAGGACCAAGCTCAAGGAGCTGTCGATCGACGACGGCGGCGAGGACGACGCCGAGCAACCCTGAGAATCCCGGGACGCGCGCAAGCGTCCCGGCCTTTGAACCCCCCGGCCAGTTCGAAACCGCACGGCCCCGTGCGGCGATCAGCACTTGGGCAGGCGGAATGCATCGAGCCGCCGGGTTCCTGCACGGAAACCCCCACGATGCGCGCATCCCCGCCGCCCCGGGCCTCGGCTGAACCCCACGCCGTTTCCGAGCTAAGTCGCCTGTTTCGATAGCGATTTGCGCCGTTCCTCCCGTCTCCCGGGAGGCCGCGCGAAGCCGTTGTTGGGTGTTTCCGCCACGCCGGACGCCTCGCGCAATCGATGGCACGCAGACTGCAACCCCGCGTCGCGAACACACCCCCCAGGAGACACGACGCGATGCCGCACATTCTCATCGTCGAGGACGAACCCACGACGTCATGGGCGCTGGCCGAAGGATTGTCGGACGACGGTTTCACCATCGACACCTTCCGCAGCGCCGAGGACGCCTGGACCTGGCTGCAGCGTGGTCGCAGCGATCTCATGATCTGCGACCTGATGCTGCCGGGAATGAGCGGCATCGAGCTGGCGCGTCGCGTCCAGCGCGGGCGTCACGCGCAACCCGTGATCCTGGTGACCGCCTACGCCTCCGGTGATGTCGAGACGATGCGCGACGCCGGCATCGTCGACTGTTTCCCCAAGCCCTTCCAGATGGACCTGCTGCGCCGCTCGGTGCTGAGCGCGCTGAGCCAGCCGGACAAGAAGCCGCGCCGCCGGCGGAAGCCCGCATGCTGAGCCTGACCCCGCCCCGCCGCCCCCGCCGCGTTCCGGCCGCCCGCCGCGACGCCATCGCGGCCCTGCTCGCGCGGCTCACGCCGTCCGATCGCGCGCTGCTCGCCATGCTGTTCGTCGAGCAGCTCACGCCCGTCGAGGCCGCCGAGGTACTGGGTCGCAGCGTCCGCGGTATCGAGCGGAGCCTCCGCACGCTGGACGCCGAGATGCGCAGCTCGCTGAACGGTCTGGTCCGGGCTTCGCGCGCGGCCGCGCGCCGGAAGCCCGCCGATACGCGCTCGCGGAAGGCCGCGTGAGTCGTTGCGCGGTTCCCGTGTCCGTTCCCGTTTCCCGCGCCGACCGGCGCCGCGCGATCCCCGCTTCCGGTTTCGAGCGCGAGGTCGAGATCCAGGCTGCGATCGACTCGCTGCGCGAGGAGCAGCGCCGCCTCGAGCGCCTCGGCTTCGAAGTTCCGCTCCACCGCTGTCACGAGGAGCTCCGCTACTGGAGCTTCGTCTCGGCCCTGCACGCGCTGCCGGCAAGCGTCCGGGGACCGCGGTCGTGAGCGCTCGCCGCCGCACGCGCCGGCCCGCTCCTCCGGCCGATGCCCGTCCCGGCTTCAAGGTGATCGGCCGCGGCGAGGAAGCGCCTGCTCCGCTCCGTCCCTCGACCTGGAAGCGCCCCGGCGTTCCCACGGTGATGATCGCGAGCGGCAAGGGCGGGGTCGGCAAGAGCAACCTGGCCGCGAACCTCGCGGTGGCGCTCGCCGAGCGCGAGGCCCGCATCCTCCTGGTCGACGCCGATCTCGCGCAGGCCAACCTCGACCTCCTGCTCGGGCTCCATCCGCGCTTCGACCTCCGCCACGTGCTCGCCGGGGAAAAGACCCCCGAGGAGATCGTGATCCAGGGTCCCGCCGGCGTGCGGCTGGTGCCGGCCGCCTCCGGGGTGCCGGACCTGACCGAGCTCGACGACTTCCGCCGCGAGTTCCTCCTGCGCTCGCTCGGACATCTCACGAACGACGTGGATCTCATGATCCTCGACCTGCCCTCCGGAGTGTCGCGCCACGTGACCGAGATGTGCGCGGCCGGCGACGAGGTGGTGATCGTGACCACCCCCGAGATGGCGGCCTTCTCCGACGCCTACGCGCTCATCCGCCTGCTCCATCAGCGCGGATGGTCGCACCCGATCCGCCTCGTGGTGAGCCAGGCCAGCTCGCCCGAGGAAGCCACCGAGACCGCGCAGCGCATCCGTCTCGTGGCGCGCCGATTCCTCCGGCTCGATGTCGAGCCGCTGGGAGCCGTGCCGTTCGACCCGTCCGTCATGCGGGCCGTCCGGCGTCAGGAACCCGTCGTCACTGCGTTTCCGGGGTCGCCGGCCGCGCTCGCGTATCGAGCGCTCGCCGCACAGCTCTGGAACTCGCCGAGCACCGCCCCTCCTTCGGAGCGCTTCCCCCAGCGCCTCGAGGCCTGAACCAGGAGCCCCTTCCATGCGCAGCGCCGCGGTCCCAGCCACGACACGCCGCTCCCAACCGGTTCGTCTCAAGCGTCGCCCCGTGCGGCCCAAGCTCACGGTGGTGCCGCCGCCGCCGACGCCCGTGACCTACTCGAAGGACGACCTGCTCAAGCGCTTCGCGCCACTCGTGCGGCACGTCGTCGAGCGGGTGGCTGCCACGCTGCCGAAGAACGTGGATCACGAGGACCTCTACTCGGCCGGCGTCCTGGGGCTGCTCGACGCGCACGCCAAGTTCGACACCGGCAAGGGCGTGAAGTTCGAGACCTACGCGGTGTGGCGCATCAAGGGCGCCGTGCTGGACCAGCTGCGCGCGCTCGACTGGGTGTCGCGCTCGATGCGGCGCAAGGCCCGCAACCTGGACGGCGTGACCCGCAAGCTCGACCAGAAGCTCGGACGCGCCGCCTCCGAAGACGAGGTCGCGCGCGAGATGAAGATGTCGCGTTCGGATTTCTACCGCCTGCTCGATCATGTCCGCGGCGCCGTGCTGGTCTCGCTCGACGAGACCCGCTCCGGCGACGGTGACGAGCCCTCGACCATCGGCGATCATCTGGCGGATCCTCACGCGCTCGACGTCGAGTCGCGTCTCGAGGAGGAGCAGGTTCGCATCGCGATCCTTCGCACGCTCGACCAGCTTCCCGAGCAGGAGCGCCTGGTCGTGACGCTCTACTACTACGAGCACATGACGCTGCGCGAGATCGGCCGTGCGCTCGGGATCTCCGAGTCGCGGGTGTCCCAGGTCCACAGCCGTGCAATGACGCGCCTCAGACTGCGCCTCCAAAAGGCGCTGTCCGGCGGATCCGTCCACTAGGTGGCCCCGTGAGCGGCGAAAGGAATTCGCGGCGGGCCCGAGTGCGCGCGGTGCCGAAGGTGGCCGCGGTCCGGCCCGCGGCCCTGCGCGAGCGTCGCAGCGACCCGGCTCCGACGCCCGGCATCGAGCCGGCGCCCGCGAGGCGGCGGCGCGCGTCCCACCTGATGTGGTCGGCGTGCGAGTCGATTCTCTCCGCGCCCTCCGATCCCGGGAGCCTGCGGCGCGCGATGGTCGCGCTCCAGCGGGCGTTCGATTGCGAGTCCGTGAGCATCCACGTGGCGGGCGCCACCGGCGAGCTCGAGCCCTGGAGCGCGAGCGGCCCGGCGGCCGTGGACGGGAAGCTGCGCGCGGTGATGAGCGTCCCCCTGTTCCGCGGCGACGAGCGCGTGGGTGCGCTCGACCTGGTCGGCAAGCCCGGCTGCCGCTGGTCGCCCGATCAGGTCGGCCTGATCCGGACCGCCTCGGGGGCGCTGGGTGCGGCCCTCGGTGTGCGCATCGAGCTGCTTCGGCTGCGCCACCTGCCGGGGCGTGACACCCTCACCGGGCTCCCCGACGGTGCGGCGTTCCGCACGCGGCTCTCCGAGGAGGTCGCGCGCGCCCGCCGCCACGGAGTTCCGGTTTCGGTGGTGACGCTCGACATCGACCGCTTCGGAGGCATCAACGAGAAATACGGACGCCCAACCGGCGACGCCACACTGACCGAGACCGGACTCGTGCTGCGCCTGGCGCTCCGCGACTCCGACATCGTCGCCCGGCTCGGCGGCAATGTGTTCGGCCTCCTCCTGCCCGAGACCGATCTCGACTCCGCGGTACGCTGCGCCGAGCGGGTTCGCCGTCAGATCGAGGAGCACCGCTTCCCGCGTATCGGCCGCATCACCGCGTCGGCCGGTGTTTCCTCCTGCCCCGTGGACGGCGCGGACGGGCTCGCCCTGCTCGACCAGGCCGAGCGAGCGCTCGGCCTCGCGAAGAAGAACGGCCGCCGCCGCGTCCGGACGACGGACCGGCTCTCGATCCAGTGAGTCCCTCGATATGACTGCCGATTCCGGCGCGACCGTCCGTCCGGCCCGCATTCTCATTGTCGACGACGAGCCGGCGGTGTCCGAGGTGCTCTCCGAGTTCCTCTCGGGCATCGGCTTCGACGTGAAGGTCGCCGCGGATGCGACCGCGGCCGAGGCGGCGATCGCCGAGTACCGCCCGGATGTGATCCTCACCGACATCAACCTCCCGGGGCGCTCCGGGCTCGACGTCATGCGCGTCGCCCGCGAGCACGACCCTGAGATCGCCGTCATCGTGATCACCGGCTACGCGTCGGCCGGGACCGCGATCGAGGCGCTCCGCCAGGGGGCACTCGACTACATCACCAAGCCCTTCGACCTGGACCAGGTGCAGAAGCTCGTCGAGCGCGGCTCGTCGCACCGCCGCCTGCGCGCCGAGAACCGCCGCCTGCTCGAGGAGCTGAAGCAGAAGAACGCGATCCTGCTGCGTCACGAGCACGAGCTGGAGCAGCGCGTGCGGATCGCGACGTCGCAGCTCAAGAACCTCTACGAGGTGGGGAAGGAGATCAGCGCCAATCTCGAGCTGTCGCCACGGCTCCAGATCGCCTGCCATCGCACCCGCGAGCTGATGGGCGCCCGCGCGGCGGCGTTGCTGCTCCGCCACCCCGAGACCGATCAGTTCCGGATCTCGGCTGCCTCCGGCTTTCCCGCGGACGAGACCGCCGACCGCACGTTCGCGCCGGGCGGCCTCCTCGAACGCGTGTCGCGGCAAGGCCGCCCGGAGCGCCGGGTCTCGGAGAAGGGCGTCCAGACCCTGCCCGATCTGCCCGGCCTCGAATGGCAGTCGATCGTCGCCGTCCCGCTCGTCGCGGAAGGCGAGGGGATCGGCGTGCTCGTCGCGTCCGACGGTACGGACGGCTTCAGCGCCGAGGACGAGGAGTTCCTCGTGCTCTTCGCGTCGCAGACGGCGATCGCCGTGCGGAACTCGCAGCTCTTCGAGCGCACCAAGAGCCTGGACCGCCTGAAATCGGACTTCGTCGCGGTCGTCTCACACGAGATCCGCACCCCGCTCACGTCGATCAAGGGCGCGGTCGAGCTGCTCGGCGACCCGCGCTTCTTCCAGAACAACGATCAGCAGGCCAAGCTCATCACCATCGCGCACGCCAACACCGAGCGGCTGCTCGTCCTCATCAGCGACATCCTCGACTTCTCGAAGATCGAATCGGCGAGCCTCCGCCTCCAGCGCCAGGTGCATGCGGTGGAGCCGATCGTGGCGACCGCGACCGAGAACCTGAAGACGCTGCTCTGCGAGCGGCACATCGATCTGCGCGTCCATCTCGCCCCCGAGCTGCCCGAGGTCTACGTCGATCCCGACCGCATCAGCCAGGTGCTGACCAACCTGCTGTCGAACGCGATCAAGTTCTCGCCCGAGGCCGGCCGCATCGAAGTCAGCGCGGTCGAGGACGGCGACACGGTTCGAATCGGCGTCTCCGACCACGGCGAAGGGATCGCACCCGGCAACATGAGCAAGCTGTTCCAGAAGTTCTCGCAGATCGATCCCTCCGCCACCCGCAAGGCAGGCGGCACCGGGCTCGGCCTCGCGATCTCCAAGGGGATCGTGGAGCAGCACGGCGGCTCGATCTGGGTCGAGAGCACCCCCGGCCAGGGCAGCACCTTCTACTTCACGATGCCGGCCGGCGACGGGGTCCTCCGCGACGCCGTTGCCTGACAACGGGTTTGGCCCCCTGCTTGTGCCCCGCTCCCTGTGCATCGAAGATTGTGTCCCGCCCGTCCTGAGGGCGGATCGATGAGGACCGGCTCAAGGGCCACAAGGGGTTAGAGCGTCCCAGGGTTGCCGGAACGGCCCGGACACATTCTTCGGAGCACAAGGTGCGGATCCTGGTGACGGGTGGAGCGGGTTTCATCGGGTCGAACGTCGTTGACGGCTACCTGGAGGATGGCCACGAGGTCGCCGTCCTCGACAACCTTTCGACCGGACGCCGCGAATTCGTCCATCCCCGTGCCGTGTTCTTCCAGCGCGATCTCGACGAGCCGTCCGGCGTGGACGCCGCACTCGCCGAGTTCCAGCCCGAGGTCGTGAACCACCACGCGGCGCAGATCGACGTGCGCGCCTCGGTGACCGATCCGATCCGCGACGCGCGCACCAACATTCTCGGCTCGCTCGCTCTCCTCCAGAGCTGCGCTCGGCACCGCGTCCGCAAGTTCATCTATGCCTCGACGGGCGGGGCGCTCTACGGCGAGGGCCGGAAGCTGCCGGCCGCCGAGGACCATCCGATCAACCCGGAATCTCCGTACGGGGTGAGCAAGCACACGGTCGAGCACTACCTCTATCTATGGAAGCTGCTCCACGGGCTCGACTACACCGTGCTCCGCTATCCGAACGTGTACGGGCCGCGCCAGAACCCGCACGGCGAGGCGGGCGTCAACGCCATCTTCATCGGGCTCATGCTGGAGGGGCAGGTGCCGAGGATCTTCGGCAACGGCGACCAGGTGCGGGACTACCTCTACGTGGGCGACGTGGTCGAGGCCAACCGCCTGGCGCTCGAGAAGGGGAGCGGCGAGATCCTCAATCTCGGCACCGGACGCGGCACCAGCGTGAACGACATCGTCTCCGTCCTGAACACTCTGCTCCACTCCCGCATCGTTCCGATGCACGAGCCCGACCGCCCGGGGGAGGTGCAGCGCATCTACCTCGACGCGACGCGCGCCAGGGAGGTGCTCGGGTGGAAACCGACGGTCAGCTTCCAGGACGGACTCGCGCGCACCATCGAGTGGCATCGCTACCAACTCAAGCACTAGCGAATGATCCGGAACTCGAAGCTCCCGACCGGGCCTTCCTCCCTCGCGTCCTTTACGTGAAGCGGCTGGTCGATCCAGCGCCAGCCGAAGCGCGCCGTGAGATCCACGCCGCTCGCCGGCCAGAAGCGAATCCCGCCGACCGCCTGCCGCGTGTTCTCGACGTTGCCCTGCAGGACCGCGGTGTTCACCGGTCCGGAGCCGGGAACGTAGGGCTCCGAGAGATCGTTCTCGCCCTTGTCCGAGTAGAGCGCCTGGAGCAGGAGCTGCCAGTCGGTGCGAACGTCCCACGCCGCCTGCAGCTTCATTCGCCGTGAATCGGGGGCGACCGGGAAACCCAGGGGATCGCCCTGCAGCGAGTAGTCGCGCCCGAAGTACGAAGTGTAGACGTAGCCCGTCACGCGCGTGTACTCGCCGTTCCACGTGAGCCGTCCGCGCCGGAACCGGCCGACGCCGTCCCAGCCGAGCTGGAACGCGTACTTGTTGGGGTTCGACTCGCTTCCGGCGTGGAGGTCGTCCACCAGGATCTCGCCGTAGATGCGCGTTCCTTCGGCAATGCGCCAGCTGGCGTCCGCCGACGTGAGGATGTTGTTGCGCAGCGCGTCCAGCGAGTCCGGCTCGGCCTGCACCTGGATCCGCTGGACGAGCACGTAGGGAATCACCCCCACCACGTAGAGCGGCTGCCAGCCGGGGGACTGGTAGCGCGCGGCCTCGGTGACGCCGATGCGCAGGTTCTGGAGCGGCTGCCACTCGATGCGATGGGCGGCGAGCTGCTCGCCGGCGGACGCGCGCACCGTGGCCGAGAGGGCGATGGCGTCCATGTGGAGCTGGTCGAGGTGTGCCCGGAACGAGAGCCCCACCATCGACGGCGCGGTCGAGGACAGCATCAGCGATCCCTCGAGCCCCGGTCCCCAGTGCCAGCGGTTCAGGCCGAACATGACATTCCAGCGCTCGCGGGGATCGGTGTAGGCGATGTAGCTCTCGTCCGTCATCAGGAGCAGGTTGCCGTTCTTGACGATGCCTTCCGCGAACACGCTGTCGAAGTTGCCGATCGTGACGCGCGAGAAGGCGAGCCAGCGGTCGAGCGAGAGCGAGATCGCGGTCTCCCACCCGGTGCCGTCCGCGACGTCGACGTCGTGCTCGTCTCCACCGACCGCTCCGGCGAACCCGGTCGAGACCTCGAGCCGTTGCCCGTCGGATTTGTGCTGGAAGAGGCGGGGAGTGGAACGGTAGCGGGGATCGGGCGGGAACTCGTCGGCAGCGTCGCGGCCGAGCGCGCGCTCCAGGCGGATCATCGAGAAGCGGCGCAGCGGGTCGGCATCGAGGAGCGAATCCGGGACCGGTGAGGACGTTCCCTGCAGCTCGATCATCTGCAGGGGCCGGGTGCCGAGGCGCGGCAGGCGGAATCGTCCTTCCAGCGCACCGAGGCCGAGCACGTCCAGGTTCCGCAGCTCCTGTTCGATCGCGGAGCCGACACGCAGGTACTCGTAGGGCGTGGCGGCGCTCCGGCCGGCGGGAACGGCAATCATGGCGAACGCGGCAAACACCGCGATGGCGCTTCGTTGCGGACGCATGAGCGGGCGAATCTAGCAGCGCCCGGCGGGTTACTGCGAACGTGCGGGAGTTGCGGGGTGCCGCGCCTGTGCTAGCTTCCCCCGCTTACCCGGACCCAGTGGATGCCGGGAGACCCCAGCACGGAGGAACCGATGCGGCCCGGCGATCCCGAGGCGCTCCAACAGCCTTACGATCCCACGCGCATCGAAGCCCGCTGGTACACGGTGTGGGAGGAGCGCGGCGTGTTCCGGCCCGCGCCCGGCTCCGGAACGCCGTTCACGATCTCGATCCCGCCACCCAACGTCACCGGCTCGCTCACCATGGGGCACCTGCTCGGCGAGCCGATCCGCGACGTCGCGATCCGCTGGCAGCGCATGGACGGGCGCGAAACCCTCTACGTGCCGGGCATGGATCACGCCGGGATCGCCACCCAGAACGTGGTGGAGCGCAGGCTCCGCGAGTCCGGCACCCGCCGCCAGGACCTCGGCCGCGAAGGCTTCCTCGCCGAGGTCTGGAAGTGGAAGGAGGAGTATGGCG
Source organism: Candidatus Eiseniibacteriota bacterium (assembly GCA_036845125.1). GTDB lineage: Bacteria > Eisenbacteria > RBG-16-71-46 > RBG-16-71-46 > RBG-16-71-46 > DAIUEO01. Next base: position 12,440 of record DAIUEO010000048.1, on the reverse strand, counting down.
GCCTGATCCTCCGCCAGATGCGCCGGCTCGGCACCTCGGCCGACTGGTCGCGCGAGCGCTTCACGCTCGACCCGGGATACAACCGCGCCGTCAACGAGTGCTTCAAGCGGCTCTACGACAAGGGCCTCATCTATCGCGGGCGCTACATCGTCAACTGGTGCCCGCGCTGCCTGACCGCGCTCTCCGACGAGGAAGTGGACCACGTCGATCGCGACGGGATGCTGTGGTACGTGCGCTACCCGGTGTCCGGCACCGATCGCTCCATCACCGTGGCGACCACGCGGCCCGAGACGATGCTCGGCGACATGGCGGTGGCCGTGCACCCCAAGGACCGCCGCTACGCGAAGCTGATCGGCAAGAACGCGGTGCTGCCGCTCGTCCGCCGCGAGATCCCGATCGTGGCCGACGAGATGGTGGACCCCAAGTTCGGGACCGGCGCGGTCAAGATCACGCCGGCCCACGATCCCAACGACTTCCAGGTGGCGCGCCGCCACAACATTCCCGAGCACATCGTCATGGACGAGGCCGGGCGGATGAACGAGAACGCCGGCGACTTCCGCGGGCTCGACCGCTTCGAGGCGCGGAAGCGCGTGGTCGAGGCGCTGAGCGACGCCGGCTACCTCGAGAAGTCGGAGCCCTACCGGACCTCCATCGGCCAGTGCTCGCGCTGCGAGACCGTGATCGAGCCCTACCTGTCGTGGCAGTGGTTCGTGAAGATGGGCCCGCTCGCCGCCCCCGCGATCGAGGCCGCGAAGAAGGGGAAGGTGAAGTTCTTCCCGTCGCGCTGGAAGAAGGTCTACCTCAACTGGCTGGAGGGGATCCGCGACTGGTGCATCTCGCGGCAGTTGTGGTGGGGGCACCGGATTCCGGTGTGGTATCGCGGCGAGGAGATCGTGTGCTCGGTGGATCCGCCGCCGGGCGAGGGCTGGCGCCAGGACGAGGACGTGCTCGACACCTGGTTCAGCTCGTGGCTCTGGCCGTTCGCGATCCTGGGCTGGCCGGAGGAGACCGAGGACCTCCAGCGCTACTACCCGAACGGCCTCATGGTGACGGGCAGCGACATCATCTTCTTCTGGGTGGCGCGCATGATCATGGCCGGGATCGAATTCCGCGGACAGGTGCCGTTCCCGCACGTGTACTTCACCAGCATCGTGCGCGACGCCGAGGGCCGGAAGATGTCCAAGTCGCTCGGCAACTCGCCCGATCCGCTCGCCATCATGGACCGCTACGGCGCCGACGCCACGCGCTTCAGCATGGTGTACCTGACGCCCACCGGCCAGGACCTGCTGTTCGACGAGAAGCGGATCGAGACCGGCAAGTTCTTCGCGAACAAGATGTGGAACGCGGCGCGCCTCGTGCAGATGCGGCTCGGCGACGAGGATCTTTCGAAGATCCGCGAGAACCAGCTCGCGCTGGCGCTCGCCGATCGCTGGATCCTGTCGCGTTTCGCCAGTGCCGTGAAGGACGTGACCCGCAATCTCAAGACGTACCGCTTCAACGAGGCCGCCAATGCGATCTACCACTTCGCGTGGAACGACTACTGCGACTGGTACCTCGAGATGGCGAAGCCGCGCTGGGCGGAGGATGCCGACCCCGAGGACCGGCGCGCGGCACGCTGGGTCGCCTGGAAGGTGCTGGACGGCATCCTGCGGCTGCTGCATCCGTTCATGCCGTTCGTGACCGAGGAGATCTGGCAGGCGCTGCCGCACGACGGGGACCTGCTCGCGACCGCCTCGTGGCCGCGCGCGCGCAAGGCGTGGCTCGACGCCGACGCCGAGCGCCAGGTGACCTTCCTCCAGGAACTGGTGGTGGCGGTGCGCAACCTGCGCGCCGAGGTGAACCTGCCGCCCGGCCGCCGCGTGCCGCTGGTGGTGCGGGGGAGCGCCGCGCAGCTCGATCTCGTGGACAGGCTCTCGGCGCAGGTGCGGTCGCTGGCGAAGATCGAGGCGCTCACGCTGTCGCGCGACGGCGCGCGCCCGCCGGTCGCCGCGTCGGCGGTGGTGCACGGCGCCGAGGTGTTCCTCCCGCTCGAAGGCCTGATCGACGTGGACGAGGAACGGCTGCGCCTCCAGAAGGAGGCGATGAAGCTCCACGACGACCCCGAGAACGTGAAGAAGAAGCTCCGCAACCAGGACTTCCTGAAGAAGGCGCGACCCGACATCGTCGAGCGTGAGCGCACCCGGCTCGAGCAGCTCGAGGAAACGCTGGAGAAGCTGCGGCGCGCCCAGGACAGCCTGCGCGCCACCGCGCGGTAGCGGTCATGAGGCCGCGGCCGCCCCGCTGGCTCTTCGTCCTTCTCGCAGCGATGTCGGTTCCCGCGATTGCCCGCGGAGCCGAGTCGGACTGGGACTTCTTCGCGTTCCGGATTCCCGACCACCGCTGGTACGCGATTCAGCTGGCGGGAGGCGCCAGCGCGTCCCGGGACCAGTACTCGGCTCCGGGACCCGACCGCGAGTTCCGGTTCGGATCCGGGAACTTCACGGGGTCGGCGGTCTGGGTGCGTGACGGGGAGCGCTACCAGAACTTCTTTTCGGTCACCGCGCGCACCTTCGTTCGCGAGGAATGGGCCGACACGTGGGACGAAGGGTCCATCCCTCCGAGCACGTTCCAGACGCGCCAGAACTCCGAGAGGCGCTTTGTCAACAACCTCGCCGAAGTGCGGGAGGAAATCCGCTGGTACCCGTTCTCGGTCCCGCTGGGGATCGCGACGCAGGCGACCGCGGGATACGGGGATGTCCACAACGACTCGGAAGAGGGCTCGACGACGACGTCCAGCGATCCCGTGTCCTCCCAGCGGATTGAGTTCTCGAGCGCGCGCGACGTCAGGAACCGGCAGCTGGCACTCGCCTGGTCCGTGACCCCGCTGTTCGGGCGGGTGCGCGACGCGACGGCGGTCTACAGCGGATACCTGCTCGAGCAGCGCCTGATCCGGGACGGGATCCTGGCCCGGCCGCTTTCGACTGCCGGCCGCGAGCGACTGCTCAGCCTGTTCTACGTCCAGAATCCCTACGGCGTGGTTCACGACTTCCCCGACAAGTTCTTCTGGCAGGAAGTGGAGCGGCTGCTCCGGGAGGAAGGTGCGCTCGGGGAGGCGGGTTTCGACGCCTACGCGCTGCTCCATGCCCTGCAACCCGCCGGCCCGGACCGCTTCGTCCTGCGCCGCGCAGGATACGCCGTGGGCCCGACGCTGCGGGTGGACTACACCGATGCGAGCCTGCAGTCGTCCCAATTCACCCATCAGGTCACCGTGGTGGACACCACTCGAACCGAGACCTCTATCCAGGTGTCGGACGACCGGCGCGATTCGAACACCGATCTCCTGGCGGGGGGCACCGCCGAAGCTCATGTTCCGCTTGGGCCACGGTGGCAGCTCGATGGCGCCGTCTCGGCGCTGTTCGACACCGAGGATCCCCAGGATCACCAGAACATCGACGGATTCGGGGCCTTCACCTGGATCGTGGCGGAGCGCTGGCAGGCCGACGCGTCGGCCAGCTATTTCAGATCCTATGCCCCGCAGATCGATTACTGGTCGGCCTCAGCCCGCGTCAACCTGAGCTATTTCCTCGAGGACCACCTGCGCCTCGGCATCGGTTTCACCACGGGACAGTTCCACAATGACTACGCGACCGGCGAAGAAACTTTCAGCCGATCCAGCGGGTTGATGATCTCGCTGTCCTACCGCTTCGCCGGGCTCGATGTGCCCGGCCTGGTGAGTCCGGTTCGGCCCATGCAGCCCGGACCCGGGTATTGACGCGCGGGTCTAGTCCGAGACTGTGCCGCCGATTCCCACCGGGATTCCCGGCAACGCTCCGATCGTGACGCCGGCTGCGAGGCGGCCCTCGTGGCTCGCCGCCACGAAGAGCCCGGGCATCGGGGCACCCAGCGGCAGCACGCCCGGGTAGAGGTTCAGGCGCCACTGGTACGCCTTGGTCTTCGCGTAGAGCAGCGACGCCATCAGCGAATTGTGGCGATCCCAGAAGAGGCCCGCGGCCGGCACCAGGTCCACCGTGCGCACACCATCGCCGAGATCCTGCAGCGTCGAGGCGCCGAATCCGCCACAGAAGGACCAGCTGTCGCCGTTGTCGAACTTCTTCGAGAGCCCCATCTCGCCGTGGGTGCCGAAGGTGTACATCAGGCTCCAGCGGTTGAGCGCGCCGGGAAACGGATAGCGGACGACGAAGTTCTGGCCGACGTTCTCGAGGCGGTGCGTCACCGGGTCGTAGATCGGCTGGTACGACCACTCCGCCATGCTGAGGGTCTTTCCGAAGAAGCGGGAGACCCCTTCGAACTCGAACAGCACGATCCCCAGCGGGTCGAAGATCATGAGATCGGCGACCGGATCGGTCGTGTAGCCGGTGTAGTCGGCGCCTTCCACGACTTCATTCAGGACGTGGTAGGCGAAGATCGTCCCGGCCGCGAGCAGGCGTGGATGACTCGATCCGTGGTAGTCGAACCATTCCGCGCACAGCCGGTAGCTCATGCCGCCGCCCACCACGTGAAGCGTGTAGTTGGGCCAGTAGCGCGCGCCCTCGACGGAGGTGCTGAAGGGGGCGATCTCCTGCTTGAGGAAACGGTCCCAGCCCTCGTTCTCGATCGAGGCGATCGGGTTGCCCACGTTCTTCGAGACGATTTGCCAGCCGTGCTTGAAGTCGATCTCGTCCACGCGATCGTCGCGGTTGTCGAGCTGGAGGATGCCGAGCCCGCCGTTCACGATCGTGCGGAGCGGGTGCACGAGCTGCTCGCTGCCGTACTTCCGGCCCTCGTAGAAGTAGTGGGTGAGGCGGCCGTTGGATGGGGCAGGGGCGGTCGTGGCGGGCATCGCGGCCGCAGGATCCGCCGGAAGCTCGTCGCCCAGGACGCACGCCGGTGCCAGCGCCAGCACGCAGACCAGCGCGAAAGCGGCAACGGCCCCGATCTTGGCGGGCATGTGGGCCTCCGGAAGCGCCGCGACTCGCGCGGCGGGGCGATTCTTCAGGGAGGCGGGAAGACTAACGGGTGACTTTCACCGGCGCCAGCACGTCACCCGCACCGGCCCGCCGGAAGCATCCCAGCGCCACTCGCCGACGAGCCGCCGGCCCTGGGCAGCCACCGCCGACGCCTCGCGGACGGCCTCGAGGCGTGAGTCGGACTTGGGATCGCGCACCAGCAGCCAGATTTCGTCGAAGTCCCGGGTCGAGATCGCGGCCTTCTGCTCCATCTCGCGGAGCTGCGCCGGGGTGAACTGGTGTGAGAAGGGTACGGCGGGATGCGAGTACTCGAAGGCCGGCATGGGGTGCTGGAGCTTCGTGTTGTAGAAGGTGAACGGATCGATGTCGAAGGTGACGAGAGCGGCCTTGCGGCCCGTCATGCCGTGGACGTCCACGAAGCGCACGGCTTCGCGCCAGCGCTCCTTGGTGTAGTCGCTGTCGTAGCGCGCGATGCCGTAGAACCCGAGGGCGATCAGCAGCACGGCCCATGCGGTCCGCAGGCGCGCCGCCGGGAGCGCGGCGATCCCGGCCACGGTCAGCAGGCTGAGGAACGGGTTCTCGAACACGAAGAACCGCGGCAGGAGCCGCGGCGAGATCATCGAGAGCACGGCCACCGAACCGAGCGGCAGCAGGAGCCCGAGGAGCCCGACCCGCGCGAGCCGGCCGCGATCGTCGGAACGCAGGGCGATCACCGCGCCGATCAGCGCCGGCACGCCCGTCAGCAGGAGGAGCAGGGCCTGGGCGACCCCGCGCGGCAGGAGCTGATCGAGCCCCGGCGTCGCCGCGAGATCGGACGCGGTGACGAGCGGGATCGGGGCGATCGCGATGCCGCGCACGACGTGGAAGATCTCGCGCGGACCCGGCTTCTCCAGGTACCAGTGGCTCACGGCGAGGTGACTGGTCTGGGTGGCGGCGGCCACCAGCCACGGAACGTAGAGCACGAACGAGACCGCCAGGGCGGCGAGCCAGGGTCGGAAGCCCCGGCGCAGGGCGGGCAGGAACACGAAGAGCCCGACCTGGATCTGGAGCCCGAGCGCCACGAGGGCCTGCGTGTAGAGGCCGACCACCAGCGTCGCGGCGTAGAAGAACCAGTCCTTCCTACGCCCGCGCAGCGAAGCCCGCAGGAAGAAATAGGTCGAGGCCACGACCATGAAGCCCACCAGCGTGTAGCTGCGCGCCTCCTGCGCGTACATCACCTGGAACGGAGAGAGCGCGGTCAGGAGCGCCGCGGTCACCGCAACCGTGCGGTCCGTGAAGAGCCGCGCCAGGCGATACGTGAGCCACACGAGGCCGATCGAAGCGAGGCACGACAGCATCCTCAGCATGACTTCGGTGTCGCCGAGCTTCAGGAACCAGCCGGTGAGGACGTAGGAGAGCGGCGGCGTCGCGTCCTCGGTGGCGCAGATCCGGATCAGCTCGAGGAGCGGCGCGCTCGCGGTGGTCCAGGTGAAGCCCTCGTCGAGCCACACGCTGCGGGCGCCGAGCCCGTGGAGGCGCACGGCCGCCGCCACGACCAGGACGGCGAAGATCGAGAAGCGTCCGGCTCCGTCCGGGGCCGGTTTCACCGCGGCATCCGCTGCGTTCATCGTTCGGCCCCCGAACGGTTCAAGGTCGGGCTCCGTCCGGCTTCGGCGTCCACACGAAGTCCGGCCGCGTGCGGAATCCGGTCCACGACCAGAACAGGTCCGGTTCCTCCTTCGCGAACATCTGCGCCGTGTGATCGTAGTACGGCTCGACCTCGTCCTTGAGCCAGCCGGTGTGATCGAGGACGACCAGCGCAAACCGACGCTCGCGGAGCGCCGCGCGGATCTTCACGAGCAGCGCTTCGCGCTGCGGCGTGCCGGCCGGGCGCAGCACGTCCACCAGCGCCAGCTCGTGCGAGAAAGAGCGCTTGCCCGCCATACGCGCCAGGTAGCCGTGCGCGGGGATCCACACGTCGCCGTCCACCCGCTCGAGGCTCGCCACCACCTGCCGCCCGGCGGCCGCCTCGCTCTCGGGCGGGACCTGCTTCCACGGCTTGTAGAGGAGCAGTGTGAACTGGACGAAGCCGAGGAAGCAGGCGAGCCCGAGCAGCGACGTGCGCCGTGCCGCAGGCAGCGCGGGCGCCGATTCGGCGATCGCGCCGATCCCCCAGCCGAAGCACAGGGCGGCCGCGAGGTGCGCCGGGATCACGAGATTGTCGTAGCTCCCGACCCGGATCTTCGTGACGTACGCCGTGAGCAAGAGCCCCGCGACGATCGCGATGTCGCGCGCCACGTCACGCCAGCGCTCGCGGCCCCGCAGGAAGACGTGCACCGCGCCGAACACCAGCGCGATCGCGAACACGCCGAGGAGATCCGTCGTCCAGAACCCGCGCAGGAGCTGGGGAATGACCGGGTGGTCGCGCGGCAGCTCGAAGACGTAGTAGCGGTACCAGCCCGTGCTCGATGCGTCGAGCATCAGCGTGGCGCCGCCCGCCAGCACGGCGAGCGTCGCGAGCAGGGCGGTGCCGCGCCGCCATTCGGTGACGAGCAGCACGAGCGCGACGGGTGCCGCGATGAACAGCGCCGACTGCTTGGTGAGCGCGGCGAGCGCGAACGCGGCGCCCGCGAGCGCGCCGTGCACCCACGCATTCCCGGGCCGGCGCACCGCCCAGATCCCGGCCGAGACGAAGGCGAGACAGAGTGCGTCCACCCGCGCGAGGTCGAGCCATGCCCCGCCCTCGCGGTAGCTCGCCGCGAACAGCCCGGCCGCCAGCAGGCCCGGCAGCCGCATCCGCTCGGAGCGGCTCACGGTCGCGTAGATCGCGACCAGGATCCCGAGGGTCGCCAGGAACGAGAGCAGACGGAGCGCGAAGAACCCGGTGCCGAGGACCTGGGCCGCCGCGGCCCCCATCCAGAAGTAGAGCGGGGGATAGATGAAGGGCGTGAAATCGAGGCTCGGCTCGACGTAGAGCGGCTGGCCCGCGCGCACCCGCTCGATCAGGTCCAGCACGCCGCCTTCCATCCATTCCAGCTCGAACGGATAGCGCATGCGCAGCAGCGCGATCGCGACGAACGCGACGACGTAGGCAAAAGCGAAGACGGTGAGCACCGTCCAGGCGGCGCGGGGGGCGAGGGCCGGCGCCGTCTCCGGCGGGCCGGCGGCTCGGGGGCCGGGGTTCACCCGCGTTCGAGGAGGATGTCCACGATGCGGAGCCCGCTCCGGCCGTCGCCGAACGGATTCTTCCAGTCGCGCGGTCGTCGGCTCATGTCGCGGGCGAGCGCGACGATGCGCTCGGGATCGGCGCCGGCCAGCACGTTGGCGCCGACTTCAACCGACTCGGGACGCTCGGTGTTGTCGCGCAGCGTCACGCACGGCACCTTGAGCGTGCACGCCTCCTCCTGGAGGCCGCCCGAGTCGGTGAGCGTGATCGCGGCGCGCGAATGGAGGCCGAGGAAGTCGAGGTAGCCGAGCGGGGGCAGCATGCGGATCGAACCGTTCACCTGGAATCCGAGTTTCTCGAGACGCGCCGAGGTGCGGGGGTGGAGTGCGGCGAGCACCGGCACGTCGAGCGCGCGGGCCGCGCCGGCCAGGCCCTCGAAGATCCCCTTGAGCCGCTCGGGATGGTCGGTGTTCTCCATGCGGTGGACGGTGGCGAGCGCGTACTTCCCGGGCTCGACATCGAAGCGGCGGAAGAGATCGGGCTGCGCCGCGCGCTCGCGCTGGAGCAGCAGCTCGTCCACCACCGTGTTCCCGGTGACGAAGATGCGGCTCTCGGCCACGCCCTCGCCGCGCAGGATGGTGTGGGCGCCCGCGGTCGGGGCGAAGAGGTAGTCCGAGACGTGGTCGGTGAGGATGCGGTTGATCTCCTCCGGCATGTTGCGGTCGTAGGAGCGGAGCCCGGCCTCGACGTGCCCGACCTTGATGCCGAGCTTGTTCGCGCACAGCGCGCCGGCCAGCACCGAGTTGGTGTCGCCCTCGACCAGCAGGACGTCGGGCCGCTCCTCCTCGAGGATCGGCGCCATGCCGAGCACGATGCGCCCCACCTGGTAGGCCTGGGTTCCGGAGCCGACCTCGAGGTTGGTGTGCGGCCGAGGAAGCCCGAGCTCCTGGAAGAACACGCCGTCCATCTCGAAGGAGTAGTGCTGCCCGGTGTGGATCAGCACGTACGGCGTCTTGCGCTCGATGCACGCACGGATCACCGGCGCCATCTTGATGATTTCGGGACGGGTCCCGACGACGATACCGATCTTCACGAAATGCGCTCGGCCGGGACCGCGGAGTCGCGGCCCGGGGAGCGTGCGGATCCGGCAGCCCGGGCCGCCGCCTCCGCTGCCTCGAGCCGTGCGCGGATCCGGCCCTTCGACAGGGTGGTGAAGCCCTGCAACCAGCGCTGGCCGAGCAGCGCCAGCGTCGTGCGGATCGTCTTCATCACTTTCATCTTGCTCTGGCCCACGCGCTCGCCGTAGTCGAGGTTGAACGGGATCTCGACGGCGCGCACGCCGAGCGGCCGCAGCTTGAGCAGGATGTCCATCACCGCCTCGAAGCCGCGCGCGGTGCACAGCTCGTCGCCGTACACGAGACGGGCCCGCCGGAGCAGCGGCACGCTGTACGCCCGGAAGCAGCAGGTGTAGTCGCGCACGCCCGGGAAGTAGAACATCCCCTGGAAGATCAGGCGGCCGACGTCCGAGAGGGCGCGCCGGTAACCCGGCACCCCGTGCACTTCGCTGCCCACCCGGTAACGCGAAGCGATCGCGAGGTCGTAGCCCTCGCGCACCCGGCCGACCAGCGTGGGAATCAGCGCGGGCGGATGGGTGTTGTCGGCATCGAGCGTCACGAGGATGTCGTCGTCCTTCGCCTGGTCGAGGCACCAGTAGATCCCGGTGCGGAGCCCGGCCCCGAGCCCGCGATTGACCTCGTGCTGGAGCACGGTGAGCGACAGCCGCCCGCCGGTTTCCTGCACGGCACGGTTCGCCTCCTCGATCGTGCGGTCGCTGCTGCCGTCGTCCACCAGCACCGCGCGCACCTCGTGCTCGCGGCCACGATAGGCCGCCGCCAGTGCCAGCAGCGTCGGACGGATGACCTTCTCCTCGTTGTAGGCGGGGAAGATGACGAAGATCATGCGATCGCCGACTTCCGCTCGGCGGCCAGCGCCGCGGTCTCGGAAGCGAGCCGGGGCATCATCGCCTCCACGATCTCGCAGCAGGAGTTCCACGAGTTGACCCGCGGATAGAGCTGCGCGGTGCAGGACAGGTAGAGCCGGCCCGGAATCACCGCGGCCGGAGGCTTCGAGCGGTTGTAGTTCACCGTCCAGATGGGCTCGACGTACGGCGCCCGGAACAGGAACTCGTCCACGATCGTCCGACTCGCCTCCGGGTAGAGCGCCTCGAGATCCCGGCGGTAGCCGTCGAGCAGCTCGCGATCCGAACGGGCGAAGAGCTCGCCCGAGCGGTGCGTGTAGTTCACGAGGTAGTTCACGTGGAGCCCGTTCGAGCGCTCGAGCGGCACCAGGTTCGACATCTCGATCGCGCCCTGCGAGGTCGCGCCGCTGTCCACGAACGGCATCCAGTAGTAGTGGGTGAGCGGCAGTTTGGTGAGGAACACGCCGCTGATCACGCCCTGGTAGTCGAGCTTGAGCCCGGCGAGCGCGGGATCGAGCTCGAGTCCGCGGGTCATCTGCTGGAACAGCACGAGCGGCACGGTGGAAACCACGAAGTCGAAGTGCTCGACCCGCCCGTCGCTGAAGCGGATCGCCATGCCCTCGCCGTTCCGCTCGATCGCGTCGACGCGGGTCTTCAGGCGGATCGAGGCGCCGCGTCCTTCGAGCCCGCTCTTGAACGCGTCGATCAGCGAGCGGTAGCCGCTGCGGAGGCAGCCCTTCTGCTCGGGCCCGGTGTTCTTCTCGCGGTTCATGCGGCTCGATAGCCAGAGTGCCGGCAGCGCGGCGTAGTGGTCACCGATCTTGGCCGAAAGGAGCGGCTTCCACAGGATGTCGAACGCGCGCTGGCCCGCCATGCCGCGCACCCAGTCGGCGGCGGTCACGCCGTCCAGCTCGGGGTTGAGTCCGGAGTAGCGTGCGCGGATCCCCATGAGACCCATGCGCAGCCGCTCCGGGAAGGTCAGGGGCGAGAAGCGCAGGAGATCCATGGCGGTGTTGAGCGGATACGTCGCCCGCTGGTACATGAACCCCATCTTGGTCTCGCGCCACAGCAGATCGTTGCCGAGCCCGAGGTCCTTGATGAAGCCGATGAGCGCGCCGTCGTTCGGCAGGATGCAGTGATAGAAGCGCTCGAGGTGGCCGTTCTGGTAGGGGAAGGTGGTGCCGAGGCCGCCGAGGTAGTCCTCGCTCTCGAGGACGGTGACGCGATGGCCGAGACCGGCGATCCGGTAGGCGCTGGCGAGTCCGGAGATACCGCCACCAATGACTGCTGCGTTGAGCACCGAGGGCATCCCTGGTTGTGAGCGGTAGGGGCTCGCGGCGGGAAAACGGGACCGGCCCGGCGCCTGCGTGATTCCCCGGGAACTATCGGCCTCGACGGCGTCTTCCTTGAGCCACCGCCCCTCAGGACGGGCCTAAACATAGGGAGGCGGGCCCCACGATACAAGCGCCTTCGGCGGATTTCTGAAGCCTCCATGCTGGACCCCGTCACGCAAACCGCCGATGCTGCGGTCGTGAACGATACGCCCCGCCCGATCGCCACCATTTCGGTCGATGTCGATCCCGTGGATCTGCACCTGGCCGGCTACGGATTCGAAGCATCGCCCGATCCGCTGTCGTGCGCGGTCGCGATGCCGCGGTTGTGTGAACTCCTGTCACGGGTCGGCGTGCGGGCCACTCTGTTCGTGGTCGGCCGCGACGCCGAGTGGCACTCGGCGCCGATCGCAGCGGCGGCCGCCGCCGGGCACGAGATCGCGAGCCACACCCACAACCACCCGTTCGCCTTCGCGCGGCTCCCGGCCGCACAGCAGCGCGCCGAGCTCGAGGATTCCAAGCGCGCGCTGGAGCACGCTTCGGGCACCCCGTGCGTCGGGTTCCGCGCGCCCGGCTTCGACTTCGACGCCGCCGCCGCGCGCGCCGTGTTCGAGACCGGTTTTCGCTACGACGCCTCCGCGTACCCGACGCCGCTGATGCTGCCCGCGCGGCTGCTCCAGGCACTCAAGAGCCGGAGCCTGCTCGATTCGCTGCGGCTGCGCTGCTGGCCGTTCACGCTCGAGCGCAATCCACACCGGCTCCCGATGAAGGATGGAGCGCTGGTCGAGTTCCCGGTGTCGGTCACGCCGTGGCTGCGGTTCCCCGTCTACCACACTGCGCGCTACCTGATGTCGGAGTCCCAGTTCCTGCGGGCGCTCGACGGTTTCGCCCGGCGTGGCGAGTCGTTCTCCTACCTGCTCCACGCGGTCGATCTGCTCGGCCTCGAGGAGGACCGGGTGGACGTCCGGCTCAAGCGGCATCCGGGGATGGAGCAGCCCCTTCAAGTAAAACGTGAACTCCTGGAGAAGAGCCTGCGCGCG
>DAIUEO010000047.1:0-22936 GCA_036845125.1 Candidatus Eiseniibacteriota bacterium | reverse complement strand
CAAGGACACATGGGTGCTCTCCGACCTGCGGGGCCGCGTGTGGGTGGCGGCCATGATGTACAGCAGCTGCAAGAGCACTTGTCCGCGGGTGACCGAGGACATGAAGGCCATCGAGAGCCGACTCGTTGCCGCCGGTCGTGACAGCGTTGGTTTCGCGCTGTTCTCGTTCGATCCCGGCCGCGACACGCCCGCGGCCCTGCGGGCCTTCGCCCGGTCTCATGGGCTCGACGCGTCGCGCTGGCACCTTTTCGCTGCCTCCGAGGACGGCGTGCGGGACCTGGCCGCGGTGCTCGGCATGAAGTACAAGGTGGAGGAAAGCGGGGAGATCGCTCATTCGGCGATGATCTTCGTCATCGACCGCGATGGCGTCGTCACCCACCGGCAGGTCGGCATCGGCCAGGACTCCGACGAACTGGTGGCCGCGGTCGACGTGGCCCGACAGCTCAATCCCTGAGCCACTGCACGTTGCCGGTACAATGCCGGGTGAGCTATTCGAGCGCTCGCGACACGGCGGCCCTGGCCAGCTGCTCGGCGGGATTGACCAAGTCCGCCGCCTCGGCGTCCGCTCCCAGGAGGAGCGGGATCTCGGTGCACCCGAGGATGATGCCGTCCACTCCGCGTCCGCGGAGTTCGGCGACCGCTTCCCTGGCCACGCGCCGCGAGCCGTCGTCTTCGCTCCCCTCCATGAGCCGAAGGATGGCCGCGTCCAGACTTGAACGACGCTCAGGTTCGAGGATCTCGTACGGCAGGCCGATCGCCGCGAGTCGCTTCGTGTAGACGATCGGTTCGCCCATCCCCAGCACGCCGATCTTCTTCCAACCTCGATCCTGAACCTCCGCGAGCGTCACCTCGATGATGCTCAGCACCTCGAGTCCCGTCGCCCGTTCGATGTCCTTCTCGAAGAGATGCGGGGCGTTCGACGGAATGACGAGGAAGTCGCCGGACCCGCTCAGCCGCGCCGCGGTACGCAGGATCTCGGGGTCGAGTTGCAGAGGCTGGATCGGCGCGCCCCGTTCGTCCAGAAGGAAGGGCGCACGACGATAGTAGTGGACCACCATCGGTGGATACCCGGTGCCGGCCATCTGGGGGACCCTCCGCTGCGACTCGCGGTGGACGCGGGTCTCGAAGTCCGTGGTGGCTTGCGGTCCAATGCCTCCCAGCACCGCGATGGTCTTCATCTGTCTCGCTTCAGTCACGACACCTCCGTAAGGCATGGCCCTCTAGGTCAGTTGGTTCAATTGGTTATCGACCGGAGGTTCGGGCAGCCTCACCGGCGATCCTACGCGACGGCCGCCTTCGTCTTCAGCCGCCGGCCGATCGTGTCCGCGACGCGCCGGGCATCGCGACCGATGCCGTGGATCATGGTGGACGACGCGGAATAGAGGAAGTGCGGGCCGACGAAGTAGAGCCCCGGTTCGCCCGGGACCACGCCCTTCGCCTGGACAGGCTCCTCGTGCGAGTCGAAGACGGGAAGGTCGATCCACGACCGGCCGATGTGGAATCCCGTGCTCCAGACGACACCGAGAAGTCGATGGGCTCTTCGATCCGGATCTAGCGGCGAACGACTAGCGCAGTGCGATCCACCGGCGCGTCGCGACGATCCGGCCTTCCAGAACCAGGCGATAGAAATAGACGCCGGGGCTCACTGATCGTCCGTCAGGCCCGAGTCCCTCCCAGCCGACCTCGTGGGAGCCCGGACCCAGCAGACGGTCGAGGATCGTCGCAACGCGCCGACCGGTCACGTCGCTGACGATCAGAGCCGCGTGCCCGGTTATCGGGATCGAAAACGCGAACCGCACCGGCCCCGGTCCGGGATTGGGATGGCAAGGGGCGAGAGCGGCACCGTCGCCGGGACTCGAGATCGATACTCCGGTCGACACGTTGTACGTGATGGTGAGGGTGGGACGATTGGCGACTTCTGCGTTCTCGTGCGAGTCGAAACGACGGGCAGTGCCCGAGGTGGTCTCTTCCCCCAGCAGGACCCAGCCGAAGTTGCCGGTCGGACTGTCCAGCCAAGCCTGCACGTCCGAGGTCAGCAGCGACCCACTCCAACTGTAGTGGCCGAGGTCGCCCACGAACTGGGATCCGCTGGCCGCCGGTTCGAGGTCGCCGCCGGCAATCGACCAGAACGCGTCGGGCCAGAACGAGTGCAGCCACGTCGCATCTCCGGAAGCAGCCGGAGCGCCACTCCCGCTCGTGCCCGCCGACGTGCTCTCCCCCCAGTCCCGTTGCACCCGATGTAGGGTGAAGAGACGGGGCGTGGGATCGGAAACATTGGACACGTTCAGGGCCAGTGCGGCGTCGGAAATGACGGCGCCCGCGGGCACGCTCGCGGCCACATCAAAACGGATGAGCGCGCGGCGCGTCAGGTTCTGGTTGTTCCGGCCCGCAAACATCACCGGGCCCGCTCCATTGCTGAGCGAGCCCGCGGCGTCCTGGAACAGGGTGTTGTCTCGCACCGCCGTGAGGGTGACCACCTCGGCGGCGGCGGGCGCGAGGCCCGCCGCCAGCATCGCCGCTACCAGCGCGGCGGCGATGCGATGTCCTGGGGCGAGGATCGAGTGCTCGCCAGGGCTCCGCTCAACCGTCATCGCAGCACCAGGCGCCGTGGGGCGCTGGTCTGGCCGTTCACCGTCAGCCGGTAGAAGTAGACACCGGCCGCGGCCTTCTGTCCGTTCGCCATGCGACGGTTCCATGTCACCTCGTGCTGTCCGGCACTGATCACCTGGTCGACCAGAGTCGCGATTCTCCGGCCCGCCACGTCCTCGATGGTCAGTCGGGCGGTCCCATCCTTCGGCATGGTGAACCGGATGCTCGTGATGTCTCCCGCCGGATTGGGGAAGCTCTGTGCGAGCTGCGGGCCGATCGCCGCCGTGATCGGTTCGACTGCGGTTACCTCGACGGTTTCGAACTGCCTCATCATCTCGTGCTCTTCGTGCTCGAGAATGTGGCAGTGGTAGGCGTACTTGCCCGCGTAGTCTTCGAACCGTGCGATGACGCGGACGATCTCCAGCGGATACACCGGCACCGTGTCCTTCCACCCTCGTTCGGTCGAGTCGGGAGGCGTGGGCGACTCGGTGGGTGTGACGACGCCGTCCACGATCACGAACGACTGCCGGTCGAGCACCTGGAACTGGACCAGGTGCATGTGCATGGGGTGCATGAAGCCCGAGCGGTTGACCCAGCGCCAGATCTCGGTCGTGCCGAGGCCCACGCGCTCGGTGATGTCGCCCCACCGGAGTCCGTTGATCGACCAGCGCTGGCCGGTGCATTCGTCGGGCACCTTGTAGAGCTCGAGCGTCCGCGTCCGGATGGCTTCCGACTCGGGAATCGGCGGGACGGAGCGGAGGAAGGTGGGCAACGGCGCGGTATGGGCGCCGCCTCCGGGCGTCACGATGAACTTCATCACGTTCGGGATCACGCCCTCGCCCGGCTCTCCCGGATAGGGCGCGGGCGCGCTGTTCTGCATCACAATCTGCGTGTTGTTGCCATAGGGCTGGAAGTCGACCACGACGTCCAGGCGCTCACCCGGGGTGATGGTGAGGGCGGTCCGGCGGAGGGGGCTGGGAAGCAACCCACCTTCGTCGCCGATCACCCAGAAGGGCGCGCCGTTCGAGAGCGACAACGTGTAGACCCTGGAGGTCGACCCGTTCAGCAATCGGAACCGGTACTTGCCCTTCTTGACGTTGAGATACGGCCACACCTTGCCGTTCACGAGGATCTTGTCGCCGAAGAAGTGCTCCATCCACATGGCCGGGTATTGAAAGGAGCCATCGGGATTGAACGAGCGATCCTGAATCGCAAGTCCGATCTCGAACGCACCGGAGGGCAGGCCGAGCCCGTTCTCGACCGCGTCCTTGAGCAGGTAGAAGCCGGCCATCCCCATGATCACGTTGAGCCGCGTGATGCCCATGGCGTGGTCGTGATACCAGAGCGTGGCGGCGTCCTGGTTGTTGGGATAGACGTACGTGGTCTGCTCGCCGGGCAGCAGGGTGTTCTCGGGATATCCGTCGACGGCCGCCGGAACGTGGCCACCGTGGAGGTGGGTCACGATGCGTGCGGTCGGGCCCTCCGTGTCCGGCCCCTGCAGGCACAGATCCACAGGGAGGTAGTGCGTCGTCCGCAGGTTGCCCTGTGCGTCCCGCAGGTCGTTGATCCAGGTCACGGTCACCGGGTTGCCCGTGGACGCGACGATCGTCGGTCCCGGGTAGCCGCCGCCGTACCCCCACACGCGCGTGGGAGGCAGCTGGCTGTGGAGCTGCTGGTTGAACTCCCTCACGGCCAGGGTATAGGACGCGGTTCCACCAATCGTTCCCGAGGTCGGTGTCGCGACGGCGGGGATCGGCAGCGCATCCACGAAGGGTGTCAGCACGAGCGAACAGGGATTGGGCGCGCAGCTGGCGCCGTCGCCCTGGTACGTCCCGTTCAGCAGTGCGCACTGCGCGGCGGTTTCAGCGGTACAGGTGCCGTCGGAGTGACAACACGCACCCGTCGGCACGGCGCACGGATTCGGAGAGCACACGGAGCCATCGCCGTGATACACGCCACCCGCCGCCGCGCAATCGACCGCCGTCAGCTCATTACAGGTGCCATTGGTCAGACAGCATGCGCCGGTAACCGTGCCGCCCGTGGTGTAGGTGACGTGCAGCACGGGGGGCGTGAGTCCCGTGCGGCTGTAGAAGCGGCGAGCCGTCGCTTTGGCCGCTTCACTGCCGATGATCAACCAGCCGAAGTTGGTGGAGGGATTCGAAACCCATTGCTGCACGTCGGCCGTCATCTGAGCCGATATCCAGTTGTAGACCCCCGAATTCCCCACCGAGGTCACCGCGCTGGGTGTCGCGACGTGGTCGCCGCCGGCGGTGCTCCAGGTCGTGCCGGGATACAGGCGATGAGTCCAGGTTGCGTCGTTGGTGGTGGCCGGGGCGCCCTTGCCCGGATCGGTATCCGAGTTCGACGTGCCCTCCCCCCAGGCGACCGACGCCGCGTACAGGGTCACCATCTGGGACCCGGACTTTCCGCGATCGTTGTAGAGGGTGAGCGTCACCGCGGTGATCGTGGCGTTGGACGGTATCGCGGACAGATCGAAACGAATCAGGGCTCGCCGCGCGAACCCCGACGTGCCGTCATTGTTCTTACCCGCGAAGATCCAGGACCCGGCGCCGTTACTCAGCGTTCCACTGTCCTGGAAGATCGTGTTGTCCTGGGCGGGGCTCAGGTTCGCGACGATCGCCGCCGCAGGAACGGCGGCGAGACTGCTCGACAGCAGCACCAACCCCATCCACCACGCTCCAGCAAAGTTCAGTACATGGCGGGGCTCCTGGGGGGCATTCCCGAATCGCTTCAACATGACCCACCTCCGATCTCGAACGCACGGCGGAAGCCGTGCAGACACGGGGCCGGGTTTGTTCAACCGACGCGCGTGCCGAATCACGCGCGAGCAACGGGCAAGGAAGGTGCCGTCTTCGAGCACATTGAGAGGCGAGGGCCAAAGCCTCAATCACAGGGCTTTGACTGAGGAAGTGCGGCCGATGCTGCCAAGGCGCGTCGAGGGGCTCTGCCACCTTGTCAGCCGAACGTCGATTGTGTCAGACGCATGGCCTCATCGCGTCCGTTCGGCGCCAGCTGCAAAGACTGTTCAGGCGGAGCGGAGGAGAGGCGGCCTCAATCCTTGAGCCAGCGCACCCTGCCGGTGTTCAGCTCGTACACGGCACCGACGACCGAGATTTCGCCCTTCTGAACCCGATCCTGGAGCGTCGGGGACTCGCGCAGCACGCGGACCGACTGGCGCACGTTCGCTTCGACTCCGCGGTGAACCATCTCCGCGGGCTCGAGGCCGGCGGGAATACCCGCGAGCGCGGGCTCGATCCGCCCGAGGAGCGTCTGGATGTCGGAGGCCTCGTGTTTGCGGTCCGACTCGGGACCGAGCGCCGCGGTGACTGCGCCGCATTGTTCGTGGCCCAGCACCAGCACGAACGAAACGCCGAGGTGGTTAGCCGCGTATTCGATGCTGCCCAGCTCGTCGGCCGCGGCCACGTTCCCGGCGACGCGGATCACGAACAGGTCTCCGAAGCCCTGGTCGAACAGCAGCTCGAGAGGAACCCGCGAGTCGCTGCAGCCGAGAACGGTGGCGAACGGATGCTGCGATCCGCCGAGTCCGGCGAGCCATGCGACGCTCGAATGCGGATGTTGCAGATGGTGGGACGTGAAGCGCTGGTTGCCGGCCTCCAGCCGCGCCCGGGCCTCGGCGGGCTGGACGGATGACGAGTCGGCATGATGCTCGGCGGCGAGCACCGGGTGATTCGGCGCGAGCAGGATCAACAGGACCGTGAGGAGCCAATGCGCACGCATGCGTGCCTCCGTGATCTCGTCTCGCTTCATCCCTGCCCCCTGGTTCAGCCGACGTGAGGTGCGTTCCCGAGCGCCACGCAGCACATCCCCTCGCGCGGCGCGAGCCTCGCCTGCACTTCCCGCAGATCGAGACCGGCGAGGAGCCCCTCGATGAGCGCGAGATTCATGCCGCAAATGAGCTCGCGGCTCTGCGCCCGGAGCGAATCGAACGGGCAGTTGCGCAACACGACCTCGCCGTCCGGAGTCAGGAGTGGTTCGAAGCCGCAGACCTGCAGGGCGTTTGTCGCGCGCCTCAGCGAAGGTGCGGATCGTGAGCCATTCGAAACTTCCTGAGCCAGTCGACTCCCCCATTCCCGCGCAGCCTCGCGTAGCACCTCGATACTCCCCTCACTTTTCGTCGCCGCCAGAGTCTGCGCGAGCACGTGTGCGGCGAGCTCGTAGCGACGTCGGGGCAGGCTGACCTCGATGGGGGCCGAGGCGCGGCGGTAGAGCTTGGAAGGACGCCCGGCGCCGGGCCCCCCTCGACCCGAGAGTCTCCGGAAGGTCGCCTCCAGGAGGCCCGCCTTCACGAGCTTGTCGAGGTGGAACGCCGCGAGCGCACGGGACACGCGGGTGGCCCGCGCCGCCTCGTCGCGACTGACGTCCCCGTCCCGCCCAGCTACATAGAGGTAGAGCTTCCGGCGGGCGGGCTCGTCGAGAGCCGCGAGACTCTCGAGCTTCTTGGCGAACTCGTTGATTTCCATGGTTCTGGCTCCACTCTAAAACATGCGGCTGCTGACGAGAACAGTTTCTCCGAATCTCGAGCAGCCTTCTAAACATCAGATGCATTAGTTTTAGATTGGGTTCCCCTCAGCGCGGGGAACCCCCGGGGAGGACTCGGCGGGCCCTCCTGGGGTCCATCGTTCCCCCCGCCGTGAGAGAAGGAGAAGGGTTCATGAACACGGCAGCGAGTGTCGCTACGAGTGGACCGAGCCTGGGCGCAATGGACAAAGCGCGCAGCACGGCGGTGCCCTCGTACCAGGCCTTTCGGATCCTGCAGTTCGCCTTTACGGTGGCCCCGATCGTGGCGGGCCTCGACAAGTTCCTTCACCTGCTGGTCGACTGGGACAAGTACCTGCCCAAAGTGGTGAACGACCTCGTGGGCGGTCAGGGCCACACCTTCATGCTCGTCGTGGGCGTCATCGAGATCGCGGCCGGGATCGGCGTGGCCTTGAAGCCGCGCGTCTTCAGCTACGTCGTCGCGGCCTGGCTAGGTGGCATCATCATCAATCTGCTGCTCATTCCCGGGTACTTCGACATCGCGCTTCGCGACCTGGGCCTGCTGCTCGGGGCGCTGGCCCTGGGTCGGCTGAGCGCCGAGCACGGCAGGTAGAAAGTCATGGGGCTGGCACCTTCGGAGATCGAGGAAACCCTCGCGCGCGAAGCCGGCCACGACTGCTCCGGCATCGGCGATCGCAGGATCTGCGTCAGGATCGTGGCGATCGCCGATCTGCCGAGCCGCTTCGGGCAACTCCAGGTCGCCGCGTTCTGGAACAATCGCGACACGAAGGAGCACGTTGCGATCATGAAGGGCAACGTGTTCGACCGGGAGAACGTCCCCACCCGTGTCCACTCCGCGTGTCTCACCGGCGAGGGGCTGGGGTCTCTGCGCTGCGACTGCCGGGATCAGCTGGAAGCGTCACTGCGCTACGTGGGGTCACAGGAGTGTGGCCTGGTGCTCTACCTGCAGCAGGAAGGTCGCGGCATCGGGCTGCTCAACAAGGTCCGCGCCTACGAGCTCCAGGACCGCGGACTCGATACGGTGGAGGCCAACCAGGCGCTGGGCTTCCGTGACGACGAGCGTGAGTACGCGGTTGCGGCGCACATGCTCCAGAGTCTGCGGGTGCGGTCGATCGAACTGCTGACCAACAACCCTCGCAAGATGGCCGAGCTGTCCCGGTACGGGGTCCGGATCACGCGCCGCATTCCCCACATCATTCCCCCCAACCCGTTCAATCGCTTCTACCTCGAAACCAAGGCCACCAAGTCGGGGCACTACCTCGACCTCCCGGACCCGCTCGAGGAGCTGAACGGCAGGCGCCGATAAACGAAGTGCGCCGGGCCGGCGGAAGGCTCCGCTGGACCGGCGCAGGGAATTTACTCGTGGGGCGGTGGCCCTTCTAGAATGTCAGTCCGAAGGTGACCGGGACCATCTGGATCTGTTCGCTGTCGATCATGCCCTTCTCAGTGTAGACATTGTCGACACGACCCTCGATGAACCCGTTGATCTTTCCGAGACTGAACGCGACGCCTCCTCCTCCGTTGATCCCGAAGCGTGTATCGGTGACGGACGTCGGCAACATCCCCTCGGTCTCGGTCTTCAGGTTGTAGGCGCCGAGTCCAGCGATGACATACGGCCGCACCGGGCCCATCGGAAGAACACTGACCTGGAGATTTGCGAGGCCCGCGATGATCTGACTCGTGCCCGGAACTCCAATCTGGGCATCGTCGAGGTCATAACGAGAGAAGTTGAGATCGAAGCGTGGCATCACCGGCAGCTTCGGCACGTTCAGACGCGCGAAGCCCTGCACGTTGAAACCATTCTTGAAGGCATCGCCTGCGTCGCTCACAGGGACGCTCATGCCGCCGCCCACTCCCAAAGTGACGAACTTTTTCGCGAGGCCCACTTGGGCCGAGGCCGCCATTGGCGAGGAGACGAGCACGACCAGAACTGCGATAGCGCGAACGGTGCTTCTCATGGACCCTCCAGCGTGGGAAGTGCGAGCGGTGGGGAAAGCGGTCCCGCCCTTTCGACCTCCCGCCGTGGCGCAAGAGCCGTACCGCCCGGGAAGTGCCTCGGTCCAAAGCGCCAGGGGCTTCCCGTAGTGGTTTGCGGGGCCGACCGGGTCCGGTGAATTCAGGATCTGCGGGGAAAGTGCATGAGACCTTGCGCATTGCCCGATCGCGGACTTGTCCCCCGATGGAACGGTCGCATACTTTCACCGTCGCGCGGCCGTGACGTCCATTGGAGACCACGATGAAACGGATCCAGGTCCAGGGAGTCCATCACACCACGATCGTCGGCTCGACCCGCCAGAGTGCGATCGACTTCTGGGAGGGTGTGCTCGGCATGCCGTTCGTGCTCGAGCAGCCGAACCTCGGGAAGCCGGACGAGAACCACCTCTACTTCGACCCCGGCGACGGGCGCCTGCTCACCGTGTTCACCAACGAGGAGCGGAAGGATGCCCGCCGGCCCGCCCCGCGCGATGCCGGCTGCGTCGAGCATCTCGCGTTCAATGTGTCGCGGGCCACGTTCAGCCAGGTCCCGTCACGGTTGCAGGGGCATGGGATCGAATTCCTGCAGCGCGATCGGGGATTCATGGACTCGATCTACTTCCAGGACCCCAACGGCATGAAGGTCGAGCTGGCCTGCTACAAGTTCGAGACGCCCGAAGGGTTCCGCGACGTCGACGTCCTGATGACGGCGCAACGACTGCGTGTGGAACGCGGCGATCACCACATCACGGACGTCCACCTGGCCGACGCGATCGAGGCTCTGATGGCGACCCGGGATCGACTGCCGCGGTAGAAGTGCCGATCGAGATCGGACAGATCGAGGCACTCTTCCGCTATCCCGTGAAGTCCATGCGCGGCGAGCCGCTCGACGCCGCCACGATGGGGTGGCAGGGGCTCGAAGGCGATCGGCGCCTCGCGTTCCGTCGGCTCGACGAGCGCGGCGGGTTCCCCTGGCTGTCCGCGAGCAAGCTTCCCGACCTCATTCACTTCACTCCGCAGCCGCGTGAGGACGGGAAGGCCGAAGCGCTGCCGACACACGTGCGCACACCCGAGGGGGAAGTGATGCCCGTGTTCGGAGAGGCTCTCGCCGCGGAAGTGGGGCGCCGCCTCGGGGGCCCGGTGGAGATGATGGAGTTGAGACAGGGCATCTTCGATGAAGCGAGCATCTCGGTGATCGCGTCCGAGACGGTTCGTGAAATCTGCCGGCTCGCGGGGACGAGCGCAGACGCCCGGCGCTTTCGTCCGAACGTCCTGGTCCGATGCGCGCGCGCGGTCCCGTTCGAAGAGGACGAGTGGGTGGGCGGTGTACTCTCGTTCGGCGAAGGGGACGACGCACCCGCCGTGGCCGTCACCATGCGCGACATTCGCTGCGTGATGGTGAACCTGGATCCCGACGGAGGGCGCCCAGCGCCCGAGATGTTGAAGGCCGTGGTCCGCGTCAACGACAACAACGCTGGGGTCTATGGCACGGTCACCCGGATCGGGCGACTGGCGGTCGGACAAACCGTCGTACTTCACCGATGAATGCGTCACCGACGGTCCGGCCGGGCGCCGCGTGGCCGCTTCCCTACCGTGTGCTGTTCCCGATCGGGCTCGCGAACTCGATTCTTGCTGCCATCCTGTGGCCGTTGCACGCAATGGGGCTCGTGGCATGGCCGGGGATCGCCCACCAGATCCTCATGATCCTCGGGTTCGAGCAGTGCTTCGTGTTCGGCTTCCTGCTCACGGCGATGCCCGCCTTCACCGGCGGTCCGCCGTGCCGGCCGCTCGAGCTCGTCGTTCCGGTTGCCGCGGTGCTCGGCATCGACGGTCTGGTGCTCGCCGGCTTCATGCCCGGCGCATTCGCAGCCTGGCTGGTGGGGATCGTGAGCCTGCTGGTGGCGCTGGTGAGGCGCGTGGCGCGCGCCCCGGCCCGCCCGCCGGCCGAGTTCCTGTTCGCGGCACTGGCGATGGTCCTCGGGCTGGTCGGAGGCGTGCTCCTGCTGGGCAGCTCGACCGGATGGTGGATCGAGCCGCAGCCGCGCTTCGGAATCCGGCTCGTCTCTCTCGGGTTCGTGCTGCCACTCGTGCTCGGACTCGGGGCGCTGCTCGTTCCCACCTTCAGCGGGATGCGCGATCCGATGAAGATTCCAGGACTGGCGCGGGCCCACCAGCGTGGACCGCGCTTCGCGCTCTACCTGCCGCTCGCGATCGCGCTGGCCGCCGCGTTCGTGGCCGAAGCGCTCGGGCACCCGGCGTGGGGCGCGTGGCTGCGCGCAGCGGCGGCCGCGGCGATTCTGCTCCTGTCGTGGAAGGTCTGGCGGCCGCCCGGTCGCGGCGACGTGCCGGCGCTCTGCCTGTGGGGCTCGGGATGGATGACGCTTGCCGGTCTGCTGCTGGCCGCAGCGTGGCCCAATCACGCGCTGGCCGGCGAGCACACCGTGTTCATCGGTGGCTTCGGTCTCCTGACGCTGGGGATCGCGACCCGTGTCATCGTGAGCCACGGTGGACATCCGCTCGCGCTCGAGGCGCGTGCGCTGGGGCCCGGGATCGCGGTCGCCGTGCTGGTGGCACTGGCGCTGCGTCTGGCCGCGGAGGCGATTCCAGCTCGCATGGTGCCGCTGCTGGGCTGGAGCGGCGCCGCCTGGGTGATCGCCTGGGCGTGGTGGGGTGCTGGCGTTCTCGGGCTGATCGTGAAGCGAGCGCGGTCGTAGATGCCAGGGCTTTAGGGCGTATACTGACCCCCGTTCCACCGAGGGTCGTCGCATGAATCGTCCACGTCTGCCCGGCGCCCGTGGCGGGCCGCATCCGGCGCTGAAGGCCACCGCGCTCGCGCTTGCCGTCGCGACGGCTGCGACGGCTGCGCCCCGTCCCGCACCCGTGGTTCAGAGCACGGGGGCCACGTTCGCGGCAGCTTTCGACTCCTACTATGCCGGCGGAGCCGCCATCCACGTCGCGATCGGCGATCTCGACGGGGACGCGCGGCCGGATCTCGCGGTCGCGAACGAGTGGGGGCACACGGTCTCGGTGTTGCGCGGCACCTCGGCGCGGACATTCACCGCACGTGAGCCGCATGTCACCGGCATCCGGCCGTTCTTCGTCGCGATCGCGGACCTCGATGCGGACCTGGTTCCCGATCTCGTCGCCGTCAACGACAGCGGCAAGACGGTGTCGGTGCTGCGCGGACTCGGCGGCGGTGCGTTCGCGGCGCATGTCGACTACCCCACCGGGCCGCGGCCGACTGCGGCGGCGATCCGGGACTTCGACGAAGACGGCGTGCTGGATATTGCGGTCTCGAACGACAGCAGCAACACGGTCTCCATCCTGCTCGGGAACGGGGATGCCACGTTCGGTCCGAAGACCGACTTTCCGACCGGCGTGTTTCCGTACAGCCTCGACGCCGGCGATCTGGACGGGGACGGACACCAGGATCTCGTGGTAGCGAACTCACTGTCGAACTCGGTGTCGGTGCTGCTCGGCAACGGCGATGGGACGTTCGCGCCCCACACGACGTTCGCGACCGGCCTCTATCCCCGATCGGTCGCGATCGGCAAGGTCGACGCCGGCGCGGCGCTCGACCTCATGGTCGCGAATCAGAACTCGGACAACGTCTCGGTACTGCTCGGCCTGGGGGACGGCACCTTCGCGCCGGCGTCCGCTCTGCCAACACCGGACAATCCGACGTCGGTTGCGCTGGGGGATTTCAACGCCGACGGAAGCCTCGACTATGCGGTGACGGTTTCCGGCGTCAGCAACGTCGCGGTGCGTCTCGGCAACGGCGACGGCTCGTTCGGAGCCTCCCGTGAGTTCGACGCCGGCCCGACGCCGTTCAGCGTGGCGACCGCCGACCTCGATGGCGACGGGGATCTCGATCTCGCGGCGACCAGCTATGGGAGCAACGTCTCCGTGCTGTGGGGGAATGGCGACGGGACCTTTGGGTTCGAGACTCACGCCGGTGCCGGCAGCGTGCCGTTCTCGATCGCGGTCGGCGACGTGGACGAGGACGGCGCGCTCGATCTCGGGGTGGTGAACTTCGGTCCCACTCCCAGGACGTTCTCGATCCTGCTGGGCGTGGGTGACGGCACATTTCCGACCCGCGTGCCGTACGCGACCGGCGAATGGCCGATCGACGGGCTGCTCGCCGACCTGAACCACGACGGGCACCTCGACATGGTGGTTGCCAACGACGGGGGCAACTCGGTTTCCGTGTCGCTCGGCACTGGATTCGGGACCTTCGGCACGCCCACCGAATTCGTTGCCGGCGTCAATCCGGTCGCGGTGGCGAGCGGCGACCTCAATGGAGACACCCATCCCGACCTGGTCGCCATGAACGTGAACGCGAGCACCGCGTCGGTGCTGCTCGGGGCCGGGAACGGGACGTTCGGCCCGCGCATGGTGTTCGCGGCCGGCAGTACGCCGATGGACGTCACGCTGGCGGACCTGAACGGCGACAGCAAGCTGGACCTCGTCGTGGCGAACAACTCGACCCAGGGGCTGTCGGTTCTGTTCGGCCACGGCAATGGCACGTTCGATCCCGCGTCGAGCCTGTTCACCGGCGGGAACGGATTCGGGGTCGCGGTCGGCGACCTCGATGGAGACCTCCGACCCGACGTCGCGGTCGCGAACCACTCGGGGTGGGTCTCCGTGTTCCTCGGCCACGGCGACGGCAGCTTCGAGCCGAAGGCGGACTGGCCGACCGATCTCGGCTGTCGGAGCGTCGCCATCGCCGATTTCGATGCCGATGGGGTCCTCGATCTCGCCTGTGCGAACGGCACCTCGTACACCGCCTCGGTGCTGCACGGGGTGGGCGACGGCACGTTCGAGGCCAGGCGCGATTACGGCGCCGATCTCCAGCCGGTGGCCATCGCGGCGGCCGACCTGAACGCCGATGGCCGCATCGACCTGGCGCTCGCGAACGCCAACGCCGGCACGATCACGGTGCTGCTCAATACTTCGACGCTTCCCTCGGGCGTTCCGCCTTCGGGCGCGGCCTCGCCCTCGTTTGCGCCTCCCCGCCCGAATCCCTCCCGCGGGCGTCTCGAACTCGAATTCGCGTTGTCGCGGTCCCAGGCGGTAACGCTCTCGGTTCTCGACGTCACCGGTCGGACGGTGACGACGCTCGTGGCGACGACCCTGGGCCCCGGTCCGCACCGCGTTTCCTGGGATGGGCGCACGAGCACGGGCAGCGCAGCTCCAGCGGGTGTTTACCTGTGCGAGCTGCGCACCGACGCCGGCCGCGTCGCGCGGCGCGTCGCCCTCCTGCGCTAGGATCCGCGTCGCTGCAGCACAAATCCGTGACGCAGATGTGTCGGCCATTGCGGTAGCATCATGCGTCGAAACGAGCCCAGGGTGCCTTCGACACGAACCATGGAGGAGTTCGTCATGATGAGATGGCTCATGATTGCAGCGCTGTGCGCCGGCCTGGCCGCGGGATGTGCGTCCGGCAACGACCGCCCGGTCAAGGAAGTGACCGCAACGGTGGGCACCGATCAGGTCCAGCGCGTGAAGATCACCACCCACTCGTTCTACTTCGATCCGAACCGGATCGTGGTGAAACGCGGGGTCCCGGTGGAGCTCACGGTCAAGAACGGCGCCATGTTCGTGCCCCACGACTTTTCCTGCATGGCCAAGGAAGCAGGAATCGAGATCGATACCCCGGTCGGCATGTTCTACGGCTCGAAGAAGGTTCAGTTCACGCCCACCAAGGCCGGCGAGTACCACTTCCACTGTGACGTGGACGGCCACGCGAAGAAGGGCATGATGGGCATGCTGGTGGTCGTGGAGTGATCAGCCGCTGGGTTGCCCTCGTTCTCCTCGGGCTCGTTGCCGCTGCCGCGCGCCCGCTGCCGTTCGAAATCACGAACAACAAGCCCTACGTCCAGGTGTCGATCGACGGCGTCGGTCCGCAGTGGTTCATCCTCGATACCGGCTGCCCGGACGCGTCGATCATCGCGCGCGAATGCGCCGACCGGCTGAAGCTGGGACGTGGGGCCGAGGCCAAGGTCGAGGTCGGGGCGGGCTCGGGGGCGGATGTCGGGCTCTCCCGCGCGAACCAGCCGGTCGTGCTGGGCGCGCTCGGGGACACGCTCACCGTGTCGGATCCGCGCATTCTCACGCTGGGACACGTGGCCCTTTACGAAGGACGGCGGGTGGACGGGCTGCTCGGCGGAGACTTCATGTCGCGCCATGTCGTGGTCATGGATTACGCGCAGCGCACCATCACGCTCCACGACCCGGCCACCTACGTTCCCCCGCCGGGAGCGGCCGTGGTCCCGATCGAGCTCGATACCGGCTGGCCGATCGCCGTGGGAACCGTCACGCCGCGTGGAGGAAAGCATCTCCGGTGCCGGCTCATCATCGACACCGGCGTGCGCGGTGTGGTGACGCTGTTCCGGCCGTTCTCGGTGGAGCACGGGCTCCATGACGTGCACGGCAATCGGCACGATCTCGCGACCGGTGGCGGCGCGGGCGGCATCACGCGCGGCGACGTCGGCCGTCTCGACACGCTTCGCCTGGGGCCTCTCTCCTTCCCCGGTGCGATTGCCACGTTCTCGCGGGATACGAGCGGCATCTTCGCGCTCGACGATCCCCAGGGAATCGTGGGCGGCGATCTCCTTCGGCGGCATCGGGTGACCTTCGACTACATGCACGGGCGCATGGTCCTCGAGCCCTATCCGGAGCAGAAACCATTCGAGTACGACATGAGTGGGCTCTTCCTGGCTGCTGACACGTCGGAACTTACGGCGATCAGGATCCTCTCGGTCCATCCCCGGTCGCCGGCCTCGGAAGCCGGGCTCCGGCCCGATGACCAGATCCTGGCGATCGACGGGAAGCGCGCACCTCAGCTGACGCTCGATGACGCCCGGATCCTGTTTCGCGCTCCCGGGAAGCGGAAGCTCGAGATCCGGCGCGCAGGTCAGGTGATGCAGGTGAGCCTCGAGGCGCGCCGGCTGATCTGACGAACGCGACGACGCGCTACGGCTCGAGTTGGAGCTGCGAGTCGTCGGCAGCTTCGGGCTCGCCCGGCGCCTGGAGATTGTGGACACCGGCACCGAGCAGGCGCACGGGGCGCCGGCCGGCCTCGGTCTTCTCGAGCAACGTAACCGCGCGCGCCGCGACCTGATCCGGATCGTTCGTCGGCTCGTCGGTGTGGTTCCGCGTCACGGTGGTGAAATCGCTGTAGCGCACCTTGATCGTCACCGTGCGCGCGAGGAAGCCCTTGCGGCCGAGCCAGAGAGCGTTGTCGCGCGCCATCCCGGCGATCTCCTCGCGAATGCGCGCAAGATCGGTGAGGTCCTCCGCGTAGGTGCACTCGGACGAGGACGACTTGGAAGCGCGATTCGGCTGAACGGGACGGTCGTCCTCCCCGATCGCGAGCCGCTGGAGCCACTCGGTCGAGCTGCCGACCGCGGCCCGCAGGGCTTCCGTGTCGGAGGTGCGGATGTCGACGACGCGCACAATCCCGCGCTCGCGCAGCCGCTTCGCGGTCACGGGACCGACACCCCAGAGCGCTTCCACCGGCAGCTGCTGGAGGAAGGATTCGATCCGCTCCGGCGCCACCACGGTGAGCCCGTCCGGCTTGCGCCAGCCGGAGGCGATCTTGGCGAGGAACTTGTTGGGGGCGACACCCGCCGAGGCGGTGAGGTTCGTTTTCTCGAGGATCGCGGACTTCAGCCGCTTCGCCACGTCGACGCCGAGCGGCTCGCCCCAGGAGTTCTCCGTCACGTCGAGGTACGCCTCATCGAGCGAAAGCGGCTCCACCAGCGTCGTGACCTCGCGGAGGATCGCGAACACCTCCTGGGACACAGAGCGGTACTTCGCGAAGTCGGGGGGAACGATCACGAGGTCGGGACAGAGGCGGATCGCCCGGCTCATCGGGATCGCGGACCGGACGCCGAACGGTCGCGCCTCGTAGCTCGCCGCGGCGACGACGCCACGCGATTCCGGCGAGCCGCCGACCGCCACCGGGCGGCCACGCAGCTCGGGCCGGTCGCGCTGCTCGACCGACGCGTAGAACGCGTCCATGTCGATGTGGACGATGCGCCGGAGCACGGAGCTCCTACCCTGGCATCAACGGCTTCCGGACCGGGCGATCATCGGGCCTTCTCCCGCGCGATGTACGCGTCGATGCGCCGCCGCAATATCTCGAGCGGCAGCCCGCCTTCGTCGAGGACCGCGTCGTGGAAGTGCCTGATGTCGAATTTCGGTCCGAGCTCCGCTTCCGCCTTGCGCCGCAGCTCCCAGATCGTCAGCTCGCCGATCTTGTACGCGAGCGCCTGCCCCGGCCACGCGATATAGCGGTCGACCTCGGTCTGAACGTTCCTGAGCGACAGCGCCGTGTTCGCCGCGAGATAGTCCATGGCCTGCTTCCGCGACCAGCCCTTGGCGTGGATTCCGGTGTCGATGACCAGCCTGCAGGCGCGCCACATCTCCATGGAGAGTCGGCCGAAATGCTCGTAGGGTGTGCCGTAGACCCCCATTTCGACACCGAGCTTCTCCGAATAGAGGCCCCACCCTTCTCCAAAAGCGTGGGGATAGAACTGCTTCCGGAATTCGGGCGCGCCTTCGATCTCGTAGGCGAGCGCGCCCTGGAGATGGTGGCCCGGAACCGCCTCGTGCAAGGTGAGCGCCGGCAGCTCATACAGCGGTCGCTTGTCGAGATGAGTCGTGTTCACCCAGTACTGCCCGCCCCGTGCCGCATCCGGCGGGGCCGGCGAATAGCGGCCCGACGTGTAGTTCTCGGCGATCTCGGCGGGAACCGGCTCGACCGAATAGGTCTGGCGCGGCAGCTTGCCAAAATAGGCCGGGAGCCTGCCGTCGATGTCCTTGGCGATCCAGGCCGCCCGGGTCAGCAGCTCCTCGGGCGACTTGGGATAGAAGCGTTCGTCCGTGCGCAGGAACTGCAGGAACTCAGCGAACGAGCCCTTGAACCCGGTTTCCTTGATCACCGCGTCCATTTCGCCGCGGATGCGCGCGACCTCCTTGAGGCCGAGCGCGTGGACGGACTCCGGCGTCAGGTCGTCGCGCGAGGTGAAATAGCGAATGAGCGCCGCGTAGTACTCGCGACCGCCCGGAAGGTCCGAAGCCGCCAGAGTGGTGCGCGCTTTCGCCGCGTATTCGGATTTCATGAACGCCGCGACCCGCGCAAACGCGGGAATGACCTCCGCGCTCAGGACCCGACGCCCCTCCGCCTGCAACGTCTTGCGCGTGCTCTCCGGAATGCCCTTCGGCATGTCGGCGAACGGGGCATGAAGGGGATGCTCTTCGGGGTTTGCCGTGACCTGCGCGTCGAACGAGGGAAGAATGCCGGCCAGAATCTCCTTCGGCTGTGTGAAACCGTCGGCCAATCCCTGCCGCATGTTGGCGATGTTCTGGTCGAGATAGACGGGAAGCGCACGAAGCCGCCTGATGTAGCGTTCGAAATCGGCGGCGGTTGCAAACGGCGTCACGTCGACCACATAGCCCATGGAGTTATGGAACCCGCCGTCGGACACAAACGGCATCCGCCCGGCGTTATACGGGTCGAGCGCGATCCGGTGCCTGAGGATGAACCGCAGAAGATCGGCCGACAGGCGCTCGCTGTCGCTCGCCCGGGATGCGTCGATCGCACCGAGGCGCTTCAGAAACGCCTGGTCCTCTTCGAGGCGGCGCGCCCGCGCCTGTGGTGACACGTCCGGAACCCGGTCGTCGTAGTCGTGGACACCGGACTGCGTGGCGTCGAACGGATTCTCCCGAAGCTCGTTCGCCCAATAGTCTGCGAAGAGCGTCTTGAGATCGTCCGCCCGCGCAGGCGCGGAAAGGGTGATGGCGAGAATCATGGCAAGGACACGAACCATGTTGCCGCCAATCTAGCGACCCATGACGGGCGCCTGCAATGCAGCGCCAAAGGTCACTCGGGCATCCGGCAGTAGCAGGACACGAAATCCTGCTCGCTGCCCCACGGCGTGTGGTGGATCTCGGTATCACTTCCCACCTTGCGGAACGCGGTCCCGAACTGGTCGTGGATGCCTTCGGCGCTGTACCGCGCGACCGGGAGCCCGCTGCACATGTCCGGACCCGAAGTGCCGAACGTGGCGACGACGATGTGCCCGTTCGGCTTCAGCGCGCGGCGAACCGCGGCCACGTAGCGCTCGCGCACGGCCTCGTCGGTGAGGAAGTGAAAGACCGCGCGATCGTGCCAGAAGTCGAATTGATGCTCGGGGAGCTCGATCTCGGTGACATCCCCCACCCGCCACGTCACCGTCGCGGCACGCTCGCCCAGTCTCCGCTGTGCTTCTGCGATCGCGCTCGGGGAAAGGTCCAGGACCGTGATGTTCCGATAGCCCTGGTCGAGCAGGTCGTCGACCAGCGTCGAGGAGCCGCCCCCCACATCGATGATCGAGGCCGTGGCCGGAAGGCTGGCTTCCGCGATGAAGCGAAGCGAGCGGTCGAGGTGGGGTTGATACCAGCTGACCTCGTCCGAACCCTTGCGCTGGTAGATACGTTCCCAGTGCTCCCTGGACATCGAGCGGATCATAGCCGAGGCGGGCGGAAGAACGGCACCCCGGCGACGGTCGCGCCCGCGACATCACCTCCAGCGGTCGGAGGGCTGCTTCACGTAGTGCGCGACACGTAGCGCCACGGGATCACGAACGGGAGGATGATGCCCAGGGAACAGTTGAAGATCGTCTCCTGCGTCGCCGCATCGACCCGATGGTCGAGCGCGAGCGGCAGTGCGATAGCGACCAGCCAGATCGACTTCCAGACCAGCTCGAAGATCAGAAGGGGCAGCATCTGCAGCGGGTAGCGCAGTCCGATGGCCGCCAGGAGTGAAACGGCGGTCAACATGCTGCAGACCACGCCGCGCATCAGCGTCCAGGTTGGCGGGTGGTGGAACAGGCCGGGCCACTGATCGAACGCCAGCCCGACGAGCAGAATCAGGTACATGGCCCGGAGCAGGTACAGACGGAACAGGGAAACACTGGGCATGCGGCTTCCTCTCGTGGCGATGACGGTACGAAGGCCCGGAACGGATCTGAGCCTTCAGAGGTGCAGGGTCCGCTTTGGAAAATCGCGCCGGGCGAGCGCGTTGGCCACTGGATTGAGACGAAGCGCCGGAGTCGCGGTACCGGCTACGCCGGGGCGCGACGGAAGAACAGCGCCCAGGTGATGGCTGCGGCGCCGATCCACGCGATGCCGGAGAGCGCCACCAGGCGCACGTCCTTCTGCAGAACCGATCCCACGATCGCGAGCAGCTCGAGCGCGGCGAAGGCGATCGCCACCACGCCGATCCACGCCGGCGCCCGTTCCTCGGGCGGGGCGCGCCGGCTGAGCAGCGGCAGCGCGAGCCCGGTGAGCGCGAAGAATGCGGCGTCGACCACCACGACGCCGGTGGTGAGGAGATCGGTGCGGTCGAGGCCGAGCCCGAGGGTGAGCGCGGTCGACAGCACGCCCAGCAGGATGATGGCCGCAGCCGGCGTCGCGAACCGCGAATGGAGCCGGGTGAAGGGCTCGAAGAACTGACCGTCGCGCGCCATCGCCCAGGTGAGACGAGGTCCGGTGAGGAACTGCGCGTTGAGCACGCCGAACGCCGAGATCGCCACCGCGGCCGCCGCGATCCGCCGACCGATGCCGGGTGACCACGTGGAGAACGCATCGGCCGTGAGGGCTCGCGCGTCGCGCACCCCGGCGAAGCCGAGCAGGTCGAGATAGGCCCAGTTGGCGGAGAGGTAGGCGGCGATCACCACGAAGACGCCGATCAGGATCGCGCGCGGCACCGCGCGGCGTGCATCGATGACCTCGCCCGCCATCCACAGCGCCTGCTGCCAGCCGCCGTAGGCGAACAGCGTGAGCGTCACGCCGGCGAAGAGGGCCGGGAAGGTGAGCGCGTGAGCGGCGGCGGAGGCGGGTGCCTCGGGTGCGGGGCTTCGGATCATGGCGGCCAGTGCCACGAGCGCCGCGAGCGCCACCAGCTTGAGCACGACCGTCGCGTTCTGGAGCCCGGCGCCCGAGCGCACGCCGACGACGTTGGCGCCGACCAGGATCCACGTGAGCGTCGCGGCGATAGTCATCACCCACGGGCCGCCGGGCTCGCCGCCGTGGAGTGCCACGCCGAGATTCTGCGCGCAGAGGATCGCGATGATCGCGACCGCGCCCGCCTGAACGGCGGTCAGGTTGCAGAAGACGAACAGGAACGCGGGCGCCTTGCCGTAGGCGTCGCGCAGGATGTGGTACTGCCCCCCCGCGAACGGGCGCAGTCGGCCGAGCTCCGCGAAGGTGAACGCGCCGAGCAGCGCGATCACGCCGCCGACGAGCCACGCCAGGAGTGCGGCCTGCGCGGACCCCGTGACCCGCGCCACGTCACGCGGCGTGAAGAAGATGCCGACGCCGATGATGGCGCCGATGACGACGCAGGTGGCATCCCAGAGCCCGAGCACACGGGGCAGGTGTCCGTGCCGCGCTGCATCGTCGGTCGCGATCGCTGCCTCCCGCGGTGGCCCTCCGGATCCTCAAGGTGCGCCGGCAGACTACAGGACGCGACCGGTCCGCGGCACGGGTGGAGCCGGTGGCACCGGCGGGACTGGCGGCACCGGCGGCGTGGGTGGCATCGGTGGGATGGTTTCGAAATCGGGGCCGAGCTCCGCGAGCGGCCGGCCGGCATCCGCGGCGACTCCCCGTCCGACGACACCCCCCTGCTCCACTCGCGAGTGAACGTTGGGGGCTCCCCAATAGGTGACGACGCCACCTTGGGAGACATGCGCGGCCAGGCTCTCCTGGGGTTTCGCCAGGATCCTGCCACCGCTCTGTACGCGGGCAGCGACGGCCTCGACCTTCATCGAGCGGATGTCGATGGTGCCGCCGTTCTCGACATGGACTCCAATCGATCCCTGCCGGGGGAAGCTGCCGACGCTCTGAATGACGCCTCCACCCGTGACCGCGAGGTCGAGCGCCTCCGGAGTGACGACTTCGACCGCCAGTTCGTCTTCCTCGTGGCGCGCCCCTTCGCGGCGTTCAATGACCAGCCAGCCGTCCACGACGGTCACGCGGGTGTCCTGCGTGGTGCCCTGGCGCAACGTCACTCGCTGCGTCGTTCCATGGCGCAGGGTGACCGTGCCGCCGCCATGAAGCGTGACCGACTCGAAGGGCGCGACGGGAACGACCGTCTCGGCTGCGGCGGGCGGGAGTACCGCCAGAGAAAGGGCGGACCCTGAGATCGCGGCGAGGATGGTTCGGAACAAGATCGATGCGTTCGGGTCCCGCATGGTTACCCCCTGAAAAGAGTGCCGTAGTCGCCCGGAGGGCGAGGCATCACCAGGGAGTTGGACTGCCCGGGGTGGCCAAAGGTTGGGTTCCGGGGAGGACAGAGGCCGCGTCAGGCGGCAATCTGGCGGAATTGCGCCTGCCCGAGCTTCCAGCCCTCGAAGCGCTCGAGGTGCGCGGCGGACATCCGGGCGCTCAGCTCCAGGTCGCCCATCTGAATACGCACCTTCATCGATCCGCCCGAGGTGGTGCCCGCCGTCTCGATCCAGATGTCGGCTCGCTTCTCGAGGCGCACGACCTGCTGTTCGAGCAGCCCGACGGTCCCCTCGGAAAAGAGTCCGAGGCGACTGCGGAGGTGGTTGAAGCGGCCGGTGCGGAATTCGACGACGGCCGGATCAGATTTCGCATCGAGCTTCGAAACCTCGCGGACGATGGCTTCGAGCTGCGCGATCGCCGGAGGGTCGTTCACGACATGGCGGGCGGTCCAGTAAGTCGCGACTCGGCGTACGCCCCACACGATCTGGAGCACGACCGTGAGGAACGCCTTGCCGAGACCCGACGTGCGCACGTCCTCCATCCACAGCCACGACAGACA
>DAIUEO010000046.1:23240-23828 GCA_036845125.1 Candidatus Eiseniibacteriota bacterium | reverse complement strand
TCCGAACACGAGGATGCGCTCCCCCATAGCGCCCACCTCGTCGTGGCGCACGAGCCCCGGGAAGATCGCGAGGCCGGCGGCGTCGGCCGAGGTCCAGCCTTCGGGACGGCGCGCGTTGGTCGCGAGGTTGAAGGTCGCCCCCGAGCCCGCGCGCCACGTGCCGGCCGTGGCGTCCCAGCGTGTCGCCCACGTCTCGAAGAGCAGCCAGCGCTCGCGGTCGATCACGATCAGGTGACGATCGCCGCTCGTGCCGCCACCGGGAACACCGCCTTCGATGTAGTCGGGCTGGGTGCGCGGCCTCCACCGGAATCGGGTAGCCGGGCGGCCGGCCGGGGGCGCCGGCGTCGCTCTGGCTTCCGTACGGCGAAAACGCCACCGTCAGGAGCGCCTGGTCGGCTCCGACGCCGACGCACGGAATGCCGTAGGGCGGCGGGCCGAAATCGGGATGCACGATGCGGGTCGCGGTGGGATTCGCCGGGGTGCGGCCGCTGATCCAGTCGATCAGGGTGTCCGACCGGGGATCGACCGGCGCCATCGAAATGTCGACGTTCCACCAGTTGTTGAGGGGGAACACCAGGCGCGACGAGA
>DAIUEO010000046.1:0-23230 GCA_036845125.1 Candidatus Eiseniibacteriota bacterium | reverse complement strand
CGACGGTGACGCTGTCGCCGGCCGCGGGACCGGGCCCCGGCCCACTCGGCGCCGGTCCGGTGGGTGAGTCATCCGAACAGCCGGCGAGCGTGAGCGCCCCGGCTGCGATAACGGTCGCGATTCGTGCGTAGCGATGCGTGTCGGCACCCCCGTCCGGCGGAACGAGCGGCTCTTCCCACCCGCTCGTTCCGGACTCCTGACCCGACAAACCTACGGGTTGCGACGCCCCTTCTTGCGCGACCGGGCCTTCATGGACGATTTCGCGGCCGACATCCTCAAGGCGTTGCGCGCCACACTCGGCGATTCCGCCTCCATCACGTGCTCGCGATCCTCGTCCATGCCCCGCTCGCCATTTCCGCGTGCGCTCTCGATCGATTACAGACTCGCTCGCGGCGTGCTGAGGATGGGTCAACGCGATGCCAAGGAAGGGGAGCGGCCAAGCCGCGCCCCAAAAGCGCGCGATGGTGGCGGCTCGTGTGCGCGGGTATGATCCGCGACTTCGATTTTCCATAGTCAGCGGAGGCCTCATGAAGCGAATCGCCGCAGCGCTCATTTCCATCGCCGCCATTGCCGCCCTCTCGAACGCGCAGCCCCCGTCCGGCGGTCCGCCTCCCGGTGGTCCGCCTCCCGGCCAGGGACCCGGCGCCGGTCAGCGCCCGCCCATGGGTCCGCCGCCGCCGTTTCCCGGCGATACGATGGCCACCGAGCGCGACAGCCTGATGAACGTGGTGATGAAGAGCATTGCTGGCAAAGAGGGCATGGCGGCCGAGAGCGTCTTCAAGGACATCAAGATGTTCAAAGGCCGGCGCGCCGGTGAAATCGGTCGCATCATGAACTACGGGTTCGGACGCAGCCTCGCCGTGAGCTGCTTCCACTGCCATGCGCAGAACGACTGGGCCAAGGACGAGAAGAAGCAGAAGCGGATCGCACGCGAGATGGGCGGGATGGTCGCGGCGATCAACGCGGACTACATCTCGAAGATCGACAGTCTCGGTGACAACCCCGACCGGCGTCCGGTCGTGAACTGCTCGTCGTGCCACCGCGGCTCGGTGCACACGCAAGGCATACCGGGTCAGCCGCGCGGCGGCCCGGGAGGGCGGTAGGCGGGGACGTAAAGCAGGACCTCTTCAACACCGGAGACCGGAGCATGGATACGCCACCGAACGATGGACCGGCGGCGGACGACCGTCTCGCCCGGCAGCTTCGCGGGTGGGGACCCGTCGGAATTCTGGCGACGCTCGTCATCCTGCTCGTCGGCAATTACCCGATCGCGCCGATGGCGGGCCTGCTCGTCCTGCTGTGGGCCTGGCGCTCCCGCACCCCGTGGGCGGAGATCGGCCTCGGGCGGCCGAAGAGCTGGGCCCGCACGGTGGCGATCGGGATCGTCCTGGGGTTCGTGCTCAAGGTCGCGATGAAGGCGGTCGTGATGCCACTCCTCGGCGCGGATCCCGTGAACCGCGCGTTCCAGTTCCTCCAGGGAAACACCGCGGCGCTCCCCGGCATGATCTACCTCGTGGTGGTCGGCGCCGGCTTCGGCGAAGAAATGGTGTTCCGCGGGTTTGCGTTCCAGCGCTTCCGGTCGCTGCTCGGCGGAAGCCCGTGGGCCCGGGTGGCGACCATCGCGATCACGTCCGTGGGGTTCGGCCTCGTCCACATTCCCGGGCAGGGCCTCCCGGGCGCCCAGCAGGCAACGATCGTGGGACTGGTCGTGGGAACGATCTTCGCCGCCACCGGCAACCTGCCGCTGCTCATGATCACGCACGCGGTTTTCGATCTCACGGCCGTCGCGATGATCTACTGGAGATTCGAGACGTGGGTCGCCCACCTGATCTTCAAATGAGCTGGCGGGTCGCGCGGAAGCGCAACCGGATCAGCGCACGGCCTGGGCGGCGGCGGTGATCCACTGCAGGGTGCGTTCGGCGTCGCCGAAGCCCTGGGTCTTCATCGACTTTCCCGTCTCGGGATTGAAGACCACCAGCGTGGGGAAGGCGTCCACCTGGAAACGGGTCTGCAGGCCTTCGATGTCGGGCGGGTTCTGACCGTCCTCACGTCTGCGATCGACGATCGAAACCGGAATCACGGCGGTCTGAACCGCGCGCCCGGCCGTCAGGTCATCGAACAGCTCGCCCTTCAGCCGGCGGCATGGGCCGCACCATTCGGCGCTGAAGTCGATCATCACCGGCTTGCCGTTCCCGCGGGATTCCGAAAGCGCGCTCTCGAGCGTCGTCCACTGGGAGACGATCTCCTTCGCTTCCGGCTTCGGCGGCTCGGAGGGCTCCGGCCCGGTCTCGTTCCCTCCGCGCGCCTTGCGCGGGGCGGTCACCTCCGGCGCTTCCTCTACGGGGATGCCGGCCGTCACGTTGGGGGGCGGGGAGGGAGCGTTTGCGGTCTTGTCCGCGACCACACCGGCGACGCATATGACGACCAGCGCCGCGGGCAGCAGCAACCACCAGGGGGAGATGCTCTGATTCTCGGCCATCGGTGTTCGCCCCGGGATTCCGGCGCCGGGAGAACACCGCGACGTGCGGGTTCCGGCGCCCCGAAGTTATCGGCCCGCGGGCTGCCCGGCTTCAGTCCCTAGAGGGAGGCCCGGCCGCCACCCCGACCCGACTTGATCCGGCGGAACTCGCGCACGAAGTCGCGTGCGTCGTCCGCCGAGAAGTCGCGGAACACGTCGACGTCGTTCACCTCGACCTTGCTGAAGAGCCGCTCGCCGTCCTCGGTGACGAGGATCAGCTGGCCTTTGTCGTAGGAAGCCTCGCGAATGTCGCGGATCGGATACTCGACGCTGTGATGGAGCGCGGTCTGCACGATGCTGTACACCGCGGTCCGGATGGCCTGCCCGAGGGCGTTGTCCTCGTCCTCTTCGTTGTCACGCATCTCGCGCCGGATCTTCCGGAGCGTCCGGTCCGAGAGCTGGAGGGCGACGACGTCGCGGGTGAGCAGCAAGGTCACTTCGCCGCCCCGGTTGTCGATGACGAACTCCGCGTTGCGGGGGCTTTGACGCGAGGCGATGCGGGCCGTGCCGTCATTGCACCAGCCGTTGAACATCGGGCACGACGAGCGGCAATCGGCGCGGGCGGGCGAGAACTGGATCGGGACAATGGCGAGCGCAGCGAGGGCGAGAGCGATCCGGACTGGTTTCACGTTCGACCTCCGGGACGAAGTGGTGCGACCTGCTTGGACCTCCTGACATACGGGCCCCGCCGGCGGCCGGTTGCAGGAATCCCGGGAGCCCCGGCGCCTTCCGCGCCCACCGTCCCGGGTCCGGCGTCCGTCACTCCCGGCTTTGCGCCGGTCGGAAACGGGCCCACCGTGCGGTCGTCCGATCGAACCGGGTGTACCCGACCGAAACACTTGGAGGCTCCATGCCGCATCCGTCACGCCGCGTTCCGTTCGCCGCCCTGGTCGCCCTGCTCCTCCCGGCCCTGGCGTTCGCCAAGGACATCACCCTGCCGCCCAGCGGGGACAACCAGCCCAGCTCGGTCACCCAGGGCATCGGGCTGGTACGCGTCACGATCGAATACAGCAGCCCGAACGTCCATGCCCCCGACGGCACCGATCGCACCGGCCACATCTGGGGCGAGCTCGTGCCCTACGGGCTCGCCGACCTCGGATACAACAACTGCAAGGAGTGTCCGTGGCGCGGGGGCGCCAACGAGAACACCGTCTTCACCACTTCGCACCCGGTAAAGATCGAAGGCCAGATGCTCCCGGCCGGCTCCTACGGGCTCTTCTTCATCGCCGGCAAGGACGAATGGACGGTCATCTTCTCCAAGAGCTACAAGTCGTGGGGCGCATTCTGGTACAACCCGGCCGAGGACCAGCTGCGCGTGACCGTGAAGCCTTCCGAGTGCGAATACCACGAGTGGCTGAGCTACGAGTTCACGGATCGCGAGACCGACCACGCGACCGTCGCACTCCAGTGGGAGAAGCTCCAGGTGCCGTTCAAGATCACGGTGGACGACATGTCGGGGCTCTACGTGGCGAACCTCAAGGACGAGTTCCGGAACGCCCAGGCGTTCAAGTGGCAGAACTGGCGCGAGGCCGCGATCTACTGCCTGACCTCCAAGTCGCACCTCGACCAGGGGCTGGCCTGGGCGCACACGGCGGTCGAGGATCCCGCGAACGGCCAGTCCAATTTCCTGACGCTCTCGGTGCTCGCCGAGCTGCAGATGGCGAACGGCCAGAAGGAGGAGGGGGCGAAGACCATGGACCTGGCGCTCGCCTCGCCGACCGGCACACCGATCGACATCCACCAGGCGGCGCGCTTCCAGCAGACGCAGGGCAACACCGAAATGGCTAAGAAGATCTTCTTCGCAAACGCCAAGAAGCACCCGAACCAGTGGCCGGTCAACGTCGGCCTGGCGCGCGCCTACGCGCTGTCGGGCGACAACAAGAAGGCCGTCGAGTACGCGAAGAAGGCGGTGGCCCAGGCGCCGGACGACGGCAACAAGAAGAACCTCGAGAACCTGATCAAACAGTGGAGCGAGGCCACCACCACCGCGGCGGCCAAGAAGCCGTCCTGAGCGGATCTTCGATTCGATCGAGCCCGGGCCCCGTCAGGGTCCCGGGCTCGAGTCTTTGGCCGACCGGCTTTCGTCGCCGGTCGAGTCCCGGCGGCATGAATCGAGGGGAAGTTCCGGCCGATACCTCACCGGAAGGGCCCGTTCCTTGCTGAGCCACGCATGTCCGGCCGCTTCATCTCCCATGAGGATTTCGCTCGTTGTGAGACAACGTCATAGAGCGGTGACCGCTGCCCGGAGACGGGCATCCGGATACCTCATTGCAATGGCCGCGGGTGCAATTGCCGTCGGCATGGTTCCCGGCCGCGCCGGGGCCCAGGCCACCCTGCCGAGCGGATTCACCGACCAGCTCGTGACCGGGGGCTTCACGTCCCCGGTGGGCATGGCGCTCCTGCCGGACGGGCGGATGCTCGTGATCGAGCAGCGGAACGGCCAGGTGCGCATGATCCGGAACGGCGTGATCGGTCCGACCGATCCGGTCGGCACGGTGCCGAGCGTGAACACCAGCGGTGGCGAGCGCGGTCTGCTCGGGATCGCCGTGGATCCGCGGTGGCCGTCCTCGCCCTACATCTATACGCACAGCACGCACGCGGGGAGCCCAAGCCGGATCCGCATTTCGCGGTTCACGGTGACCGGTGATCTCGCGGGCAGCGGCAACGGTGCGCTCGCCTTCGATCCGGCCTCGCGCTACGACCTGATCACGAGCATTCCAGACAACGCCAACAACCACAACGGCGGCACGGTGCGTTTCGGTCCGGACGGCATGTTGTACGTGAGCCTGGGAGAGGACGCGACGCCGTGCGCTGCCCAGGACACGTCGTCGCTGCGCGGCGTCATCCTGCGACTCGACGTGACACGACTCCCATCCGGATCGGGTGGCCCGCCGGCGGCGGACCTCATCACGCCGCCCGGGAATCCGTTCCCGTCGGGCAGCCTCAACGCGCGGGTGATCTGGGCCTACGGGCTGCGGAATCCGTTCCGTTTCCACATCGACCCGGTGACGGGTGCGCTGTTCATCGGTGACGTCGGCCAGGACTCGTGGGAGGAAGCCGACTACGCGCCGCAGGCGGGGATGAACTTCGGCTGGCCGATCCGCGAGGCCAACGCCGCCTACTCCTCGTCGTGTGCCGCCGTGGGTCCGCTCACCGGTCCCATCCTCGCGTTCGACCACGGCGAGGGCAGCGCGGTGATGAGCGCCGGCATCTACCGGCGGCCGCCGACCTCCTTCAACGGCTTTCCACTCACCTACGAAGGTGACTATTTCTGTAGCGATTACTACACGGGCTTCATGTGGCGCATGAAGCGTTCCGGGAGCTCGTGGGCAGTCGCCCCCGCGGTGCCCGGCCAGCCGTCGGCAAGCCACTGGGGAACGGGATTCGATACCGTCTCGGATTACCTGGTCGGCCCGGACGGCGCCCTCTGGTACTGCAGCCAGTCGAGCGGCCAGGTCCGCCGCGTCGTGAGCACCACCTCCGATACGCTCTCGCCGGCTGCCACCGTGATCTCCGAAAAGGCACCGCCCGGACCGGTCGAGAACTGATCCAGAAGGCCTGACACCTCCCGCGGCTCGGGCGTGTACCATTCCGCCCCTCCACCAGCCCGCAGGGGAAGTGTCGCATGAACGAAACCTCGGTGATCCCTGCTCCGCGCACGCTCGAGGCGCTGATCGATCGCGCGCCGTTCGGCGTTGTGGTCGTCGACGGGCAGCTCCGCATCCTCCAGTCGAACCCCCGGGCGAAAGCCGGCCCTCTCCACGAGGCGTTCGCCGGCCGGAACGATTTCGCCGACGTGGCGCGCCGGGCCTGGAGCGACCCCGACGCCGCCCGCGTGATCTCGCTGTGCCGCCTCGTCCTCGAGAGCGGTGAGCCGCAGTCGACCACCGTCGCGAGCCGCTCGGGGAGCCGGTCCGACGTCCTAGCCTTCACGCTCGAGCTGCACCGCATCGCGCTCGCGGACGATTCCAACGGCGTCGTCTGCTATCTCCGTGACATCTCGGACGAGCGCCGCCGGAACGACTTCCTCACTATGCTCGCCCACGAGCTGCGGAATCCGCTCGCGCTGATCCGCAACGCGGTTCAGCTGCTCCGACTGAAGACCCCGCCGGTGCCGATGCTGACGGGCGCGGAGGACATGATCGACCGGCAGGTGAGCCAGCTCGCGCGCATGGTGGAGGATCTCGAGGACGTCGGGCGCGTTTCGGGCGGCGAGATGACGCTCCGCCGGGAGCCGCTCGATTTGAACCTCGTCGTTCAGAACGCGGTCGAAACCTGCCGGCCGGTCGTAGAAAGTCACCGGCACCGCCTGACCGTCCGGCTCCCCGCCGGGAACACCACGGTGGCGGGCGACTTCGCACGCCTCACCCAGGTGGTAGCGAACCTGCTGCACAACGCCGCGCGTTACACCGAGGACGGCGGGCAGATCCGGCTCAGCGTCGGACGCACCGGCGACCCGGTCACACCACGGGCCACGATCCACGTCTCC
This sequence comes from Candidatus Eiseniibacteriota bacterium, assembly GCA_036845125.1. Classification (GTDB taxonomy): domain Bacteria; phylum Eisenbacteria; class RBG-16-71-46; order RBG-16-71-46; family RBG-16-71-46; genus DAIUEO01. The sequence goes on along the minus strand of DAIUEO010000046.1, from coordinate 16,223 downwards.
GACACCGGGCGCGGCATCGAGCCGGACCGGGTCGAGCGGGTGTTCGACCTCTTCTACCAGGCCGACGGCGGCCTCGAGCGACCGGAGGGGGGACTCGGGGTCGGGCTCACGCTCGCCCGGCGGATTGCCGAGCTCCACGGCGGAACCCTGGAGGCCGCGAGCGAAGGAGCCGGACACGGCAGCACGTTCACCCTCGCACTCCCGCTGATCACGGCGCCGCCCGCGACGGCCCGTCCTGCACCGCCGGCGATCCGATCGCGGCGCATCCTGATCGCCGACGACAATGCCGATGTGGCGGAGAGCCTGCGGATGCTGCTCGAGCTGGACGGCCACCGCGTGCGGATCGCCGGTGACGGCGAGGCGGCGCTCGCGGCCAGCCATGAGTTCCGTCCCGAGGTCGCGCTAATCGACATCGGCATGCCGAAGCTGAACGGCTACGACGTGGCCCGCCAGCTCAGGGATTCCGACTGGGGGAGGAACATCCACCTGATCGCGCTCACCGGCTGGGGACAACCGGGTGACCGGGAGCGGGCGCGCGAGGCCGGCTTCGACGACCATCTCCTGAAGCCCGCCTCACCGGAGCTGCTGCGGAGAACGCTGGCAACGTTGCCGTAGAAAACGGCGCGGGCCCGAAGGCCCGCGCCGTCCCTGCTGCCACGAGGGACTGTGACGGTCCCCCGCGGTCAGATTAGTCCGAGATCGCGCACGAAGTAGCGCAACATCCCGGCGGGCAGATCGTCGAGGCGGAATCGCCTCCGATCGCCACCGACGTCAGGAACACGACGCCGAGAATCGCCAGCCAAGCGAAATGGTTCTTCATGGCTTCCTCCTTCAAGTGGATTCACGCATGGGTTGCGGCAATCCGCCGCAACAATCCGGCGAGGGCGAATCCGCGTTCCGGAGGGGCGCGGCTCTGGGGCGGCGCATGCGGCGCCATCAGCACCGGCGGGAGAACCGCGCGATCCTGCGCGGCGATCGTCGCGGCCGCCGGCATCGGCGCTTCGAGAGGTGCGGGGACGATGCCGGGCTGCAACGCCGGTGGCGGCGCATCGACGGACCGCACGGTGATCGCATCGAGCGCGGGGTGAATGCACCAGGCGCGGTCGCCGAACGGAAGCGGATCGGCCGTGGGATCGCAGGGAATCGCGCACGAGCGGCCAGAACCCGCGGCCTCGCAGGGAAGCTCACACCGAGCGGCGGGGCCCGCGGCCTCGCAGGGAGTCCCGCTCGGCGCGCACTCGGTTTCGTTCTGTGCCGACTCGACGCAGTCGAGCCACGTGAACGGGCACCACTCGAGCGAGGGGAGAGCGGCCCACGCGGCCGAGGCGAGCGCGATCACGATCATGGCGCGGCGAACTATCACGCCCGGTAGGATCACGCTCCGCCAGCGGACCGGTGTTCGGGAGAGGTAAATTGCCGGACCGCGAGCCGCATGCTGTACTGGACCCGTCCGCCGGATTCCCCACCTTCGACCCGCGAGGTATTCACTGGCCGTCGACTTCTCCCGCCGCCTCCGCGTGCCGCATGGCAAGCGGCCCCGCCTCGACGACCATCTGGCGCGTTCGCTCCCGGGCTCACCCGGCCGGGTTCGCGCCCAGAAGCTGCTCGAGCAGAACCTGGAGCGACTGTTCGTCCTCCAGCAACGGCTGTACGCGGAGAATCGCCGGGCGCTGCTGGTCGTGGTGCAGGGCATGGATGGCTCCGGCAAGGACGGCGTCATCCGCAGCGTCTTTCGCGGACTCAATCCACAGGGCGTCACCGTCACGCCCTTCAAGCAGCCGTCGGCCGAGGAGCTGGATCACGACTTCCTGTGGCGCTTCCACCGGGTCGTGCCGGCGCGCGGCGACATCGCGATCTTCAACCGCTCGCACTACGAGGACGTCGGAGTCGTGCGCGTGCAGAAGCTGGTGCCGAAGCCGGTCTGGTCGGCGCGCTACGCGCACATCAACATGTTCGAGAAGATGCTGGCGGAGGGCGGGGTCGTGATCCTCAAGTTCTTCCTCCACGTCAGTCGCGACGAGCAGCGGGAACGCCTCCAGGCCCGGCTCGACGACCCGGAGAAGAACTGGAAGTTCAATCCGGACGATCTCGAGGCGCGCGCCCGCTGGTCGGACTACATGGAGGCCTACGAGGACGCCCTTGAGCGCTGCAATCTCGAGTCGGCGCCGTGGTTCGTGATCCCGGCGGACCGCAAGTGGTACCGCAACCTCGTGATCTCCCAGATCATGGTGCGGACCCTGGAGGGACTGAAGCTCCAGATCCCGAAGCCGACGATGGATCTATCGAAGGTTCGGATCGTTTAGCCGGCGGCGGAACGGCGCTTCGCGGGCCGGGTCGGACACGCCGTCGAAGTAGAAGCGCCGGAAGCGCGGGTAATCCCGCTTGACCTCCTCGTCGGTGAGCACCGGCATCACCTGGATGTAGGCGTCGAGCAGCTCGAGGAAATCGTCGCACTCGGCGCCGCGCCTTCTCATCTCCGCCATCACCGGCGGATCCCAGGTGAGCAGGGTGAGGTCGAGGGTCGAGAGCTTCACGCTCAGCACCGGAATCCACGGCTCGAGGGCGCGGGTCGTGAGATCGCTCTTCCCGATCAGGAAATGGCAGCGGCGCCGGGAGATCACGTAGTCCATGGGGGCCGGCTTCTCATGGCCGACGCGCCCCCGCTCGGCGAGTGGCTGATGGGCGATGAATGAATCCGTAAGCCCTGCTGCCGCTTCGATCGCAAGCGGCACCTTCGAGTGGAACGCGAGGGCGGCCTGGGATCCGGCGAACGCCATCCGCACGGGCAGGCCCTCGGTGGCGCGCCTCAGGGTCTCGCCCTGGCGCTCGGCGAGATCCCGCCGCTCCGGCGTATAGAACTCGTGCTCGTTCACGATGCCGTGGATCCAGCCCTCGCCCCGGAAGGGATACGGCAGCGCCGCGGTCGCGACCAGCATCGCGAGCGCGCCGGCGAGATGAAGCCGGGGGCGCCCGCCGGCGATCCGGCTCCATCCTTCCTCGATCAGGATCAGGTAGAAGGGAGCGACGGGGATCAGAAACCGCGCGAACATGAAATCGCCGCCCACGTGCATCACGTAGAACGTGCCACCGAGTGCGAACAGCGCTGCCAGGGCGACCGACCGCCGGCGTCCCGCGGGATCCGGGCCCGCCGCACGGAGCGCCGGGGTGGCGAGCGGCATGGCGAGCAGGAGCACGGCGTACTTCCGGAAATAGAGGAACACATAGTGCGCCCCCTGGCGGTACCACGCGTGCGCGGCCGACTTGGCGTAGTAGGTGTTGGGGCGGAGGTCGCCATAGAACGAGAGCTTCCAGGCGGCGTAGGGAACGACCAGCGCGGCGAGTGCCACGGCGTAGACCAGCACGCCGTGACGGAGCCCGCGCTGTTCGACCAGCAGGAACAGCCCGGCGAGCCCGGCGAACAGGATCCCGTCGGGCCGTGAGAGCGCGACGAGACCCATCGCCGCGCCGGCCGCCGCGAGCCGCGCGGCACCCGGCGGCGGCCCGGCGAGCAGCGCGTAGCTCACGAGCAGCAGCATCGTGAACATCGAGGTCTCGAGACCGCCGGTCGCGAAGATGCTCCAGTCGCGATGGAACGCCGCCAGCAACGCGGCGAGCGGAACGAAGCGGGCGCCCGGCCCCGCTCGCCGCGCCGCGAGCCACCCCAGGAGGGCGATCGACGCCGCGTAGCAGGCGATGCCCCAAACACCGGTCCAGGTCTCGGGACCGGCGCCGAGCTTCATCCCGACCGCGCACCACACCGTCCACAGGAAGTTCGAGTAGCCCTCGACCCGCTCGCCGGCGTTGAATACGAGGCCATGCCCGTGGATCAGGTTCTCGGCGTAGCGGAAGGAGATGTATGCGTCGTCGCTCGTCCAGAAGAGCCGGATCGCCTGCGCGACCCCGATGACGAGCGCCAGCGCGATCGCGGCGAGCCCGAAGCGATCCCACGCGGGCAGGGCGGGCGACGACGGCGACCGCGCGGACACCTAGGAGCGCGCCTCCACCGGAATCCCGCGCGCCGTCACCAGGTAGAGCGCGAAGCTTCCGAGCCAGTGCGTTCCCATGTAGTCGTCGCCTTCGAGTGCCGCGAGACCGGCCGCGCGATGGCGGGCGGCCGCCTCGACCAGGGCCGTCCGGGTCGTGCCCGGCGCGACGCCAGAGGCGATGCCCTCGAGCATCCACGCCCGGCTCAGGTTGAGCCCGTCCAGGTGGGCGAGCTTGCCGTCGGTGCGATCCGGGCTCCGCACCGGGGTGAGCCAGCGCGCGGCGGCCGGACGCGCGAGATCGCCGAGGAAGTCGGCGAGCCAGGCACCGTAGCCCGCGGGTGGCATCAGGCGCCGCACGAGATCGGCCTCGCCGAGCGCGGGGGAGAGGAAGTCGTGACCCGAGGGCTCGTACTCGATCGGCGCGACCCGATCGTTGCCGTAGTGCTCCACGGCGATTTCCAGGATGCTCGCTTCCAGCACCGCTGCTTCCGGGCCGGGTGCCGCGCTCCGCGCCCAGTCGAGCGCGAGACCGAGCGCGAAGGCGCTCTGCGAGTGCTCGCCGCTCCGGATCGGCCATGGCAACCGCTCGACCCACCCGGCGAGGCGCCGCGCGGCGAGCTGTTCGAGCGGCTCGATCGCGCTTGCCCAGCCTGAGGCCTCGCGATCCCGCGCGCCCCATTCCCGCAGCTCGGCGGCGAGCTGCAGCAGCCAGGCCAGGCCGTAGGGCCGCTCGAATCCCGGGCGCGGCTCGAGGTAGCGGCGCTCGGCCTCCATCCGCTCGCGCGTGAACGCACGACCCAGCACCGCGCGCGCCGGCTCGGCGTGAGCGCCGGCGAGATCGGAATGGAGCAATCGCGCGAGCGACCAGTGACCGTGCACGGCCGAGTGCCAGTCGAAGCTGCCGAAGAACGCGGGCGTCAGCTCGCGCGGCGGCCGCGCGTCGGCGTCGTGGAACAGCACATGGAGGATGTGGCTCGGATACTCGCGCTCGACCGCCGCCAGGACCATTTCGGCGATGCGGCTCGCGAGCGCTGCGTTCGGCAACCCGGGTGCGGTCACCGCGTCACTCTAGCAAAGCTGCCCGTGCTACCTGCCCGTGGTAGTCTCGCGACGCATTCGAACCCGGAGACACCGCTTGCGCCTCGGTCGCAAGACACTCGCTCTCGCGCTACTCCTCGTCGCGATCGATCCCCACTCCGGCGCGGGCGCCGAACACGAACGGCGCGAGCAGGGCCCCCAGAGGGTTCCCTTCGAAGAGTTCGTGCGCCGCGCACACCTTCGCGAGCAGGCGGCGCTCCTCGGAACCTCACCGGGCTTCGAGGCCTTTTCCGCCGGCGGCCTGGAGTGGACCTTCCTCGGACCGCAGCCGCTCCTCAGCGACTACTGGTCGGCCGGCGATCCCGTGTCGGGGCGCGTGAGCGCGGTGATGGTGGATCCGCGCGACAGCAACCGCGTGTACATCGCCGCCGCGCAGGGCGGGGTCTGGAAGAGCAGCGACGGCGGCGGAAGCTGGACGCCGCTCACCGACCAGCTCTCGTCGCTGGCATCGGGGGCGCTGGCGTGTGACCCGGTGAACCCCGACATCATCTATTACGGGACGGGCGAGCAACACCTGTCGGGGGACAGCTTCTACGGGGACGGGGTCTTCCGGAGCACCGACCAGGGGCTCACGTGGTCCCAGATCGGCTCGCGCGTCGCGACCGGCAGCTACATCGCGCGGATCGCGGTGCACGCGGCGAATCCCGAGACGCTCTTCGTCGCGAGCAGCCGCGGCCTCGTGCGCACCACCAACGGCGGCGCGAGCTGGTCGGCGACGCTGCAGGTGTGGTGCACCGACCTCGCGGTGGCGGCCGCCAGCCCGAATCGCCTGTTCGCGGCCGGCTACGGAAGCGGCGTCCATCGCTCGACCGATGCCGGCGCCACCTGGACCAAGCTCGGCGGCGGACTGCCGGTGAGCGGGTTCTTCCGCATCAATCTCGCGATCGCGCCTTCCAACCCCAGCGTGGTCTACGCGAGCTTCGTGACCGGCAACGGCGGCCTGCTCGGGATGTACCGCACGACCAACGGCGGCGACACCTGGTCCCTGCTCCCGGCCACGCCCGACTACCTCGGCAGCCAGGGCTGGTACGACAACTGTCTCGTGGTCGATCCCGCGAACGCCGATGTGTGCTACGCGGGCGGCGTCTACCCGTATGGCCCCGGCACGCAGGGCGTGATCGTCACCACCAACGGCGGCGCGAGCTGGACCGACATCACCTTCGACGCATTCGGCAACGCGCTCCATCCCGACCAGCACCACATGACCTTCGGACCGGATGGACGCCTGTGGGTCGCGAACGACGGCGGGGTCTGGAAGCGCAGCGCGTCGGGTGAGTGGCTGCCACGGAACGCGGGGCTCGCCATCACCCAGTTCTACACCGTGGGACTCCATCCGACCGATCCACTGGAGATGCTGGGCGGCACCCAGGACAACGGTACCGCGCGCTATCAGGGCTCGATCGGCTGGCCGCAGCTCATCGCCGGCGACGGCGGTCCGGTCGCCTACGAATGGGACAGCCCCGAGATCTTCTACTCGACGTACGTGCGCCTGAACCCGGTCGACCGCTGGAACGCCGGCGCCTACGACTTCGACGCGACCGGCCCGTGGCGGATCGACGGTGATCCCGCCGACTGGTGCAACGGACCGCTCGAGGTGGACCCCAACACGGCCAACACGCTCTGGGCGGGCACGCACCGCATGTGGAAGAGCACGGACAGCGGCGCGAGCTGGACCGATCTGTCGGGGGACATCGCGGGCGGTGGCGTGCTGCTGTCGCTGGCGCTCAGGAAGGGCTCACCCAATCTGGCCTACTGCGGCTCCAGCACCGGCATGGTGCGTTTCACCGGCGACGGCGTCACCTGGTTCGCGCGGAACGCGGGGATCCCGGCGGAGCCGGTCACCGACATCGCCATCGATCCCACCGATCCGATCGTGGCCTTCCTCTCGGTGGACGCCGCGAACGGCGGTCGCGTCTTCCGCACCACGAGCTACGGCGTGACCTGGCAGAACGTCACCGGGAATCTGCCGGGCGACCGCCGCGGACTGTCGCTGGAGGTGGATTTCCGCGCCCCCCAGCCGCGGCTCTATCTCGGCACCGACTACGGCGTCTATGCGTCGCTCGACGGGGGGGCCACGTGGACGCGCGCCAGCGACGGCCTGCCGAACCTCGCCGTGTACGACCTCGCCATCGATCCGGTGAACGACTATCTCGTCGCGGCCACGCACGGGCGCGGGATGTGGCGCTCGTCGATCGACGCCACGCCGCCCGACGTCGCGGTCACGTCCGCCAACGGCAGCGAAGCCTGGGCGGTCGGCCTGGTGCGGCACATCACGTGGGTGGCCGAGGACGCGGTCGGCGTGGACTCGGTGACCGTGCAGCTCTCGCGCAACGGGGGAGCGTCGTGGCCGGAAACTCTCGCCCACGGCATCCCGAACTCGGGCGACCTGCCGTGGACGGTGACCGGACCGGCTTCGGCGGCCGGTCGCCTCCGGGTGCGGGCCTACGACCCGATCGGGAACATCGGCGAGGACGAAAGCAACCATTCGTTCTCGATCGTGCTCCCGCCGGTCGCGGTGGAGAACGCGGTCGGGATCTCCGACGTGGCGCTGCTCCCGATCGCCCCCAACCCGGGACGCGCTCCGTTCACGATCCGTTTCGAGCTTCCCGCCGCTGCCGACGTCGGCCTCGACGTCTTCGATGCGGCGGGCCGCCGCGTGCGCTCGCTGGCACCGGGCCGCCACGAGGCGGGCCTCCACGCCAACACCTGGAACGGTCTCGATGACCAGGGCCGCCCGCTCGGCGACGGGGTCTACTGGGTGCGGCTCCACGCCGGCGGCGTCGAGCGCGCGCGCCGCTTCGTCCTCCTTCGCTAGCGGGCGCCGAGCGCGGCGAGCGAATCGCGCGCTTCCGCGTTGTCCGGATGGCGCCGCAGCTCTTCTTCGTAGGCCCGGCGCGCACGCGCGGGGTTCCCGAGGCGCCGCCAGGCCTGCCCGATCCTGAGATCGATGCCGGGCGGCCGCCGCTGCAGGTCGCGCTCGCGCTCGAAATCGCGGAGCGCGTCGCGGGGACGCCCCTGGTCGAGCAGCGCGAGACCGCGAAGTTCGTGGACCCGCGGCAGGAACGGCTGCTTCGCGAGCGCACGGCCGAAGTGATCGAGAGCGGCACGCCCTCGGCCATCCATCATGGCTAGGATCCCGAGCAGGTGATGCGCGTGCCCGTTTTCGGGTGACGACTGCACCGCGCGTTCCAGCTCGCGGGCGACTTCGGAGCGGAACACGGTGTCCGTGACCGCGCGCGGCACGACCTCCATCCGGCGCCGGATCCCGGCGGGCAGCGTCCGATAGGCGAGGCGCCGCGCCACATCCTGCTCATCCTCGTTCCTTCGCACCAGGAGCTGGACGACGTCGTCGGTGAAGGCCAGCGCCCACGACGAATCGGCATCGAGGATGTCGAGCAGGCGGTCGCCCGGATCCTGCTCGCGCGCCAGCATCGCCCATTCGAAATGGTATTCGGCGTCCAGCGCGCGCCAGGCGTCCGGGTCCACGAACACCGCCGGGTAGCGCGCGCGGTCGCGCGGCCGGATGTTCTCGGGCTGGGTGGTCGCGAACGGCAGGCGCTCGCGGGCGGGCCAGCTCCGGTACGCCAGGTAGCCACCGAGATGGAAGTGATTGAAACCGCGCCCCTGAATTCCCTCGCGCACCATGAAGTCGCAGGCGGCTGCCGGGTACAGCGGCTCGAGCGCGATGCCGAGCGGCAGCTCGGGCCGCGACCACTCGGGGATGCCGATCGCGACGCAGACACCGATGGTGGCCGCGGCGCGCGGCCAGGGTCCACTGAGCGTGGCCGGCCGGCGGATCGTGCCGGCGATCCCCGAGAGGTCGCGTGCGACGAAGGGCAGCGCCGCGATCGCGAGGAATCCGATGAAGCGCTGGGACGAGACTGCGAACGCGACGAACGCGGCGGCCATCACCAGGCCGGCGACATCGGGACCGTGGCGCCGCAGGCGCGCGAGCAGGAGCAGCGGCCACAGCACGATCAGGAGCGGGAGCCCGGACTTGAGGTGAAGCGACCACACCGGGGGATGGAGCTCGGCGATGTTCCGGAACATGGGATCGTTCCGCCACCGGAGCGCGAACTCGAACGGCTGGGCGAGCAGCTTCAGGCCATAGGGGTTGACGAAGCACGCGGCGGCGGCGAACAGCGCCACCCGGGCGAGACGCCGTGGCGAGCCTCCGCGCGCCGCGCCCCACAGATCGTCTGCAAGGTACGCGGCGAGCACCACGAAGCCGAGCGTGTACGACACATGGAGGTTCGCCCACACCATCGCGAGCGGCACGATCCAGGCACTGCGGTCGGGTCCGCCGGATCGCCGGCGCTCGAGGATCCACAGCTCGATCGCGAGCAGCACGCCGGCCGCGGTCTCGGGACGCAGCTCGGCGCGCAGCCGGTAGACGAGCGACGCCCACACGATGACGATCAGCGGAACGAAGCCGCGCGCACCGGCCGCGCGCGCCGCCTTCCACGCGAAGCCGAAGGTGGCGAGCACCAGGGCCCAGCGCAGCACGAAGAGGGCGCCCACCCCGCCCGCCGACCACACCGGCCACAGCAACGCGCGGAAAGCCCAGGACGAAACCACCTGCGGATCGCCATAGCTCGGCCACTGCCATTGATCGGTCGTCGGGAGGCCGTTCGTCCAGATCGCCTTGCCGACGACCAGCAGCTGCCAGAGATCGGTGTCGTGCAGGCGATACGAGCACGACACGAGCGCCGCGATCGCTGCGACCGACGCGGCAGCTACAAACGCGGGATGCGTGATAGGGTCGGCCGCACCGTCATCGCGTGACGTCGACACGCGTTCGGCACGTACCGTTTCCGCGCGACGACCGGCGCTTCGAGGTCTTTTCATGAAATCGCGGTTCTTCCCGTTCCTGTTGGTTGCCGCTTCCGTCGTGGCGTGGACCGGCGCGGCCGGCGCGCAGAGCGCCGACACGACCCGCGGTCGCGCCGTCGCCGCGCTGAAGGCCGAGGCCGATTCACTGGCGCCGCTCGCGAAATCGGCGCTGACCCGGCGGTTCCTCGACACGGTGAGCGAGCTGCCCACGGTCGCACCCCGCACCGTCTATCACGATTCCACGCGGACCCGCTACTGGACGGCGGCCCAGCGCGCGGCACTTTCCGACACCGCGATCCGCGCGCGCGTGCTCGACGAGAGCTTCTACTACTACACGCGTTACGGCTCGCCGCTCGCGTACCTGCGGCCGCTCGAGATCCTCGCCGGCGCGGGACTCTCCGATGTCACCGCGAAGCACATCGCCGACTACGGCTACGGAACGATCGGCCATCTGCGCGTGCTGGCGGCGATGGGCGCCGACGTGACGGGCATCGACGTCGATCCGCTGCTGCGCGCGCTGTATTCGGCGCCCTCCGACACCGGAACCGTGCGCGGCCGCCGCGGCCGCGCGGGCAGGGTCCGGCTCATCACCGGTTCGTTCCCCGGCGATTCCATGATCGCTGCTGCGGTGGGCGAGGGCTACGATCTCTTCCTCTCCAAGAACACGCTCAAGAACGGCTACATCCATCCGGCCGAGCCCGTGAACCCGCGCATGCTCGTGAACCTCGGTGTGAGCGATTCCGAATACGTGGCGACCCTCTACCGGATGCTGAAGCCCGGCGGAAGCGTGCTGATCTACAACCTGTCGCCCGCGCCCAACCAGCCGGGGACGCCCTACAAGCCCTGGGCCGACGGACGCTGCCCGTTCCCCGAGGCGCTGTGGCAGGGCGCCGGCTTCCAGGTGATCGCCTTCGACCGCGACGATTCGCCGGCCGCCCACGCCATGGGCCACGCCCTGGGGTGGGACCGGGGACCCTCCGCGATGGATTTCGAAAAGGATCTCTTCGCCACGTACACGCTGGTGCAGAAACCCGCTCCCTAGCGCGGCCGCAGGCCGCGGACGTCGTAGATCACGAGGCGCTTCGGCGCCGTGATCTCGTGGAGCGGGACGAAGCCGGCGGGAGCGTTCCGCGGGTCGAGGAACGGCGCCAGCGCCGGGCGCGTCGCGACCGCCCAGCGCTCGTCCACGATCAGGACATCGGTTCCGTTCCCCGCGATGCGTGCGCGCACCGCGTCGGCATTGCCGTCCGGCAGCTCCGCGATCCGTCCACCGGAATAGAACGCGACCCAGGTCTTGCGCGACATCACGATCGGCCGCTCGAGACGCTGGTCCTTCGACCAGTTCGCAAGCCAGGCGCCGGCCACCCGGTGCTCGGGAGCGTCGTCCCGCCGCGCGCCGGCGTACGCATACACGAAGCCGCCGATCCCGAGGGCGAGGACGAGGAGGGTCGACGCCCGGCGGCGCCACCCGGCAGCGGCCAGCCCGGACTCGAGGAACGTCGCGGCCGCAATCAGGAGCAGCGGAACGGCCGGCACCAGGAACCGGCGGTCCACGCTGAAGGGTGCATAGAGGAGCAGCATGGTGACGAGCACCGCGAGCGAAGGTGCGAGACCGGGCTGCCGCCAGGCGCGCCACCCGAGAACGCCCAACACGAACCATGGCCAGTGGGTGGCGAGCGGCAGGGTTTCGAAGACGAGACGCGCGAGCCGGCCGAGCGATTTCACCACCAGCGCGCCCGGCGCCGCGCGGACGAGATCGAACACCCGCACCGTGCTGCGCGGAGTCCGCGACTCCAGCTCGCGGCTCTCGGCAAAGCGCGAGACCGTCGCCGCGTAACCGGGATCGACGTCGCGATACTCCTCCCGGAACGCGCGCCACAGGTTGTAGCCACCCTTCTCGCCCAGCGTGAAGGCGCCGATCTCGCCGTGCATCCAATGGAGGTAGGGAAGAACCGTCAGCAGGAGGGCGCCCAGGAATCCGGCGCGGCGGGCCCACCCCGGCACCCGCGCGAATGCGAGGGCCGTCAGCGCGAGCAGCATGCCCTCGGGACGCGCGAGGTAGGAGAGGCCGAATGCCGCGCCGGCGGCGGGAACACTCCACGACGCGGTGCGGACCGACAGCGAGGTCTTCACGGCGGCGAGCAGCGCGAGGCCGGCCAGCAACGCCAGCATGAAGCACGATTCGGCCAGCGTCGCGGCCGAATACTGGAGCAGCCGCGGGTGGAACGCGGCGAGCACCGCGGCGATCATCGCGACCCGCTCACCGACCGAGCGCCGGGCGAGCGCATGGACCGCGGCCACCACCCCGGTGCCGGCCGTCACCGACACCAGCCGTGCGGCCCGCTCGAGCGCGAGCGGATCCGGGTGCGCGGGATCGAAGCCCGTCACGAAGGACGCGAGCGCGACTAGCGCCGGGTAGAGCGGCGGCCAGATCGTGCTGAGACCGAGGTGAAGGTCGCCGGCGCGCAGCGCGGCGGCCAGCTCCATGTAGAACGCGCCGTCGTGATCGATCAATGGCGTCCGCCATGCGACGAGGAGGCGCGCGAGGAACGCGGCGGCCAGCACCAGCGAGAGCCTGAGCATGTCGGCGCATCTTGACAGCCTGCGGACGCGCCGTGAAGATCGCGTGGCTCGCGTCCCCGCCGCACGACCCCGCAGGCGGCCGGCGCGACACCCGCATATGGCCCAGCCCCGACGCCAGCCAACCGGTTCGCCGCGCGCCGCGATCCTCGGATTCCTTCTGAGGTGCGTCGCCTACTGGTCCGTTGCGCTCTTCGCGGTGAGCCGGCTGCCGGTGATCGAGGAAACCGGCATCCGCCTCACCCTCGGAACGCTCCAGCTCGCCTATCGGGCGATCGGCCAGGACGTCGTGCGTTCCGGCAACCTGCTGATCGCGGGCGGCACCAGCGTCTCGATCGTGAGCGACTGCAGCCCGCATGTCCCGTTCCTCATCTTCGCGGCGGTGGTGCTGGCGTTCCCCACGAGCTGGCGGCAGCGCGCGCTCGGCATTGTGGCGGGCGGCCTCGTCATCCACGTGTTCAACACGATCCGCATCATGGCGCTGATCGGGGTGCTGATCTGGCGGCCGCAGTGGTTCGAATTCGCGCACGTCTACCTGTGGCAGACCGGGACCGTGCTCGTGCTGTTCGGAACCTTCGCGCTGTGGATGCAGACCATGAAGCCCCGGCTCCGTTCCACATGAAGTTCCTGCTGCGCTTCGCGCTGTGGGCCACGCTGGTCTTCGTTCCGGCCTGGTTCGTTCACCCCGGCTACGAGCGCGCGCTGGGGACGTTCGCCGCGCGCCTGGCATCCCCGAGCGGCACCGAGCTGGAGATCACCGACCTCGAACTGTTCTTCCCCTTCGACCTCGGGGTGTTCGCGGCGCTCGTGCTCGCGAGCAGCTGGGCGGACTGGCGGAAGCGCGCCATCATGCTCGCGCTCGGACTCCCGCCTTTGGTCGTGCTCGAGGTGATCATTCTCGCCGTGGGGCTCGTTCTGCTCATGAACTCCGCGGATCAGGAAGCCGCGGGCCGTTTCGTTACCGGGCTCGTGCGCATCGGCGGTCTCGTCGGGGCGACGGGCGCATGGCTCCTGCTGCTGGGCCGCGAAAAGCTGTCGCTCACCACCCGCGCGTGGCTCGGAGGCTGACCCACGTGCACCCCGTCAGGGAGGCGGAATGAATCCTGAAACGCAAATCCTCGTCGAACGCATCGAGGCGCTGGAGCGCCGCGGCCGTGGCAATGTGGTGGCCATGCTCGCGCTCGTGCTCGCGGTCATTGCCCTCGCGTTGCCGCTCCTGCGTCCGGGCGCAACCCCGATCGCGGGGGCTCCGGATCGGACCAAGGCCTCGGTGGTCGAGGCCAACCGCTTCCTGCTGCGCGACCTCGAGGGCAAGGTGGCCGGCGGTCTCGAGGTCGACGCCAACGGCACGGTGAAGCTCGTGCTGGGCCGCGGGGCGGGAGAGGGCGCGGTATTCCTCGAAGCTCAGAAGAACGGCATCTCCCATCTGACACTGCGCGGCTCCAACGGCGCTTTGCGCGCGGCCATGGTCGGCGGCGAGACGCCGTCGATCGTGCTCTCGACCCAGGACAAGTTTTCGGGCGTCTCCCTCACGACCCGGCCCGACGGCGCGGGCACGATCGCGGTGGCCGACGCGCACGGCCGCCCGCGATTCCGGGCTCCGTGATAGATTGACGCCAAGTCCATCCGCAGACCTCCCGAGGATCGTCCCCATGCGAAAGCCCACCACCGCCGACGCCGATCTGCTGCTCCGCCTGTACGAAATGCGACGCGACCCCGAGCTGAGGCGCGCCCGCCAGTGGTTTCTGACCGACTTCAAGCCTTCCGGATGGATGGAGATCAAGCTTCGGTACCTCACGCACAGCGAGGAGGACCGTCATTTCCGCATGACCACCTCGTACTGGGAGATGGTGGCCACCCTGGTCAACCGCGGGGTGCTCCATCCGGAGCTGTTCTTCGATCACACCGGCGAGGACATCGTGACCTGGGACCGCTGCAAGGGATGGATCGCGGAGGCGCGCGCCGACATCCGCCCGACCTACCTCTACCAGTTCGAGCGCATGGTCAAGGCCCACCAGGAATTCCGGGCGCGCACCATCGCCGAGTTCACGGGCGGCTCGAAGTCCGGAGCAGCGAGGAAGCGCCGCTCGTAGCGCACGCGCGGCACGGGCGGATCCGCCCGTCCGTGATCCGCTCCGGCCCGCGATTCCCATGTCGTCGCGCATCGGCACCCTGTTCACCGTCACCACTTTCGGCGAGTCGCACGGCCCCGCCGTCGGCGTCGTGGTGGAAGGCATGCCTCCGGGGATTGCCGTCGATCCCGCGCTCATCCAGCGCGAGATGGATCGCCGCCGCCCCGGGCAGAGCGCCCTCACGACCCAGCGCCAGGAGGCCGACCGCGTGGAGATCCTGAGCGGCCTCTTCGAAGGCACGAGCCTCGGCACCCCGATCGCGATGATGATCCGCAACACCGACGCGCGCTCCGAGGACTACGCGAAGCTGCGCGACGTGTTCCGCCCCGGCCACGCCGACTACGTCTACCAGGAGAAGTACGGGGTGCGGGACCACCGCGGCGGCGGCCGCTCGTCGGGCCGCGAGACCGCGGGACGCGTGGCGGCCGGCGCGCTCGCGCGCATCGCGCTCGGGACCGTGGGCGTCACGATCCACGGCGGCACCGTGCAGGTGGGCGGAATCCGCGCCGAGCGCCGCGACTGGGACCAGGTCGAGCAGAACCCGGTGCGCTGCCCCGACGCGGCGGCCGCCGAGGAGATGAGCACGCGCATCGCGGAGGCGCGCGACGCGAAGGACTCGGTGGGCGGGGTCGTCGAGGTGGTGGCGCGCGGTGTTCCCGCCGGATGGGGCGATCCCACGATGGCCAAGCTCGACGCCCTGATCGGCGCCGCCATGCTGTCGATCCCGGCGACCAAGGGGGTCGAGATCGGCGGCGGCTTCGCGATGAGCGAGCATGCGGGCTCCGAGACCAACGACGTGTTCGACGGCGAGCGCTTCCTCACCAGCCGGCGTGACGTTGTACATCAGGATTTCCAGGTCGTCGTCACCGAGCATCCGAATGACCGTCTTCCAGCCCCAGTCCGGGCCCGGCGGCGCCGCGTAGGAGCCGACCACGGTAATGTCGCCGCTCGATCCCCGGCTGCCTTTCGAGATCAGGAACGTCTCGTTCATGTGCCAGGAATCGACCCAGACGGTTGAACACGAGCCGTCCTTCTTGTTCTCGGCAAGGAGCATCACGCCGTCCTGCTGCGCGGCGTCGACCTGCCACGTGTACTCCAGCTTGAGGAAGCTGCGCGCGGCAGCGCTGATGAACGCGGTGGACTCGTACTCGGATTCCGGCGGCGTGACCCACGGCCGGATCAGCGTTCCCGAACCCCGCCAGTTGCCTGTGAGCTCCGAGATCCTTTGAAAGTTCTTCTCGATCTCGCGCCGCGACATTCTGAGCACGACCGGCCGTCCGTGCGGGCAGACACTGGAATAGGCCGTGCGGCGCAGCTCCGCGAGAATGTATCGCATCTTCTCCAGCGTGAGCGGGTAGTTCGCCTTGACCGCCGCATGGCAGGCCATCGTGGCCGCGACCCGCCGCAGCGCATCCTCCACCCGGGCGCCGCGGTCGAGCCCTTCGAGATCTTCTGCCAGCGCCCTGACGGCCGTGATGGCATCCTCGCGTCCGAGCAGGGCGGGCACCGCCGTCAGGCGCAGGGTCTCGCCGCCGAAGTCTTCGACACCGAACCCGATGCGGTCCAAATCACCTGCGTGGCTCAGCAGCGCCTG